>CAZQPC010000029.1:0-24363 GCA_964595005.1 uncultured Magnetovibrio sp.
ATGCCATGGCAGCTCGGCCCGCCGCTCCGCCAGAGTGCCGCGGCGAGCGGGGGCGACGCCCACGCGCCGAAGCGCGCGGCCTGCGCGAGGAAGACGGCGCCGAGCAGGATACACATGCGGTCGAAGAGCGCGAGCAGCCGGGGCGGCACGAGGAAGAGCGAGTCGCGCAGGGTCGCGCGCAGCGAGCGGCGGAACCGCGCGAGCACCGCGGCCAGGAGCGCGTACGCCACCGCGATGAGCCAGAGGAGCGCGCGTCCGGCGGCGTCCGCGTATTGCGATCGTCGCCACCGGTGATGAAGTCGTCATGCCGGGGGATCCATTGGGCCCCGACCAGATCATCAGTTCCAACAGCCTGGCCTTGGAAGCCTATATTCGGGTGCTGGGCGGCACACCCGTGAACCTTGGTATCGCCCGGGACACGGAAGACTCTCTTATTGCGACGCTGGCCGGTGCCAAAGGCGCTGACGCCTTGGTTACCATCGGCGGCGCTTCGGTTGGGGATTATGATCTGGTGCGCAGAGTGATGGGCGCGGATGGCCTGAACCTCAATTTCTACAAAGTCGCCATGCGGCCGGGTAAACCGCTGATATTTGGTGAATGGAAGGGCGTCCCTGTGCTTGGCCTGCCCGGGAACCCGGTCTCCGCCGGTGTCACGGCGGCGCTGTTTTTGCGTGCTGCCGTGGCGGTCATGTTGGGAACCGGCGACGGCGGGTTGGTCACGGAGACGGTACGCCTTGGCCGTGATCTGCCGGCGAACGGTCAGCGCCAAGACTTCATGCGGGCGACCCTTCGATCAGATCCGGAAGGGCATTTGACGGCGACGCCCTTCGAACGCCAGGACAGCGCCATGATGGCGCGATTCGCCGAGGCAGATTGTCTGGTTATACGCCCTCCCGGCGCGGCCGCGGCGAAAGCCGGCGAATTAATCATTATCACTCGTCTCGACGTCGGTTTGGCCGGGTTTTGAGGAAAATCCATGGAAATTAGTCCAACCATTCATTTCGCCCATTCGGCCTATCAATTTACTGACTGTTTTGCTCTCCGTGCGAGCGGTCATACGCATTTTCAAACCTGGACATCCGATGAGACGGCGGCGCGGATTGCAGAAGCGCAGGTCTTGGTCATCACCGGATTTTGGCAAAACGAGTGGCTGGAGAAGGCAACGAATCTCCGCTACATCCATGTCTGTGGTGCCGGTTACGACCGATTTGACGTCGCCGCCATCGAGGCGCGGGGCCTGCGGTTGTGCAATTCCAGTGGCGTCAATGTAAATGCCGTCAGTGATCACGCCATGGCCCTGTTATTGACATTGTCACGGCAAATCCACCTTGCCCGCGATCGCCAGGCAAAGGCCGAATGGCGGGATATGATCGGGGTGATCGCCGAGCGCGAGGACGAATTGGCGGGCAAGACGATGCTGATCTACGGTCTGGGTGCCATTGGCGGCCGGCTTGGGCGCCTGGCCCAGGCTTTTGGCATGCGGGTGATTGGAATTCGCCGCAGCGAAGGGCCGCCTCCTGATGGCATTGACGCGGTCTACGCGCCGGCGGCCTTCCATGATCAGCTGGCTGAGGCGGACGTGGCCGTACTGACCTGCCCGCTGACAGAGGAAACAAGGGGTCTGGTGGACGAGGCCGCGTTCGAATGCATGAAGCCAAGCGCCTTCTTGATAAACGTTGCGCGCGGGCCGGTGGTCGATGAAGACGCTCTGGTAAAGGCTTTATCGAACGGCCTGATCGCCGGCGCCGGTTTGGACGTGTTTGAACCCGAACCGCTGCCCGAATCGTCTCCCTTATGGAACCTGGAAAATGCCGTGATTACCCCGCATACCGGTGGCGAAACGCGCCTTTACGAAGAAAATGTTCTGGATTTTCTGGTTGAAAACCTTGGCCGACTGGCACGAGGGGAGCGCGAATTGATCAACCAGATCGTATGATTGCCTAGGCATGCGGATTTTAAGTCTCTGATCTTCTTTGACTTTCATGCCAGCAAGTAATTTGCATCGATTGTGTTGATTGGCAGACATGGCCCGAATGCATTACTACTTACAAGCGCAGGAACTCTCTTGACACCGTTCGTGAACTTTAGTAGAACATAAGCGAACGTTTTGCTTTTGTTCAGGCTAATTCTAACCTTTTAGAATTGTAATCACGACGCGTACGTTAATAACGGCCATTCCGAAAAGGACGTCGCGGTGAGATGATATTGAGGGCAAATTGAAGGGAAATACCCAATGTTGACCCGAAAACAGTATGAACTTCTGACCTTCATCGACAAAACCTTGCGCGATACCGGTATTTCGCCGTCCTACGATGAGATGAAGGAGGCTTTGGAATTGAAATCAAAATCCGGGATCCATCGTCTGATCACCGGGTTGGAGGAACGAGGATTTATCCGGCGCCTGCCCCATCGGGCGCGGGCGCTTGAGGTTTTGCGGCTGCCTGAAAACCGCGAAGAAGCCCCGGCGCTGCCGTCGAAGAGGAAACCCGGATTCACGCCGAATGTCATTCGCGGCGGTTTCAAAAGCGATTTTAATCTCCCTGGTGCCATGGTGACGGCCGATACGGAGGCCCTGCAACTACCGTTGTACGGACGTATTGCTGCCGGAACACCCATTGAAGCCTTTCGCGACACGTCGCTGACGGTTGACGTGCCGGCGGGGATGTTAAGCGCTGAGATCGAACATTATGCCCTTGAAGTGGAAGGCGATTCGATGATTGACGCCGGTATCCACGATGGCGATACGGTGGTTATTGAACGCTCTGAGACAGCCAACAATGGCAGCATCATCGTCGCTTTGGTGGAAAATACCGAAGTGACGTTGAAGCGCCTGCGCCGCAAGGGAGCGTCAATTGCGCTTGAGCCGGCCAACAAAGCCTACGAAACCAGAATATTCGGCCCGGACCAGGTAAAAATACAAGGGCGTCTTGTCGGATTGATGCGTCGGTATTGAACCGATGAGATATTAGTTCCCCCGCTGTATGGGCATATTTTGGGACGGAATTTTTGGTACCCATGGGCGCCGGCCGCGCGATTTTCCGACGGTTTCAACCCGTATGGCACCGGCCTCCATCCAGATGGCATGGGCACCGTGGCGCCAGAGATCAAAGCGGTCGATGGTAAGCGCTGTGCGACATTTCCGGCGAATTGGAATAAGGCCGACGATCAGGTCGGCGTGGCCACAATCTTCCAAGGCGGCATTTTCATTGCGGACGAAGGCGGCTGTCAGACCGCCCTTTCGAAACAGGCACCCTTGGATGTCGCAGGAAAGACGGCCGTTTAAGCGGCTCCCGGTGACCGGCAATATGTGGGGTGGCTGGTCGCGCCCAAGCATGCGGGTCCAAATTTCACGCTGAAAGCGGGCCCGCCGCGGCGCCGTAACGATTAGGTTATTGGATTGGTCCCGAATGGCCAGAATACGACCGGCTCCGTCGATGAGGATATCTGGTGGTACAGATATATAAAGCGCCAGCAGACCGGTACTGATTCCAGCAATTCCGGCCAGGCGCCAGGGCCGGCGCCATAGGCAGATCCAAAGCCCGCCGATGGAAACAGACACAATCCCCCAATTCGGTATGACCGGTACAAGTGTCACGGCCCCTGGCCACGCGGCAACGTTTTCCGCAACACCCACAATGACATCAATTCCCCATCCCATGGGGATCAAGGCCGCCATTTCCATGCCCACGGGCATCAAGATGAAAGCGGCGATCGCCCATGGCATCACCCACAGACCGGTGACGGGAACGGCGATCAGATTGGCAAGAACTCCATAGTCAGCGATACGGTTGAAATGAAAAATTGCATACGGTGCCGTGGCCGCACCGGCAATCACAGTGGTCAGCGCGATGCCCGCCAAGTAGCGGCCGCCGGCCCGCCAGAAGTCATTTCTTGGGACGACACCTGCCAAATCGTTGAATTTGCGGCGCTGCGCCAGGTACTCATAACCGGCGATCAATGCGATGACGGCCGCGAAGGACATCTGAAAACTTGCGCCCATAAGGCTTTCCGGCTGGACCGCAAGAATCACCATGGCGGCCCACGCGACAGACCTCAGCGACAGGCCGCGCCGGTCAAGAATGACACCAAGAAGCGCTAAGCCGATCATCAGAAATGCCCGTTGTGTCGGCAGCGTCGCACCAGCCAGGACGGCGTAGCAAAAGGCGCCGAGCATGGCGGCAACCGCAGCCCATTTCTTCACCGGGTAACGGAGCACGATGGGGGTAATCAGTGCAAAGATGGCCCGCGCCACGGCGAAAATGATGCCGGCGACAAGCCCAATATGTAGCCCCGAAATCGCTAAAAGATGCGCCAGGCCCGCATCCCTTATGTCAGCCAAGAGAGGTTCCGGAACGGCGCTGCGTTCGCCGGTCATCAACGCCGCGGCAACGCCGCCCCGACGGTCAGGCAATGCTTGCAAGATGCGGTTGGTGATTGCGGTCCGCAGGGCAGAGACGCGGACACCAAAATGACCGCTTTCATTTTGATTGGCACGCGAGGTAACGCGCATTTTCCCCAACGAAAAACCGACTGCGCCTATCCCTTGAAAATAGGAATGCCTCTGGAAGTCAAAGGCGCCAGGGGCCACCGGCGGGGACGGAGGCGAGAGAATGGCGCGGAGATGGACCCAATCGCCGGGCCCGACACGGTCATTGGTGCCGCGAATCCGGATTTTCACTTTATGGGGTGTCTTGTGGGCGGCAAGTGAGGCAATTCTCGGCCTTTCAATGACGACTCTGACGCTGTCGGGAAAGGCCTCCATCTGAGCGACCCGGCCAATGACCGTGGTTGGACCGATTCGCGCACTCAGCATTGTCGTGTCTATGGAGACCGCCCGAGATTGGGCAATCGTTGCGCCGGCCGCGCAAATGCCGAACGCAAGGCCAAAAGCCATTATGGCGTAACCGATGGGTGAATTCCGCAAGATGAAGCCGGTCAGCCAGATCAACGCGGCGGCGATGGTAACGACCGGGGCCAGATACCATGGCGGTTCAGCGGAAAGCATGAAATAGACGCCGATGCCGATGCCAAACAAGACCGGAATCCACAATGCCCAGCGTTCCCGTTCTTCGCTAATGCTGGCGAAAATCGTGACCATAGGACCAACTCTAAGTGGTTATGGCGTTGTTCGTCCAGTTTGAGATGGGCGGGCGGCGGCCGAAACTAATAGACGTAGGCCAACCCCACGGAACCGTTGGTGGTAATTTCAGTGAGTTGAGGAATTTTCAAAATCGTTTCGTGATAGTCGTAATACCCAACTTCCAGGGGCACCAAATGAATTTCCGAAGCACTTTTTGGTCCCACAGCAACCGCTTCAAGGCACGGCGCAATAATTTCCTTGCCTTCATGGATGACCTTCAGGACCGAGGAACTGGCAAAAAGATCGGGCGCGCGAAAGGTGCGTGTTTTGTCATCCTCATTGATGACCCGCACGATATAGGGTTTGCCGACTTGCAAATTCAGAAGCCCGGACTGGTAAACCTCGTCCTTGATGGTTTCCTCAACCGTTGTGGCGGTGGCCCAATCCGCCTTTTTGGCAGATATTTCCTGATTTGCAGCACAGGTCCAATTGTAGGCGTGTTTCTGTTCGACGCCGGAGAGGACGTAAAATCGGTTCGCATCATAGCTAAAGCAGCCAGTGGCGAAGCCTACCGCAATTAGGCAAATCAGGGACCGGAAAAGCATGGCGTACCTCAATGAGAACAATCATCGTGGTCAGGGTGCCTCAGTTTAATCATCGGTTCTTGTCTGACAACTGTAATAATCCATTTCAGCGGCCCATGTCGCGAGTGCGTGCGCTGGATGTTTTTTTTGCGGTCTATTTTTCGGTGCAAATTCAATACGTTAATATCGGACGCCGCGGCACAGATAATATTTCAACACCGTTGCTGCAAGCGCGAACAGAATGTGTTAAACATCCCCTATTCACACAAGTTGAGCGGAGCATCAGCGCATAAACATGAGCGTCGTCACCCGATTCGCCCCTTCCCCGACCGGTTATCTTCATATCGGCGGCGCTAGGACTGCTCTATTCAATTGGCTTTTCGCCCGACACCATGCCGAATACGGTGCCGGTGGCACATTTCTCCTGCGAATTGAGGATACCGACCGAAAGCGGTCCACTCAGGCGGCCGTCGACGCCATTTATGGCGGTTTGCAATGGTTGGGATTGAATTGGGACGGTGAAGCGGTTTCGCAATTTTCGCAGGCGGATCGTCACCGCGAAGCCGTCGATCAATTGTTGGCGGCGGGCAAGGCTTACCGGTGCTATTGTACGGTCGAGGAATTGACCGCCATGCGTGAGCAGGCGCGCGCCGAGGGCCGTAAAAAGATGTATGACGGGCGCTGGCGTGATCGCGATCCCGGCGATGCGCCAACCGGTGTTGCGCCGGCGATCCGCCTTAAAGCGCCGCGGGATGGTGAAACCCTCATTCAAGATTTGGTTCAAGGCGAGGTCCGAGTTGCCAATGAAGAATTGGACGACATGATCCTGCTGCGCAGTGATGGCACACCGACCTATATGCTGGCCGTCGTTGTTGATGACCATGACATGGGCATAACGCATGTTATTCGCGGCGACGATCATTTGACCAACGCATTTCGTCAATCTCAATTGTTTCAAGCACTTGGCTGGGAAACGCCGATATTTTCGCATATTCCACTGATCCATGGGTCTGACGGCGCGAAGATGTCGAAACGTCACGGTGCCTTGGGTGTCGAAGCATACCGAGACCAAGGTTTTCTGCCCGAAGCGGTGTGCAATTATCTTTTGCGGCTCGGATGGAGCCATGGGGACGACGAAATCATATCCACGGATCAAGCCATCGAATGGTTTGATATGAAATCCGTCGGCAAGTCTCCGGCGCGTTTCGACGCCGACAAATTAACGGCGTTAAACGGCCATTACATTCGCGAGTGCGATGAAGATCGGCTACTATCGCTGGTTCTCCCAGGCGTGTCGGAACGTCTTGGGCAGGAGCCGTCGAACACTGCGAAACGTCGACTGGCGGAAGGCTTGCCAGGGCTCAAGGAACGTGCGAAAACATTGCCGGAACTTGTTGAAAGTTCGCTGTTTTATGCAAGTGGTCGTCCCATTGCGCTAAGCGATAAAGCGAATAAGCTGGTCGATGGGGATGGCCTGCATAAACTGCGATCGGTGCACGCGGGATTTGCATCGATAAGCGAATGGACGGAACAATCCCTGGAATCCTGGGTTCGGGATTATTCCGAGCGGACAGAGGTGAAAATGGGCAAGGTAGCCCAGCCTCTACGGGCCGCCCTGACCGGTACAAACGTATCTCCCAGTATTTTCGAAGTACTGGCGGTCCTGGGTCGTGAAGAATCGTTGGGACGGATCGACGATGTGATTAATAAGGCGTGACTTGGTGTTGGCGACAACTTGAGGGAAACAGTGAAATATACGAAATTGGCGTCAGATTTAGCGTAACAATAATCAACAATAGTAGGATGGAGAGGGTATCAGGATGAATGCAAGCGATACGGGAAAGAATGCAACATTCACGTTGACGGACAACCGTTCCAGCGATTCATATGAATTGCCGGTTATGTCCGGCAGCGTCGGCCCGGACGTCATTGACGTGCGCAGGCTCTACGCTGAGACCGATTGCTTTACCTATGACCCGGGCTACACATCGACTGGCAGTTGCGAGTCCAAAATTACATATATTGATGGTGAACAGGGCGTGCTGCTGTATCGCGGCTATCCCATTGATCAATTGGCGGAAAATTCGGATTTTCCAGAGGTTTGTTATCTGCTGCTCTATGGCGAATTGCCGACCGAGGAACAAAAATCCAAGTTCGAGACGGGCATCACCTACCACACCATGCTGCACGAGCAGCTCAACTATTTTTTCCGTGGCTTCCGCCGGGACGCCCATCCGATGGCGGTGATGTGCGGCATTGTCGGCGCGCTTTCGGCCTTTTATCACGATAGTCTGGATATTTCCGACCCGAAACACCGCATGGTCGCCTCTTACCGGCTGATTGCTAAAATGCCGACGATTGCTGCGATGGCCTATAAATTCTCCATCGGCGCGCCGTTTATGTATCCACGTAACGATCTGAATTACGCGGAGAATTTCCTTTATATGATGTTCTCAAACCCCTGCGAGGAGTTCGAGGTCAATCCCATTCTATCGAAGGCCATGGACCGCATTTTAATCCTCCATGCGGACCACGAGCAAAATGCATCGACGTCGACGGTTCGTTTGGCGGGCTCCAGTGGCGCTAATCCGTTCGCCTGCATTTCTGCCGGCATCGCGTCCCTGTGGGGACCAGCGCATGGTGGTGCCAATGAAGCCGTGCTGAACATGCTCGAGGAAATCGAGCATCCCAAGAACATTGCCAAATTTGTTGAAAAAGCCAAAGACAAGGACGATCCATTCCGGCTTATGGGTTTTGGCCATCGGGTCTATAAAAATTTCGACCCGCGCGCCAAGGTCATGCGCCAAGCCTGCCATGAGGTGCTGGCGGAGTTGGGAATCACGGATGAGCCGTTGCTCGACATTGCTGTCGAACTGGAGCGGCTTGCGCTGGAAGACGACTATTTCGTCGAGAAGAAACTCTATCCGAACGTCGATTTCTATTCGGGCATCATCTTCAAGGCCATGGGAATTCCGACCAGCTTGTTCACGGTGCTGTTCGCTGTTGCCCGCACCGTCGGCTGGGTGGCCCAGTGGAATGAAATGATCGAAGATCCATCGCAGAAGATTGGACGTCCGCGTCAGTTATACACAGGCGAAACATCCCGTGATTTTGTTTCCCTGGGAGAGCGGTAAACTTTCGGCACATTTCGCAATTTCAAACAGCGGCGTCGAATTATTCGGCGCCGCTTTTGTGTGTTCGTGCGACATCCAGCACTGCCAAAGCGGCGCGCCGGCTGGCAGGTTCATGGCCGCGGCCCAATATTTCAAGTGCATCTGCGTACGCCGATCTCTGGCTCTCGCGTTTTTCCGCACTGCTAAATAGCGAAACTAAGGCAGGCCCGATAAGATCCGCCCGGCAGTTATCCAGGAGAAACTCAGGCACCGCGGCTCGATCAAGGACCAGATTGATCAGATTTGCATAGCGGACTTTGACCAGTCGTTTCGCCAGCCACGCGGTGATCGGGTTCGTGCGATAGGCGATGACAGCCGGTGTACCGGACATGGCAAGCTCAAGGGCCACGGTGCCCGAGGCGGCCAAGGCCACGTCTGCGGCGTCAAAGGCATCAAACTTATCTGCCGGATCGTCAATCACGATTGCTGGCTGCGACCATGCCTTTGCGGCTGCGACAACGAGATCATAACTCGGACGTGCGGTGACCGTGACGATATGAAAATTTCCGAGCTCTGCTTGAAGTAATTCCATGGTTTTGCCAAAGATCGGCAAATGCCGTTGTACCTCGCTTCGCCGGCTGCCCGGCAGTATCAGCACCAAATGGGCCGCCGGCGCAATCCCATATTTCTTCCGGAAACGGCCGCCATCGCCCTTATCGGCTCCGCTTTCCAGGACGGGATGTCCGACGTACGTCGTGGCCAAGCCCTCTCTCTCAAAATATGGCGGCTCGAACGGCAGCAGCGTCAGTAGGTGGTCCAAAAATCCCGCGATCGCCTTTGCCCGGCCCGGTCGCCACGCCCAAACTGAAGGGGCAACAAAGTGGATCAGCGGGAACCCCCTGCCCTTCAGTTTTTTCGCTACGCGAAAGTTGAAATCGGGCGAATCAATGGTAACCAAAACGTCGGGACTTGCGGCAGTGGCGTTGGAAATAGTTTCGTGAATACGGCGGCGCAGTTTCGGGATGCGGGGCAATACTTCCGCCAACCCCATGACGGATAATTCTTCCATGGGGAAAAGGCTTTTGAATCCTTGGCCGGCCATTTCCGGTCCGCCAACGCCGGCGAACTGAACCATGCCGTCGGTTTCTGCCTTCAGCGCAGAAATTAGGTGTCCGCCGATGACGTCAGCAGAAGGCTCACCGGCAATTAAATAGATCAGCGGCGCGTCGGCAACGCGGTTGGCAACCGTAGACTGGACGCCAATAACAAACATTCCGGATGCGTTCGCGGCGGCGATCATGTTTTCACGGTCGATAATCAGTGCACTACCGGCCTCAACCGCAACACCGCGGAGGCCAGCGCTATTGGCAATCGAAATCGTATCCGGGCCGATCGACGGCAAGTCGGCCCGGCGTTCTTGGCCAGGCTTTAGCATTTTGACCAATATACCGCGCCGCTGGTCGCCAGGCTTCAATCCCGAAAGCATGGCATCGGTCCCGGCACGATCCTCGCTGGCTAAAATCGAACCATCCGAAACCACGACGCCTTGCCCGATGTCCCGTCTGCCCTGATCCTTGGCTGCCGCAATTCCGACTTGTATGTCGGTCATGTCGCGTTCAGATGGTGACAATTCAGTCATGCATTCGCAGGCGGCGATGAGATCCGGCACCAAATCGTCGATGCCGGCGACGCGAAAGCCTTCCGTTTCTTCCAGGTGATTGATTAGCGCCTGCAATAAACCATCGTCGCCTTTGTTGTAGGCGCCAGATGCAGCAAGAAACTTGGCTGTCCAGAAATCCGGCCTGAGGTCGGCAATGGATGGCTTGCTGACGGTGCCCACCAGGCTCAGGTCCGATACATTATGATCCTGGAGATATTTGACGGCTTCCCCTGCCGCACCGAGACGCACCCATAAATGTGGCCGGTTAGCTACGATTTTCGGCTCGGCATGGCCTTTCAACGCAACAATCACGAAGGCACGTTTTTGCTGCTCACATTGCTCGATAAGGATTGACGGCAGGTTGCCCCCGCCCGCGATTATCCCCAGCTTAGGCTGCATCATCCATGGCGGGTTGGCAGATGGCGCGAGAGGAATCAGCGCGAATGAACTGCAGAATTTCGGCCACGGCCTCATTTTCGCCGAAATCCTCGGCGACATCTTCAAGGCGTTCAGCCAACGTCCCCTCAGCGGCAAAAATCAAGCGGTATGCCTTGCGCATTTCATGGATTGCGTCTCTCGAAAAGTTGCGGCGCTTCAGTCCGACAATGTTGAGACCCTGCAAGCGGGCACGATTGCCAGTAACTGACCCATAGGGAATAACATCTTGTTCGACGCCGGACATGCCACCGATCATGGCATGTTTGCCGACCCGGACGAATTGATGGATTGCTGACAATCCGCCAACAATGGCCCATTCGCCAACATGAACATGGCCGCCTAAGGTCGCGTTATTGACAAGAATGACGTGGTCATCGATGACGCAGTCGTGCGCGACGTGGGCGCCAACCATGAAAAGACAATTGTTGCCGATTTTTGTCAGCATGCCGCCACCTTCCGTGCCTGGGTTCATGGTGACGTGTTCGCGAATGATGTTGTTGCAGCCGATTTCCAGTCGGGACGGTTCTCCTTGGTATTTCAAATCTTGCGGCCGATGGCCAATGGACGTGAATGGAAACACTTGGGAATTGGCGCCAATTTTGGTCAAACCGTCGACCACGACATGTGATAGCAACTCCACGCCTTCCGCCAATTCGACGCTACCCCCAACAACGCAGTAGGGTCCAATGCGTGCTCCGCTTCCAATTTTGGCGTTTGCGTCAACGATCGCTGTGGGGTGAATTTCAGTCATCTGTTGCTTCCACGATCATCGCCGAATAGGTGGCCTCGGCCATCAGCTTACCGTCGACACGGGCTTCACCTTTGAATTTCCAGACGTTGCCGCGGCTTCGTTGTTTTTCCACGTGAAGTTCAACACGGTCACCGGGCCCGATCGGTTTGCGGAAGCGGGCTTGTTCGATGGTCATGAAGTATACGACGCCACCGGCGCGCCTGCCCGTCGTTTCGATGACCAATATGGCAGAAGTTTGGGCCATGGCCTCAACGATGAGTACCCCGGGCATAATCGGGTGATTGGGGAAGTGGCCGGCGAAAAATGGTTCATTGATGGTGACATTCTTTATTCCAATGGCCGTCTCGCCCGGAATGACGTCCGTCACCTTGTCGATCAGCAAAAATGGATAACGGTGCGGAATCATTTCCATGATTTCGCCGATTTCAATTGATCGCGATTGGTTCGCCACCTCTGTATCCATATCCAATTATCTGCCCTTATTTTTCACCAGACGTTCGACAAAAGCCACTTCCTTTAGCCACTCTCGCATGGGCTTTGCCGGTGAACCGCCGACGGTTGCGCGCGGCTCAATGTTGCGCATGACACCGCTTTGCGCTGCAATTTTGGCGCCACCACCGATTTCCAAGTGCCCCGTCAGACCGGCCTGCCCACCAATCATGACAAAGTCACCGATTTCGGTGCTGCCGGAAATACCAACTTGGCTAACGATGATGCAGCCACGCCCGACGCGTACGTTGTGGGCAATTTGAACCAGATTATCTATTTTCGTTCCAGCGCCAATGAATGTGTCCGGTCCGGCACCGCGATCAATGGTCGTATTGGCGCCAATCTCCACATCGTCTTCAATGATGACCCGGCCCAATTGCGGAACCTTTTCGTGTCCGTCGGGCGTCAAGGCGAAACCAAATCCGTCTTGGCCAATACTGGCACCTGGATGGATTATTACGCGTCGCCCGACGAGGCCGTGGGAAATTGTTACATTGGCGCCGATCTTGGTATGCG
Organism: uncultured Magnetovibrio sp.; assembly: GCA_964595005.1. GTDB lineage: Bacteria > Pseudomonadota > Alphaproteobacteria > Rhodospirillales > Casp-alpha2 > UBA3470. The sequence continues at coordinate 12,632 of CAZQPC010000029.1, forward strand.
CACCCAATACGACACCTTCGCCAATCACCGTACCGGCGCCAATGGTACATCCGTTGCCAATCTCCGCGCCAGCGTGAACAACTGCACGTGGCTCAACTCGAACACCGCTGCCCAGGGACGCACGAGGGTCAACGGTGGCGTGCGGTGATATGCCATCGGCGGATGCTGATGACGGATAAAAACGCCCCGCAATTCGAGCATAACCGAGGTAGGGCTCCTTCGTTATCAGCAAGGCCATTTCACTCGGCGCCCGGTCCGCATATTCCGCCTGAACAACGCAGGCGCCCGCATTGCTGGCCGTAAATGCATCGACATAGCGTTTGTTGTCCAGAAAACTGACATCAGTAGGGCCGGCTTCGCTGAGTGGCATAACATCTGAAAACGCTCGGTCTCGGTCAATATTCCCGACCAATTCCGCGCTGGCGATGTCGGCAAGTTCCGATAATGTCAAAGGTTCAGAACGGCGAAAAAACCGCTTGTCGGCCATTTACTTGCTACCTGGTTTCGCGACCGCCACGGTCTTCAATTCCGCGTTGAGGCGCGTCAATACCTCCTTTGTCATGTCCATGGACCGATCAACCAGAACGGTGTGCTGGCGCCTCAATACGAGGGTTGCGCCGCGTTTTGTCGCCACATCCGCCATTATCCCATTCATTTTCTTTTCAACCACAAGCATCGCTTTCGCCAACGCCCGATCCAGATCTACTTTCCGCTGGCGAACAAGTTTTTGCAAACCGACGACCTTTTGTTCAAACAATCGGCGTTCTTTCGCAAATGCCTCAGGCCCTAAGAGCGTGCGTTTCTTGGCAAGTTCCTTGTTGGCAGAGCGAAGTGCATCCTCTTCCTTTTTAATATCTTCTTGAAAACCCTTTCGGAAATTTCCGATTTGGCCGCGAATATCCTTAATGGCGAGGGCATTTCGGCGTATTGATTCCAGGTCCAGTATGGCAATTTTCAAAGCTGGCTGCGCCAATGCGGAACTAGAAATCGCGCCCATGAACATGAAACCTGAGAACAACAAGAGGGCAGCAAAAAACTGGCGATTAGGCAATGGGACCTCCTAGAAACGCGTTCCAAAATTGACACGGAAAACCTCTTCCTCGTCGAAGTCTTCCTTTACGAGGGGAATTCCGGCATCCATTCCCATGGGCCCCAACGGGGAACTCCAAGTTAATCCCACCCCGGCGGTCAATCGAATGCTGCCGGTATCTTGAACGTCAGAGTTGCTCGGGTTGACTTTGCCGGCGCTTCCGAAATCGGAAAAAATTCGACCCTTCATACCTAATTCAGCGGGGAGGCCGAGCGGAAATGTAAGCTGAAACTTCCCGGAGTACATCCACTCGCCGCCAAGGGAATCACTAGTGATCGCGTCCCTCGGCCCAATGCCTGCCGTGGCAAATCCGCGGATGTCATCACCGCCGGCAAAAAATCTTTCCAGAAAATGTACGTCTTTGCCCAACCCGGCGACATAGCCGGCTTTGCCGCCGAAGGAAAATATTAAGTCCTCCGTTACGGGGTAGTGCGCGCCAGCCCGTGCCGTGTTGCGGATATGTCGAATGGACCCCCCGAGACCAGCCAAATCCGTTCTCAGGCTGGCTGTATAACCCTTCGTGGGATTGAGGAAGCTGTCCAAGGTGTCATAGGAGATCGTATGGGAAACCTGAGATGTATACTCCGTACCTTCCTGATCTCTTATCAATTCGGCCGCGCCATCTGCGACGTCGTCAACTTCTGCTTGCTTGATCATATATGCCCAACGTTGCGACACGTCATTGGTGACTCGGTATCCGGCGCGCAATCGGAGACCCGTTCGATTGGTATCGATAGAGCTGAAATCCTGGAGGTTTTGACGAATATGGAATATGTCGAAGCCGGCCTTGACGTCCCGGTTCAAGAAATACGGTTCGGTAAATGAAAAATCGATTTGACTGCGCTCGGCTGCTAAGGCGAATTTCAAATTGACGGATTGACCTCGGCCGAGAAAGTTTTTCTCCTTGAGGCTAACTTCGCCGACCGGACCCAAAGAGGATGAATAACCGGCGCCAAACGAGATCGATCCTGTCGATTTTTCTTCGACTTCGACTTTGACAACGGCTTTGTCCGGAGCGCTACCGGGAACCTGTCCGACCTTGACCTTTTCGAAGAAATCAAGGCGCTGAATTCTGGTCCGCGAACGCCTGAGCTTCGATGAATTAAATGCGTCGCCCTCTACTAATTGGAACTCTCTGCGGATAACTTTATCAAGCGTACGGACGTTGCCCGAGATGTCGATGCGCTCAACGAAAACGCGGGGCCCCTCTTTCACCTGGAATGTTATGTTGATCTTGTGTGCTTTCTTGTCTCGCGTAATGCGAGGCCGGACATCGGCGAAAGCGTAACCAAGTTTACCAACTTTTTCGGTGATAGCGTCGACAGCTTTGTCGACCTCCCTGATGTCATACCAGTCGCTGGACACAATTTCGACGACCTGCTCAATGTCGGAAACCTTGAGGTCGCGTAATTTGGCTTCGACGGAAATTTTGCCGATTTTATATCGATCCCCTTCGTTGACGCTGAATGTGACGAAGAAGTCTCTCTGGTCAGGGGTCAACTCAGCAATTGCCGATGTAACACGAAAATCCGCGTACCCGTCGGAAAGGTAAAATCGTCGTAACAATTCCCTATCCAGGGTCAACCGGTCCGGATCATAAATATCGTCGGTCGTAAAGATACGATACCAGGCTGTTTCCTTGGTCCGAACGACGGAACGCAGCTTACGGTCGCCGAATTCTTTGTTGCCGACAAACCGAATGCTGCGGATTGTCGTCGGTTCACCTTCATCGATTTCGAAGGCCAGATCGATACGGTTTTGGGGAAGCTGAATGACCTTTGGCTCGACGCGAGCAGCAAACCTGCCTTCTCGCCGATAGAGCGTCAAAATTCGTTTTACGTCATCCTGAACCTTAGACCGCGTATAGATTATTCTCGGCCGCAGAGAAACCTCGGACTCAAGGGTTTCATTCTCAATGGCCCGGTTTCCCTCAAATGCGATCCGGTTGATGATTGGGTTTTCAACGACATTGATAATCAGGGTCGAACCCTGACGGGCAATATTAACATCAGCAAATAGGCCTGTTGCGAACAAGCTCTTTAACGACCGATCGACACGTAGGGGATTGAAGGTGTCGCCTTCCCGGACCAGCAAATACGATTTTACCGTGCCGGGCTCGACCCGTTGGGCGCCCTGCACCGTTATGCTCTCAATAACATCCGCCTGAGCAACTTCGGTAGGTTCCGTCGCGACAGCCGGTGCCATACCGGACAGCCCAAGGACTGCGGCGCCGATCATAGTCGCTAAGAATAATAGGCCTTGCCTCAAGTAATCCCCCAGTTGATCGATCAAGTTTTTTCGATTTTTTCAATTTTCGATCAGATTTAGGAAAACAACTCTGATTTTAGGTTGATTATATCGTTCCACATGACGAACGCGAACAAGAGCAATACCAGAATCAGCCCGAATCGAAAACCGTATTCTTGTGCTTTCGGGCCCAATGGCCGTCCACGAACAGCTTCCGCGGCATAAAACGCCAGATGACCGCCGTCCAGCATGGGAATTGGGAAAAGATTAATGAGTCCAAGGTTTACGGATAACATAGCCATGAGCAATATAACTTGCGATACGCCCATTTGCGCCATGTCGCCGGAAATTTTGGCGATCCGGAGGGGACCGCCCAGATCATCGGCGTTCCTTGCACCGCTAATGATTTCACCAATGTAGGCAAGTATTCGATAGGTCAGAACAAATGTCCGCTCGGTACCGGTCCAGAGCGCGCTTAATGGATCCTGCCGTTCATATTTTAGATATTCAAGATGTGGCCGGATACCGAGCAATCCGATGCGGCCGGAATTTGCAGTCGGCCCCTCTGACGCCTTTGGCGTTGCAAATATTTTTATGATTTTCTCGCCGCGTTGAATATCGAAAGCCATTCGGCGTTCCGGGTTCTTAATGACGATTTTTCGTAGATCATCAAAGGTCGCAACCCCCTCGCTTTCAATCGCCACGATCTTATCGCCAATCTTTATCCCGGCCTCCGAGGCAGCACTTGATGGCAGGACTTCGCCGACGACAGCCATGGGGATTGGGTTGCCTTCGAATACGGCAAGGCCAGCAAATGCAAAAATGGCGAAGATAAAATTTACGATCGGCCCGGCAGCGACGATTGCGGCACGCTGTCCGAGAGTTTTGTGATGGAAGGACACGGCCTTTTCTTCGTCGGTAAGCTTGATCTCTTGATCGTCTTCTTCGCGGCTGTCCTCTTCGCCAAACATTTTGACATAGCCGCCCAGAGGGATGGCGCCAATTTTCCAGCGCGTGCCCGCGGCATTATTCCAGCCAAATATTTCCGGTCCGAAGCCGATGGAAAAAACCTCAACTCGAACACCATTGCGCAGGGCAACCCAATAATGCCCCCACTCGTGAACATATATGAGCACCGACAAAACGATAAGAAATACAATTACATAGTTCCAAGTGAAGTAGAGAAAATCCATGTCAGAGCCTGTTCAGGGAGTGGCGTGAAATCGTATGCCGATATAATCCGGTCAATGTGGTTGAATTATGTCACTTGCGATGCAAACCGCCGGGCTTCCGTGTCTGCATCGTTCACATCTGCCAGCGTATTGATGGCGGTATTTGCAATATTCTCAAGTGTTTTCTCAACCACCCGGCAGATATCGAGAAATCCAATTTGACCGTCTAAAAACCGGGCAACGGCTATCTCATTTGCGGCATTCAAAACCGTCGGGGCCGAGCCGCCTGTTTCCAGTGCGGCGCCTGCCAAACGAAGGGCCGGGAATCGCACGGGGTCCGGGCTCTCAAAGGTCAACTGCTTGGTTTCTGCAAGATTTAACCGTGGTGACGGTGCCGCCATGCGTTCCGGCCAAGCCATGGCGTAGGCAATGGGGGTTCGCATATCGGGGGTTCCAAGTTGCGCCAACATTGACCCATCAATGTATTCGACCATGCTGTGGATGACCGATTGCGGATGCACCAATATCTCAATTTGAGATTTCTCAACCGGGAACAGATGAAAGGCCTCAATCAGCTCCAGGCCCTTGTTCATCATCGTCGCGGAATCGACAGAGATTTTGGCGCCCATGTCCCAGTTCGGATGGGCGACGGCCTGCGCCGGGGTTACCGCTTCCATCTCGCCGCGTGTGTGCCCTAGGAACGGTCCGCCGGACGCCGTGAGAATGATTCGCTCCACGCGGTCGGGCTGATTGAAGTCGAAAACCTGGAATATGGCGCTGTGCTCTGAATCCACTGGCAGCAATGTCGCGTTATGAATATCGACTTCTCGCGTAAACATGTCGCCGGCAGAGACAAGGCATTCCTTATTCGCCAATGCCACGGTCGTGCCGCGCCGCACGGCTTCTAGAGTGGGCAAGAGCCCGGCGGCACCGACAATTGCCGCCAAGACGAGATCAGCCTGCTCCGCGGCAGCATCTGCAACGGCTTGGCTTCCAGCCGCGCATTCGACGCGCGACCCGGACAGAGCGGATTTTAAATCACCATATCGGCTTTCATCGGCGATCACAGCGAGGCGGGCGTTGAAATTGCGGGCCTGTTCGGCAAGAGCCTCGACATTTCGGTGTGCCGTCAACGCCTCAATAGCGAACTTGTCCTGGTTCCGATGAACCAAGTCCAAAGTGCTGGTCCCGACAGAACCCGTTGAACCGAGAACTGTGATCCGACGCGGCTCAGCGATCGGCGTGGCGTCGGGAAGCGTTACAGCCATAGCAGAATTGTCTCCGTCGTTACGATGTCCGCGACCCAAACTCCGATAGCCGCAGCAACCAAACCGTCTGCTCGGTCGAACAAGCCCCCGTGACCGGGAATTAATGCGCTCATATCCTTCTTATCGAATCGCCTTTTGACCCAAGATTCAAGCAAATCCCCATATTGAGATAAGGCGCCGAGCGCGCAAGATATGGCAAAAATCGGCCATACTGATTCCTTCTCCAAAATAAGCCCGGCCACGCCACCAGCAAGGCCGGCAAAAAAAACCGCGCCGGCGAAACCCGACCAGGTCTTTTTTGGACTCAGTTTTGGCGCAAATTTCGGTCCACCAATGGCTCTTCCCGTCAAATATGCGCCCGTATCCGCACACCAAACGAGCACGAACAACCAGATAACCGTTTCCAATCCCAACGCCGTATCATTTCGCAGTGCAATGAGCGCATATGCGGCGGCGGCAATGTAAGCCCCGCCTGCAACCGTCCATGCCCATTGTCTTTTCGCCACCACATAAAGTTCTCCAATGAGCACCAATGCGCAAATCAACACGAAGCCTTCAAAATAGGGTGTTCCGAAATAGACGGCGGCAATCACCGGCGGGATCAAAACCGCCGCCGAAACCAATCTCACAGAAATCTCCTTGGAAAGCGTGCTAACCCCCCGCCGCACCAAATCGCCGCTCGCGGGATCTAAATTCCTTGACGGCATCGCGAAGGTCATCTTGGCCGAAATCCGGCCATAATTTATCAATGAAAATGAACTCAGCATACGCGATTTGCCATAACAGGAAATTACTGATGCGCTGTTCACCGCTGGTTCGAATGAGCAAGTCGGGATCAGGGATTTCGGCCGTATATAAGTGTTCAGCGACGGTGGCTTCGGTTATGTCGCTCGGAGATATTTCGCCTGCCGCGACTTTCATCGCGACTTTTTTCGCAGCGGCCGCGATTTCAGCGCGGCTGCCGTAACTTAGCGCGATGATCAGTTCCAGCCTGTTATTATCCGCCGTCTCGGATTCCGCTTCGTCAATTAAGGAAACAATATCATTGGCAAGGCGCTCGCGGTCGCCAATAACGCGAAACCTCACGCCCTCGCGATTGAGCTTTCTAATCTCACTCTTTAGATAGAACCGTAAAAGACCCATTAGGTCCTTTATTTCATCATCTGGACGTTTCCAATTTTCTGACGAGAACCCAAAAAGCGTTAAGTACCGGATACCCTCACTGATAGCGCCTTCCACGGACCACCGAACAGCCTCGGCGCCACGCTGATGGCCAGCTGTACGTGGCAATCCTCGGGCCTGCGCCCAACGCCCGTTGCCGTCCATGATAATGGCGACATGTTCGGGCGTTTCGGGGATGTCGGAATTGTTAAGGGATACGGCCTTCATGCCATCAAACCTGCATGATCTCTTCTTCTTTGTTGATCAAGGTTTCATCGATTTTGCTGATGTATTCATCCGTGAGATCTTGCACTTCTTTGCTGTATTCGTGGTGGGCATCTTGCGAGATTTCGCCATCTTTTTCGGCCCGTTTTAGATCGTCCATGGCATGCCGACGAACATTCCGAACGGCAATTCTCGCGTCTTCCGCGTATTTACCCGCGACTTTTGCCAACTCCGTACGGCGCTCTTCCGTCAACATCGGGATTGGAACCCGTACAACTTGCCCTTCAGTCGCCGGATTCAGGCCCAATCCGGACTCGAGAATGGCCTTTTCAACGGACTTCACCAACCCCTTGTCCCAGACTTGAACAGTCAACAGCCTCGGCTCCGGTGCACTAACGGTGCCGACCTGGTTCATGGGCATTTCGGAGCCATAGGCTTGAACGACAACCGGCTCCAAAAGGCTTGTTGCCGCGCGGCCAGTTCTGAGACCGCCGAACTCCTGGTGGAGCACGTCGACGGCTCCCTCCATGCGCCGGCGAATGTCCTTTTTTGCTGCGTCGATATCGTTGAACGTCACAGTGACCTCCCTTAACGCTTCTTAATCGATGATCGTGAACGTTCCGTTACCCTGCACGATGTCGCTCAAACCGCCGGGATTGTGGATTGAAAACACCAGAATGGGAACCTGATTTTCGCGCGCCAACGCAATCGCTGAAGTATCCATGACCCGAAGGTTCTTTGTGATCACGTCATCATAACTCAATCGATCAAATCGATGGGCATTTTCTGTCGATTTTGGATCGGCATCATAGACACCGTCGACCTGGGTGCCCTTTAACAGGGCATCGCATCCCATCTCGACGGCGCGCAGCGCCGCGGCGGTATCGGTCGTGAAAAATGGATTACCTGTGCCAGCCGCGAAAATGACGACCCGGCTTTTCTCCATGTGCCGCATGGCGCGGCGCCGGATGTAGGGCTCACATACCGTGGCCATGGGGATGGCAGACTGGACGCGGGTTGGGACGCCTTTTGATTCCAGCACGCTTTGCACCGCCAAGGCGTTCATGACGGTTGCCAGCATCCCCATGTAATCGGCGCTGGTCCGCTCAATTCCGATGGCGGTGCCGGCCATGCCACGGAATATGTTGCCGGCCCCGATAACAAGGCAAATTTCGGCGCCTTGATGATGCACCTCGGCAATTTCCGAGCAGATTCGATTGACAGTTTCAGGGTCGAGACCGGACTCCTTCTCGCCCATCAGGCCTTCACCTGAAAGTTTCAGAAGAATACGCCGATATTTAATATCCGCCGCCATTCCCGTTCCCTCAACCATGCTCCCAGGGGGCCATCCTGAGAGCCGCATAACACATACGGCAGGCGAGGCCAACCGACGTGCGCGGAACTGGCATTATTCAGCCGCCGGCAGCGGCGGCCACCTCAGCAGCGAAGTCCTCTTCTTTTTTCTCGACACCTTCACCCAGAACCATCAATGCAAAACCGCTGACGGTGACCGGTACGCCCAGCTCGCTGGACGCATTCTCCAGCACCTTGGCGACTTTGGTCTCGCCGTCGATGACAAATGTTTGATCCAGGAGACAGACTTCTTCGTAATATTTGCGAAGCCGGCCGATTACCATCTTTTCGATGATCTCTTCCGGTTTACCTGATTCGCGTGCTTGTTCGGACAGCACCGCCTTCTCGCGCTCCAAGTCCTCAGGATCCAGATCGTCGTGGGAAACAGCCAACGGTTTGGCCGCGGCAACATGCATGGCGAGCTGTTTTCCGAGTTCCACCAACTTCTGGTGATCTCCATCTGACTCGAGGCCGACAAGAACGCCGATCCTACCCAAACCGGGGGCAGTGGCGTTGTGTATGTAACTCGCAAGCGCGCCATTGGACACGGAAACGGTGGCGGCCCGCCTGAGCGTCATGTTTTCGCCAATCGTTGCGATCAAGTGGGTCAACTCATCTGAAACATTCCGGTCACCGCCCGGAATATCACTGCTGTTGATCGCCTCAATATCCTGGCCAGCGCTCAGCGCTACGTTCGCAACCGCAGATACGAAGCCTTGAAAAGTCTCATTGCGGGCTACGAAGTCCGTTTCCGCATTGACTTCAACCAGAGCGCCCTTGCCGCCGTCAACGGCAACACCAACCAAACCCTCGGATGCGGCGCGTCCGGCTTTCTTCGCCGCTGCGGCTAATCCTTTGGTTCGCAGCCAATCGACGGCCGCCTCCACGTCTGCATCTGTTTCGGAAAGCGCCTTCTTGCAATCCATCATGCCAGCGCCTGTTTTCTCCCGCAATTCCTTGACGAGAGCGGCTGTAATCTGTGCCATCTTCAACCTCGATATCTTAACGTTGTATTTTAGCCGGTTCGGAGCGTCAGGCGGGCGCCTTCTCCGGATCTTCGACGGGCGCCTCGGGCCCAGCAGCGGCTTCAACCTCGGGCTTTTCCGCCGCCGGAACAACCTCCGCAGCTGCAGGCGCCTCCTCCACTGCTGGAGCCGCTTCCTCGACTGCTGCAACCGCTTCCTCCGCTGCTGGAGCGGCTTCAGCCACTGCCTTGGCTTCGGGGGCTGGCGTTTCATCGGCTGGGGTGTCGGGCAGAGTTTCCGCCGGCACGTCTTCCGCGGCACCGACATCGCCGCCCGTCTGCGTGATTTCCGCCTGCAGGCCATCGAACACCGAACCGACAATCAGGTCGCAATAGAGGCTGATCGCGCGGATGGCATCATCGTTACCGGGAATCGGGAAGTCGATGCCGTCGGGGCTGCTGTTTGAATCGATAATGCCAATGACGGGAATACCAAGCTTATTGGCTTCGGCGATGGCGATCGATTCCTTGTTGGTATCGATGACGACAAGAATATCCGGCAAGCCGCCCATCTCCTTGATGCCACCCAGCGCGCGGTCCAATTTGCCGCGTTCACGGGTCAGGCCCAGGGTTTCCTTCTTCGTCAAACCTTCCGTCTCACCAGCCAACTGTTCGTCAAGGGTACGTAGACGCTTGATTGAATTGGAGATGGTTTGCCAATTTGTCATCATGCCACCGAGCCAACGGTGGTTGACGTAGTACTGGCCACACCTTGCCGCAGCTTCGGCGATGCGATTGGTCGCCTGGCGCTTGGTGCCGACGAAAAGCACCCGGCCGCCGCCCTTGACCGTGTCGCGGACGGCCGTCATGGCGCGGTGCAGAAGCGGCACCGTCTGCTGAAGATCGATGATGTGGATGCCGTTGCGGACGCCAAAGATGTATTGTTCCATCTTCGGGTTCCAGCGGCGCGTGTTATGTCCGAAATGAACGCCGGCTTCAAGCAATTGGCGCATGGAGAAATCAGGTAGAGCCATGGGTCTTGGTCCTTTTCCGGTTAGGCCTCCGCGGGCAACGTTCGAAACATTCGAACACCGGAGCGACCATCGGCGAATTTGCGCCGGGGCCGCAAGCCCACGTGTGAAATCGCGCGTGTTTTACGCGCTTGATAAGGGGATTGCAAGGGATTCCGAGCGGGTATCTAACGCGCCTCGAAAGTTTCCACACGGACAACACCGGCCAGGTTGCGGAGCGCCAGATGGGCATCCGGTGAGATCGCATAACTTCTGTCCAGTTCAAGATCGGCTTGCCACCGGCAATCTTGTGGCTGGGCGTGAATACGCACCCGCCCCTGCCCCGTTTTTTGGTCGGCCAGGATATCCCGGATGGCGGAAACAGCGTTGCCCGAAGCAACAGTAATCCGAAGATGTTCAACGGTATGTGCCGCCGCAGCCTCCATGGGCATGAACTCATTGGCCAGGAACCGCACTGTGTCGCCGTCCTCCATTTGCGCGGTGGCTTTGATCAAGACCGATTGGCCGACTTCCAGGAACTCGCGGGACGCCGCCAGTGCTTCCGAAAAGACGGTGACTTCATAGGCCCCTGTGGCATCGGACAGGCCAACGAAGGCATACCGATTACCCTTTGCCGACGTCCGCTCCTTTTTCGCGACAACGGTACCGGCCAGGGTAACGGGCGCCGCCTCGGTTCGCGCCATGGCATGGGCGACCGATTCGACGCCGAGCTGGGAAAGCCGGCTGCCATAAGCATCAAGCGGGTGTCCGGACAGGTAACATCCCAGCGATTCAAACTCCTCGTTCAGGCGTTCCATGATCGGCCAATCAGGGATCTCCGGCAATTCGACTTTGACGGCGGGACCCAATTCGTCGGAGAACAAGCCAATCTGATTGCTCTCCCTGTCACTTTGAGCCGCTGCCGCGTGGCGTATCATCATTTCGACGCCGGCGTGAACTTTTCTCCGATTGTGATCCAATCCATCGAAGCCGCCGGCGCGTGACAGATTCTCGAGTTGGCGTTTGTTGATGCTGTGGGCATCGAGCCGGCTGACGAAATCGGAAATATTCTCAAAGGCGCCGTTTTCTGCCCGCTCCGCCACCAATGTGGCCATCGCCGCGCCGCCCACATTCTTCACCGCGGCCAAGGCGTAACGGATAGCGGGCGCATCGCCACTGTGTTCCACCGTGAACAAAACGTCCGATGCATTGACGTCAGGCGGCAACACGGAAATATCGAGG
>CAZQPC010000030.1:0-23871 GCA_964595005.1 uncultured Magnetovibrio sp.
CTCCGCGACAAAACGGAACGGCCGCCAAAAGGGTCCCGCGGGAAAGCGCAGCGCCGGCCGCCAGGCCTCGGCCGAGCGTGTTTTCGCCGACAACGGTCTGGCCATGGAATTGTTCGGCTCCCATCACGCCAACTTGGCCCGCATCGAACAAGCCCTGCAGGTACAGGCCCTGGCCCGCGGCAATGAGGTGACAGTTACCGGCCCGGCCGATGCCGTGGAAACCGCCTGCGACGCCTTGGATGGACTTTACGCGCGTCTGGAAAGCGGTTTATCCGTGGATATGCCCGACGTTGACGCGGCCATCCGCATGAGCAAATCTCCGGGCGGCAATGGCGCCTCACAGGGCATGGCCGTGCATACCCGCAAGCGCGTCATCTCGCCGCGGTCGCCGACCCAGGCGGCCTATCTCACGGCGATCGATGAAGTGGAGCTTGTCTTCGGCCAAGGCCCGGCCGGCACGGGCAAGACCTACTTGGCCGTGGCGAAAGCGGTTGAGCGCCTGGTCAGCGGCGACGTCGACCGCATTATACTGTCGCGGCCCGCCGTCGAAGCCGGTGAGCAATTGGGCTTCCTGCCCGGCGACATGCGCGAGAAGGTGGACCCTTATCTGCGCCCCCTTTACGACGCTTTGTTTGACATGTTGCCCGAACAACAGGTGATGAAACGCCTGGAAAGTGGTGAGATTGAAGTCGCGCCCCTGGCGTTCATGCGCGGCCGCACCCTGTCGAACGCCTTCGTCATTCTTGATGAAGCCCAGAACACGACGGCGGTGCAGATGAAGATGTTTCTGACCCGCTTGGGCGAACACTCGCGCATGGTGATCACCGGTGATCTGTCACAAGTCGATTTGCCGCGTGGCGTGCGGTCGGGATTGCGCGATGCCCTCGACGTGTTGGGCCATGTCGATGGCCTGCGGGTCATTACCTTCGGCGAGAAGGATGTTGTCCGTCATCCGATGGTCACCAAGATCGTTCACGCCTACGGCAAGGTGGACGTCCAGCGGCGCACCGGCGCACGCTATGAGATGGACGAAACCCTAAACGATCCCGCAGACGGGGATGAGGATTGAGATGGGCCCAGACCCGGTATTGACGCTGGATGTGGCGATTGCCGAAGATGATTGGCTTGCGGCCATGGAGGGTCCGGAAGCGGTTGCCGCGGCGGCCGCCCGGGCGGCCTTCCATTCGGGCATCCAGATGGGCATCCAAGATTGGCCCCTGGCGGGTGCGGCAGAGGCAGGTGTCCGGCTGACCGGCGATGTGGAAATTCAGGAACTGAACCGACGCTACCGGGACCGCGACCAGCCCACCAATGTGTTGTCATTTCCGGCGCTCGATAAAGCCGATTGGCAACGGTTGCCGGCCGGCGCCCCGCTGATGGTTGGCGATGTCGTGGTCGCCCTGCAGACCATGCTGTTGGAGGCCGCCGCAGAAGCTAAAAGGCCGGCGGATCATTTAAGTCACCTGGTGGTGCATGGTATGCTGCACCTCCTGGGATTTGATCATATTGAGGAAAATCAGGCCCTTGCCATGGAACATCTGGAAACGGAAGTTCTCGCCAAGCTCGGAATTGCCGATCCATACGCATCAGGTGAGGCGCATCTGTACGGCGCGGCCAACACGCCATGAATGACGTCGTCCCCCGTCCGACGCCCCGCAACGGCGAGGCCGAACCGGCTAGTCTCACCACCACTTTCCGAGATTGGGTCAAGGTCTTGCGCCGGGGCCGCAACGGCGATCCGACGGTCCGTGACACACTTGAGGAATTGATCGAGGAACGCGACGAAGCGGACCAGCCAATCAATGATGACGAACGGTTGCTTTTGGCCAATATTTTGGAACTTCGCGACCGCACCGTTCACGACGTCATGGTACCCCGGGCCGACATTGTCGCCGTCGATGCGGAGACGGCGTTGCCGGATATCATTGATGTGATCACCGGCGAGGGCCATTCGCGGTTGCCGGTTTACGGCGAATCGCTGGACGATGCCTTGGGCTTCATCCACGCCAAGGATGTGCTGGCCTGGCGGGCCCCCGGTGTTGAGTTCGCGCCGGCGAAAATATTGCGCAAGGTCTTGTTCGTGGCGCCTTCCATGCAAGTCCTCGAGCTGTTGTTGGAAATGCGGGTGAAACGCGCCCATATGGCCCTGGTCGTCGATGAGTATGGCGGTGTTGACGGCCTGGTGACCATTGAGGACCTGGTCGAGGAAATCGTCGGCGAGATCGAGGATGAGCACGACCACAATGACGAGCCGGCGCTGGTGCCTGTCGCCGACGGCAGCCTCATCGCCGATGCCCGGGTGACCATCGAAAGCCTTGAAGAGACCATCGGCACGGTTCTCGACGAGGACGAGCGCGAGGATATCGATACCCTGGGCGGCCTGGTCTTCGCCCTGGCCGGACGAGTGCCCATCCGGGGCGAATTGATCCGCCATTCTTCCGGGGTGGAATTCGAAGTTCTGGAGGCCGATCCGCGCCGTATTCGCCGGCTTCGCGTTCTCGGCCGCCCGCCATCCCCGGCCGGAGATTGATCTGTTGAGCCGCGCCGGCTGGCCGCGCCGGTTGTTGTTGATCGGGCTCGGCGCCGTCGGCGCCCTGGCCTTGCCGCCGTTGCATCTCGTGTTTTTTCTGTTGCCGGCCATGGCCGGGCTGATCTGGGCGATTGTTCAGTGCGGTCAGGCTCGGCACGCCTTCATGGCCGGGTGGTGGTTCGGCCTGGGGTTCGGCGCCGTCGGGTATTATTGGGTCGGCAGCGCGTTTCTTGTTGACGCCGCGCGCTATGGCTTCTTGGCACCCGTCGCCGTCATCGGGTTGGCCGCCGGCATGGCGGTTTTCCCGGGTCTGGCCGGGGCCGCGCTGCATGGCGTGTCGCGCTGGCGCGACCCGTCGCCGTTGGGCCGGGTCATCGTGTTCGCCGTTCTGTGGGCGGCCAGTGAATGGATACGGTCGTGGATTCTGACCGGCTTTCCCTGGAACCTGATGGCCACTGTCTGGACTTTTTCGCCGGAGATCATCCAGGCCGCGGCGTATGTCGGTCCCTATGGGCTGGGCATGATGACGGTGGCCGTCGCCGGTCTGCCGGCGCTGTTTCTTTTCGGCCAGGGCCGGCGCCGCGCAAGCCGCGCCCTGAGCATCGGTCTGGCTCTGTTCGTGGCGCTGTGGGGAGGCGGGTATCTCAGAATTCAGGGCGCCCCGGAGGCTGCGGTCGACGAGGTTCTGCTGCGTTTGGTGCAACCGAATATAGCCCAGCATTTGAAATGGCAACGTGACCTGCGGCTGGGGCACGTCCGCAAACAGATGCAGATGAGTCTGTTGCCCGCGGCGCAAAAACCGACGCATATCATCTGGGCGGAAACGGCCGTGCCCTACAATCTGTCTGCGGCGCCAAAGTTGCGGGCCGCCATGGCTGCGGCGGTACCGCCCCGCGGACTGTTGATCACCGGGGCGCCCCGGTCGGAAACCAATGCCGACGGCAAGCAGATCGCATACAACAGTATTCACGCGATCAACGCAGACAGCGCCATCATCGCTACCTACGACAAGCGGCATCTGGTGCCGTTCGGCGAATACGTGCCGCTGCGCTCTATCCTGCAGTTTTCAAAGCTGACCGCCGGCCGCGTTGATTTCCACCCGGGCACGACGCCCAGGGTGATCACGCTGCCGGGCCTGCCGCCGCTGGCGGCGCTGATTTGCTATGAGGTGATTTTTCCCGCCGAGGCCGGAAAATTCGAGAGCCGGCCGCAATGGATTCTCAATCTGACCAACGATGCATGGTTCGGGGTAACGTCGGGACCTCACCAACACCTGGCGGCGGCTCAGGTGCGCGCCGTCGAGTTGGGGCTGCCCGTCGTGCGGGTTGCCAACACCGGTATTTCCGCCGTCATCGACGCCGTTGGACGCATTCAGGCCAGCCTGCCCTTGGGGCGCCAAGGCACCCTTGATTCAACCTTGCCCACGGCCCTGGCCGCCACGCCGCCTTACGGGCGGTTTGGGGATGCGATAACCTGGGTGCTTATTGTGATTGGCCTGCTTGGCGGCTTGGTTCGGCCGGGCCCTCGGGAAACCCCTTCGGGTTAACCATTTCCTTCATTGAAGCATGAACGAATGCATAATATTGTATGCATATTCATTTGAACCGATACCGATGGCCGGTTGACGATGACCGCGACGGCGGCGGGCCGGCCAGCAAACATACAATGGAGTACCTTGAGAATGACCGACCCGACCAGTGGCGGTGGCGGCCGCACCGGACGACGGCGGAAGCGATTGCCGCCCGGCGTATCCAATCCCGTCGACGTCCATGTTGGAAACCGATTGCGGTTTCGGCGGACTATCCTTGGGTTCAGCCAGGAACGGCTGGGCGACGAGGTTGGCCTGACCTTTCAGCAGATTCAGAAATACGAACGCGGCGCCAACCGGATCGGCGCCAGCCGTTTGTACCAGTTCAGCCAAATTCTCGGCGTCCCGGTGTCCTATTTTTTTGATGAGATGCCCGATGAAATCCGCTCCCATGAAGGGCAGATGGATTGGGGGCTGGCCGATCAGCGTCAGGACGAACTGGCACCCAGCCCGATGGCGCGCCGTGAAACTCTGGAGTTGGTTCGTGCCTACTTTCGGATCGAAGATCCCACCGTTCGTCAGTGCCTGTTCGATTTGACCAAGTTGTTGGCCCGGCCCAATGAATAACGGCGGCGGCCTTGCCGCCGGGCGCTGACGGCAAATTCTCTTGACGCCTGCACCAAAGACTGTAACAAAGCGCTCCGTCGCCGACAGGCGGCCGGGCGTGGACGGATTTCCCCTACTTGCCACCACGTAAAAAAAGGCACTAAGTGGCCCGGCCCTCCATTTATCGCGACATTTTTTCGCGGCGCGCCGCCGCCAACCCCGAGCGGAGGGATTCGATCTTGAAAAACGGCTCTTATTTATTCACCAGTGAATCCGTGTCTGAGGGACACCCGGACAAGATTTGCGACCGCATTTCAGATGCCGTGGTCGACACCTATCTTGCCGCCGACGCCAACGCGCGCTCCGGCGTTGAAACCTTGGTGACCACGAACCTGATCGTGTTGGCCGGTGAGAGCCGTTGCGCCGAAAACGTTTCCAATGATCAGTTGGAGCAGGTCGCCCGCCAGGCGATCAAGGATATCGGTTACGACCAGGACAACTTCCACTGGGAAAAATCCGACGTTCAGGTCCACGTCCACCTGCAGTCGGTGGATATCGCGCAAGGTGTTGATGCCGCCGGCAACAAGGATGAAGGCGCCGGCGACCAGGGATTGATGTTTGGTTATGCCTGCCGCGAAACGAAAGCCTTGATGCCTGCGCCGATCCAGTTTTCCCATGATATTCTGCGCCGCATGGCCGACGCCCGCCACGCCGGCCAAACCCCCGGTCTGGGTCCCGATTCAAAAAGCCAGGTGACGCTGAAATATGTTGATGGCCAACCAATTGGCGCCAGCTCCATTGTCGTCTCGACCCAGCATGCGGAAGAGCTTTCCCAGGACGATGTCCGCGAGATCGTGCGGCCTTTCGTGATGGATGTCCTGCCCGAGGGCTGGATGTGCCCCGAGGACGAATTTTACGTCAACCCGACGGGCCGATTTGTCATCGGCGGCCCGGACAGCGACGCCGGTCTGACCGGCCGCAAGATCATCGTCGACACCTACGGCGGTGCCGCACCCCACGGCGGCGGTGCCTTTTCGGGGAAAGACCCGACCAAGGTCGATCGCTCGGCCGCCTATGCGGCGCGCTATGTGGCGAAGAACGTGGTTGCCGCCGGCCTTGCCGATCAATGCACCATCCAGGTCGCCTATGCCATCGGCGTTTCGAAGCCTTTATCCGTGTTGATCGACACCAACGGGTCGGCTCAGGTGGATGAGGCGAAACTGTCGTCGGTGTTGCAGGAAATGGTCGATTTGAGCCCGCGCGGCATCCGTGAACATTTGCAGTTGAGCCGTCCCATATACGCCCGCACGGCCGCCTACGGTCATTTCGGCCGCGAGCCCGACGCGGATGGCGGGTTCTCGTGGGAGCGCACGGATCTGGTCGACGACCTGAAGTCGGCCTTCGGTGCCAATTAACGGAAAAGTTGACGGGAAAGTTGACGGGCGCAGAAATCCGTAAAGATCAACGTTGGTACGGCCGCCGCACAGGCCGCAAGCTGACTGATGCCCGACAGCGCCTGATGGCAGATTGCCTGCCGGCGCTGCGCCTCGGTGCCACGGACGATTTGAACGACCTGCCGGCCTTGTTCGGCGGCCGGGTTCGCGATATCTGGATGGAAATCGGCTTCGGCGCCGGCGAGCATCTGGCCGGTCAGGCGGCGGCGCATCCGGAAGTCGGATTTATCGGATGTGAGCCCTATATCAACGGCGTCGCCTCGTTCCTGGCCATGCACCAGGCCAAGGGTCTTGAGAACGTCCGCCTGTTCGATGACGACGTCCGGCTTTTGCTGCCCCGGCTGGCAGCGGCCTCATTGGGGCGTCTCTATATTCTGTTCAGTGATCCCTGGCCGAAGGCGCGCCACCACCGCAGGCGTGTCACGGCATCCGAAAACCTGGCCGCGTTCGCCCGGGTGTTGCGGCCCGGTGGCGAATTACGGTTCGCCACCGATCAAACAGAGTTTGCCTCATGGACCCTGGAACGGGTGCTGCGTGAGGCGCGATTTGATTGGCCGGCCCGTCGTCCTCAAGATTGGGCCCTGCGGCCCGAGGATTGGATTGAGACCCGCTACGAGCGAAAGGCCCGCGCGAAGGGATATGAACCCGTTTATCTAAACTTTCGCCGGTCAGACGAGAGCCCTTCCAAACCCGCCTGACCCCTTGCCAAGGAGGGCATGTGGGTATATATGAGGCCCCGCATCAAACGTTCGATGCAACTCGTTAGCTCCGCCACTGGGATGGTCCCCTGGAATGGAATTGATGAGGTGGGCTTTTTGCCCGCCTTTTTTGTTATCCAGAGGCTATTTCCGGCGGAGGTGATTGCCGGTTAACCATGCCGGTCCAGCGACCCTAGGGAATTGCCGGGAAATTGGCGGATAAATGGCATTGCAGTTGGAAAAACGGATTGAGGAAATCATCGAACCGGCGGTCCATGACCTCGGCTTCGAAGTTGTCCGCATTGAACTTTCCGGGGACCACAATCCGCGGTTACAAATCATGGCTGAACCTTTGAAAGGCGACGTCATGACCGTCGATCATTGCGCCTCGATCAGCCGCGCCGTTTCGGCGATCCTTGACGTGGACGACCCCATCAACGGTGCCTACACCCTGGAAGTGAGTTCGCCGGGCCTTGATCGGCCTTTGGTCAAGCTTCGTGACTTCGTGCGGTTCGCCGGGTTCGAAGCCCGCATTGATACCACCCAGGCCGTCGATGGCCGCAAGCGATTCCGCGGCCGCCTTGGCGGGGTCGACGGCGAAACGGTGAGTATCTCGGTAGATGGCCAGGAGATGACGATTCCTTACCCGGAAATCCGCCGGGCCAAACTTTTGGTCAGCGACGAGATGCTGGCGGCACAGGACCAGAACTGATTGACGACATTAATTTCCTGGCGAGGGCGCAAGGAACCGCGGGAAAACAAGGAAGTGATAAGACGATGAGCGAAGCTGCGATGGAAACGGAAGCCTTTAATTCACGCCCCGAACTTCTTCAGGTGGCGGAGACGGTGGCGCGCGACAAAGGCATTGAGCGCGACGAGGTCCTGGATGCCATGGAACAGGCAATCCAGAAGGCGGGCCGCTCAAAATATGGCCACGAACACGACATCCGGGCGCACATCGACCGGTCATCGGGCGCCATCTCGCTGGCCCGTTACGTCGAGGTCATGGAATCACCGGACCTGGTCGAAAACGAATTGACCCAAATGGACCTCGACGCGGCGCGCAGCAAGAAGGAAGACGCCGCGGCCGGCGATTTCCTGGTCGATCCCCTGCCGCCCATCGATTTCGGCCGCATCGCCGCGCAGACGGCGAAGCAGGTCATCGTCCAGAAAGTTCGCGAAGCCGAACGCACCCGCCAATATGGTGAATACAAGGACCGCATCGGCGAAATCGTTAACGGCTTGGTGAAGCGTATTGAATACGGCAACGTGGTTGTCGACCTGGGCCGTGCGGAGGCCCTGTTGCGCCGCGATGAGTGCATCCCCCGCGAACACTTCAACAACGGCGACCGGGTGCGCGCCTATATTGTCGACGTACGCGAAGAAACGCGTGGCCCCCAAATCTTCCTGTCGCGCACCCATCCGCAGTTCATGGCGAAGCTGTTCGCCCAGGAAGTACCGGAAATTTACGACGGTGTCATTGAGATCAAGTCCGTCGCCCGGGATCCGGGCTCGCGTGCCAAGATCGCCGTGCTGTCCCATGATTCCTCCATCGACCCGGTCGGACCGTGCATCGGCATGCGCGGCTCACGGGTGCAGGCCGTGGTTGGCGAACTGCAGGGCGAAAAGATCGACATCATCCAGTGGTCGGACGATCCGGCCACCTTCATCGTCAACGGTTTGGCCCCGGCCGAGGTGGCGAAGGTGGTGTTGGATGAGGACAAGAACAAGATCGAAGTGGTGGTGCCTGATGACCAACTGAGCCTGGCCATCGGCCGACGCGGGCAAAACGTGCGTCTGGCCTCGCAACTTTCCGGATGGGACATCGATATCCTGACGGAAGCCGAGGAATCGGAACGCCGCCAGACGGAATTCCAGGAACGCTCAAAGATGTTTGTGGAAGCCCTCGATGTGGACGACGTGATCGCCCACCTGTTGGTGACCGAAGGATTCTCGTCGGTTGAGGAGGTTGCTTTCGTGCCCATTGATGACCTGCTGGTGATCGAAGGGTTCGATGAAGACGTGGCCGAGGAACTGCGGGTCCGGGCACGGGCCTTCCTGCAGACCCGTGATGAGGAACTGGACCGCCGGCGTGTCGAATTGGGCGTCGATGACGACTTGGCGGCTGTCGAGGGCGTCAGCCCCAGCATTGTCGTGAAACTTGGCGAAAAAGACATCAAGACCCGCGACGATCTGGCCGACCTGGCCGGCGACGAATTGCTGGAACTGATCGAAGGCGAAGGTTTGTCCATGGATGGCGCCAACGCGATCATCATGGCGGCCCGGGCGCATTGGTTCGCCGATGAAGATACGCCGGAGGCTGAAAACTCGGATGAAGCCGGGGATGAAGCGGGTGACGAAGCCTCAGGTGAGGTGGCTGACGCGGCCGGCGAAGGTCTCGACGACGCCGTAGCCGAAACCGCCGCCAAACCGGCAACGGAATAGAAGACTAGCAACGGAGTGGCCCTTCGCCATGCCGCAGACAGAACAGGATACAGCGGCGACCGACGCCGAGGGCCAGCGAACGTGCATTGCAAGTGGTGAGAAGAAGCCGAAGGAACAAATGGTGCGATTTGTCATAGGCCCCGACGCGACAGCCGTTCCCGACCTGGATGAGAAACTTCCGGGCCGGGGATTATGGTTGAGCGCGGAACGCGATATGATACATACGGCCTGCACCCGCAACCTGTTTGCCAAGCGGGCGCGCCGTCAGGTCACCGCGGACGCGGATTTGGCCGATCGGGTTGAGGGCCTGTTGGCGCGGCGTTGCATCGAACTGCTGCAACTGGCGCGCCGATCGGGTTTGCTGACCATCGGTTTCGATGAGGTGCGGCGGCGGTTGGATGGCGGTGTTGGTGGTCTGTTGTTGGCGGCCACGGACGGTGCCCCTGAAAGCCGCAAGAAGGTCACGGAAATGGCGCCGGACGTGCCGGTGGCGGAGGCCTTGACGGGCGATGAATTGGGTTTGGTTATGGGTCGTGAACGGATCGTCCATGCCCTGGTTGAACCTGGACGAATGGCCGACCGTTTGGCCCGCGAACTTGGCCGTTTGGCCGGGCTGCGGTCGTTACCGGCGGCGGCTTGAGGAATTGTATTCATGCCCAGGTTGTTCGCCTGGCAAGGTGACTTGTTAGACGACATAGGGTTAAGGATTGGAACGAGTTAGATGAGCGAGACCACGGAAAAGAACGAGAGCGGCAAGCTCAGCCTGGCCCGGCCGGGTAAGCTGGAGCTTAAGAAGACCATCGAATCGGGCGCCGTTCGCCAGAGCTTCTCGCATGGCCGCTCAAAGATGGTCCAGGTGGAGCGCAAGACGAAGCGGACGTTCGCGCTCGATTCCGGCGGCCGCATGGCCGAGGTGAAGGCGCCCGTTCCGTCCGAAGAAATCGAAGAAATCCTTGAACAAGCGCCTGAACCGGAACTGGTGACCGCACCGGTGGTTGACGAGAAACCTGCCCGGACGCTGACGGAAGAAGAAAAGGCCGCCCGCCAGCGCGCCCTGGAAGAAGCCAAGATATACGACGTAGAACGCAAGGAAGCGGCGGAACGTGATACCGCCGCCCGCGAGGCGGCTGCCGCGGAAGCCGCCGAGCTGGCCGAAGCCGGCGCAAAGGCTGAGCAAAACCAAGAACAAGAGGCAGTCCCCGAAGACGTTCCCGATCCGGTTGCCGAGGCACCGACCGCGGACAAGGAAGTGCCCAAATCCCGGGTCCGCCCGGCCCGTGCCGACGAGGCCGACGAGGCGTCCGAAGCCCGCGGCCGCGGCAAGAAGGGCGTGCGCGGCGAGCGTCGTCCGACGACGCCTTCGCGGCGCGGCGAACCAAAGCGCCGTCCCGGCAAGCTGACCATCTCCGAAGCCCTGGAGGAACAGGAGGAACGTCAGCGCAGTGTCGCCCAGTACAAACGCAAACTGGAACGCGAACGCCAGAAAAGCCAGCAGACCCGCATCGAAGGCCAGACCATCGTCCGCGAAGTGGTCGTGCCGGAATCCATCACCGTTCAGGAACTGGCGAACCGCATGGCGACCCGCACCGCCGATGTCATCAAGACCCTGATGGGTATGGATGTCATGGTCACCGCGGCCCAGACCATCGATGCCGATACGGCGGAATTGGTGGTCGCCGAGTTTGGCCATCGGTTGAAGCGGGTTTCCGAATCGGACGTGGAAATCGGCCTCAAAGGTGATCAGGATTCCGACGACAACCTGGGCCATCGGGCCCCCGTCGTGACCGTCATGGGCCATGTCGATCATGGCAAGACGTCCCTGTTGGATGCGCTCCGCGAGACCGATGTGGCGGCCCATGAAGCCGGCGGCATCACCCAGCATATTGGCGCCTATCAGGTGGAGATTTCGTCCGGCGATAAAATTACGTTCATCGACACCCCTGGTCACGCGGCGTTCACGGAGATGCGCTCGCGCGGTGCCCAGGTGACGGACATCGTGGTGCTCTGTGTGGCCGCCGATGACGGCATCATGCCGCAGACCATCGAAGCCATTCACCACGCCAAGGCCGCCGAGGTGCCGATCATCGTGGCGATCAACAAGATGGATAAGCCGGACGCAGATGCCGGCCGCGTAAGGACGGAACTGTTGCAGCACGATGTGCAGGTCGAAGAGGTCGGCGGCGAGGTTCAGGCGGTTGAAGTTTCGGCCCTGAAAAAGACCAACCTGGACAAGCTGGAAGAAGCGATTGTTTTGCAGTCCGAATTGCTGGAGTTGAAGGCCAACGCGGAACGGCCCGCCGAAGGGGTGGTGATCGAATCGAAAATGGAGCAGGGCCGCGGCTCCGTCTCCACGGTTCTCGTACAGCGCGGCACATTGCGCGTCGGCGATATCTTCGTTGCCGGCAGTGAATCGGGCCGCGTCCGGGCGATGCTCGATTCGCACGGCGGCAATGTCACGGAAGCCGGGCCGTCGGTGCCGGTTGAAGTGCTGGGCCTGAACGGTACCCCCGAAGCCGGTGATGAGGTCAACGTCGTCGAAAACGACGGCCGGGCCCGCGAGGTCAGTGAGTTCCGCCAGCGCCGCCAGAAGGACGCCGCCGCCACGGCGACAGCCCGCGGCACGCTTGAGCAGATGTTCGAAAAGATCAAGGAAGGTGAGGCGGAAGCCCTGCCTGTCGTCATCAAGTCTGATGTGCACGGTTCCTTGGAAGCGATCTGCGGCGCGCTTGAGAAAATGTCCACGAACGAGGTTCGAGTGCAGATTCTGCACGCCGCCGTCGGCGGCATCAATGAATCCGACGTGACCTTGGCGCGGGCCTCGGACGCCTGGATCATCGCTTTCAACGTGCGCGCCAATGCCCAGGCCCGTGAGATGGCCAAGCGCGACGGCGTCGACATCCGTTACTATTCGATCATCTACAACGTCACCGACGATCTGAAGCAGGCTCTGTCGGGTATGCTGGCGCCGGAAATTCGCGAAACCTTCCTGGGATACGCGGAAATCCGCGAGGTCTTCAATGTCTCGAAAGTCGGCAAGGTTGCCGGTTGCCTGGTCACCGAAGGCCTGGTCAAACGCGGCGCCAAGGTACGCCTGATCCGCGACGATTTGGTCATTCACGAAGGCGATCTGTCTCAGTTGAAGCGCTTCAAGGACGACGTCAACGAAGTCAAGGGCACGGAATGCGGCATGGCCTTCGCCAATTATCAGGACCTGAAGATCGGTGACCGCGTCGAGTGCTTTGAGGTCGAGGAAGTGGCGCGCGAGCTTTAAGGCGCGCGCCTTCACGGAGTCCAAACACATGTCGAAAGGCCGTGCCAAGGCCCCCAGCCAACGCCAGTTGCGTGTCGGCGAGGAATTGCGCCATGCCCTGTCGGAATTGCTGGAGCGTGGCGAATTGCACGATCCCGCCGTACAGGACACGCCGATCACCGTCACCGAGGTGCGCTCAAGCCCGGACTTGAAGAATGCCACCGTGTACGTGGTGCCGCTTGGCGGTGACACGGCGGTTACGGACCGGGTGCTGGAAGGCCTGAGCCGGGCGGCACCTTATCTGCGCCGCTGCCTGGCCGAGAAGGTGCAGTTGCGCCACGCCCCACGTCTCACTTTCAGCGCCGACAGGACCTTTGACGAGGCCCTGCACATCGACAACCTGCTGCGCAACCCGTTGGTTGCCCGCGATCTGGAACACGACGCCGGTGCCGCGGATGGCGGTGAGCCAGATGAAGAGACCGGCGATGGGGCGTAGACGCAAGGGCCAGCCCGTCCATGGCTGGCTGAACCTGGACAAGCCCGCCGGCATCAGTTCATCGAACGCCGTCAACCGGGTGCGCCGGGCATTTGACGCGGCCAAGGCCGGCCATGGCGGGACTTTGGACCCGACGGCGACGGGGATCCTGCCCATTGCCTTTGGCGAGGCGACGAAAACCGTCTCCTACGCCATGGACGGTACCAAGACCTACCGGTTTGCGGTCCGTTGGGGCGAAGCCACGACGACCGACGACACGGAGGGCGAGGTCGCCGAAACCCACACCCACCGCCCGACGGAACGCGACATTGTTGCCGCTCTGCCGGCTTTTGTCGGCGATGTCATTCAAGTGCCGCCGCGATTTTCAGCGATCAAGGTGGATGGCCGCCGGGCTTATGAACTGGCCCGCCAGGATGCCCCCGTGGAACTGGAACCGCGCGGCGTCTGGATTGAGGATTTCCAACTGCTTGCCATGGACGATCCGGATACGGCGGAGTTTTCGGTGACCTGCGGCAAGGGCACCTATGTCCGCGCTCTGGCCCGTGACCTGGCGCGCGCCCTTGGCACTGTCGGCCACACCGGGTGGTTGCGCCGTACCGCTGTCGGACCGTTCCACGAGGCGCATGCGATTTCGCTGGATAAAATAGAATCACTGGGGCATATTGCGCCCGATTCGGGCCTCCTGTTGCCCGTTGAGACCGTGCTGGCCGACATCCCGGCACTGGCCTTGACCATACAGGAAGCCCAGAGGCTCAAGCACGGACAGTCCGTTTCGGTCTTGCCCGTGGCCAGCCGGTCCCCCTTCAAGGACATCGAACAAGGCGACACCGTGTGCGCCATGTCTGAGGGGCGGCTTGTGGCTCTGGCAAGAATCGCCGACGGGGGCATACACCCCGTTCGGGTCATGAACCACTAGGTAAGATATGGAGTAGACGATGTCGATAACTGCAGAACGAAAGTCGGAGCTCATCACTGAGTATTCGCAAAAAGAGGGGGACACAGGTTCCCCGGAAGTCCAGGTGGCGATCCTTTCGGAACGCATCACCAATCTGACGGATCATTTGAAGACCCATAAGAAGGATTTCCATTCCAGGCGCGGACTTTTGATGATGGTCGGACAACGCCGCCGGCTTCTTGACTACGTCAAGAACAAGGACAACGCACGCTATGAGGACCTGATCAAGAGACTCGGCCTGCGCCGTTAACGTGAACCGTTAACAACTGAAGATGGCCGGCGTCCAATGACGTCGGTTCTACCGCATCCGAAAATCCACCGGCGTTCGGCCGGCCGGACCAAGGGGCGGACCGGGGTGAATCAAAAATTTTACCCCCCAACGCCGTCGGGCATCGGGCCCGCGGTGACGTACGCGGGAAATACACGTACGCACGAGAGGATATAGAAGTTATGTTCAAAGAATTTCGTAAGGAAATTGACTGGGGCGGACGCCCCCTGATTATTGAAACCGGAAAGGTTGCCCGTCAGGCCGATGGCGCCGTCATGGTCACCTATGGTGAATCGACGGTGCTGTGCGCCGTCGTCGGCGAAAGGAAGCCGAAACCGCATCTGGATTTCTTTCCCCTGACTGTTCACTACGTTGAGAAGGCCTATGCCGCGGGCAAAATTCCCGGCGGGTTTTTCAAACGCGAAGGCCGTCCGACGGAAAAGGAAACCCTGGTCTCGCGCCTCATCGACCGGCCCATCCGGCCGCTGTTCGTAAAAGGCTTCAAGAACGAGACCCAGGTCATTGCCCAAGTGCTTTCCCACGACCAGGAAAACGAAACGGACGTGCCGGCGATGATTGCCGCGTCTGCCGCGTTGACCATTTCCGGTCTGCCGTTCATGGGTCCCATCGGCGGCTGCCGGGTCGGTTACAAGGATGGCGAATACATCCTCAACCCGACCTTGGATGAGATGGCCGACAGCCAACTGGAACTGATGTTGGCCGGTACCAATGAAGGTGTGCTGATGGTCGAATCGGAAGCCAGTGAGCTTTCCGAAGAAATCATGCTGGGCGCCGTCACCTTTGGCCACGAAGCCTTCCAGCCGGTGATCCAGGCGATCATCGAACTGGCCGAGGCCTGCGCCAAGGAACCGGTCGATCTGCCGGCGGCGCCGGAAGGCAAGGACGCCTTGGCCGCCAAGGTCAAGGAACTGGGTGAAGGCCCGCTGCGCGACGCCTACAAGGAAACCGTCAAGCAGGCGCGCCAGGAAAAGATTTCTGCCGCCAAAGCCGACGTGGTTGCCGCCCTGGAAGCCGATGAATCGCAGGATCAGGATCTGGTCGGTGCCATTCTCGGCGACATCCTGAAGAAACTGGAATCCGACATCGTTCGCCGCGACATTCTCGACACTGGCGTGCGCATCGATGGCCGCGACACCAAGACGGTCCGTCAGATCGATGTGGAAGTCGGCATTCTGCCCCGGGCCCATGGCTCGGCGCTGTTTACCCGCGGCGAAACCCAGGCCATCGTCGTGACGACGCTGGGGACCGGCCAAGATGAGCAGATCATCGATGGCCTGGCTGAAGATTACCGCCAGCACTTCATGCTGCACTACAACTTCCCGCCCTATTCGGTGGGTGAAGCCGGCCGTTTCGGGTTCACCGGCCGGCGTGAAGTTGGTCACGGCAAGCTTGCATGGCGGGCCGTGCATCCGTTGATGCCGGAGAAGTTGGACTTCCCCTATACGGTCCGTGTGGTATCGGAAATCACCGAATCGAACGGCTCGTCCAGTATGGCAACGGTCTGCGGAACGTCCTTGTCGATGATGGACGCCGGGGTGCCGCTGTCCAACCCGGTTGCCGGGATCGCCATGGGCCTGATCAAGGAGGACGACGGTTTCGCCGTGCTCTCGGATATCCTCGGCGACGAGGATCACCTGGGCGACATGGACTTCAAGGTGGCCGGCACGCAGGCCGGTATCACGTCCCTGCAGATGGATATCAAGATCACCTCGATCACCAAGGAGATCATGGAGGTTGCCCTGGCCCAGGCCCGCGACGGCCGCCTGCATATCCTGGACGAGATGGCCAAGGGCCTGACATCGGCACGGGAAGGTGTCTCTCAACACGCACCGCGTATCGAGACAATCATCATCAACAAGGACAAGATCCGCGACGTTATCGGACCGGGTGGCAAGATGATCCGTGAAATTTGCGAGACCACCGGCACCAAGGTTGACATCGACGACGATGGCACGGTCAAGGTGGCGGCTGTTGACGGCGCCGCCATGCAGCAGGCCATTGATTGGATCAAGGGCCTGACGGCGGAACCGGAAATCAACAAAATTTATGACGGCAAGGTCGTCAAGATTGTCGATTTCGGCGCCTTCGTGAATTACATGGGTGCTAAGGACGGTCTGGTTCACATCTCCGAACTGGCCGACCATCGGGTCGGCAAGGTCACCGATATCATCCAGGAAGGTGACATGGTGAAGGCCAAGCTGATCGGCATCGATGACCGCGGCAAGGTCAAGCTGTCCATGCGGATGGTCGACCAGGAAACCGGAGATGATATCTCCGACCAGGTCAAGCCGAAGGGCGAACGGGCCCGCGGCTAGACCGCGCGGTCTCTGAACAGACCAAATTGGCGGCCTCCGGGTAAGCTCGGGGCCGCCTTTTTTTTTGGAAAGATGGCATCGTCTTTCGCGGACGGGTACGATATAAGAACGATGACATAATTTGCGATGTCGCGCGTACCTGCATAGGTATGGTGAGCATCACCGGAAGAGGGAAGGTGCCAGGCTTTTGACCCAACAGAACAGATTCACCTACGAGGAGCTCCTGTCCTGCGGGCGTGGCGAACTTTTCGGCCCCGGCAACGCGCAACTGCCGCTGCCGCCGATGCTCATGTTCGACCGGATCACTGCAATTACCCAGGATGGCGGCACCTATGGCAAGGGCCAGGTGACAGCGGAATTGGACATCAAGCCCGACCTTTGGTTTTTCTCCTGTCATTTTCAAGGTGATCCGGTGATGCCCGGCTGCCTCGGCCTGGATGCCTTGTGGCAATTGGTTGGATTCTTCCTCGGTTGGACCGGCGCGCCTGGGCGCGGCCGGGCGCTTGGCGTCGGTGCTGTCAAGTTCACGGAGCAGGTGCAACCGACAGCTTCGCTTGTGTCCTTCGTTGTCGATATCAAGCGCGTTATGAGCCGCAAGATTACGCTCGGGATCGCCGACGGCAAAATGCTTGTCGACGGGACCGTGGCTTATGTGGCTGAGGGTATGAAAGTCACCCTATTCACGGAAGATGCAGAAACTTGAGGAAGGTGCCATGCGACGCGTCGTAGTAACCGGCATGGGGATCGTCTCATGCATCGGAAATAATAAGGAAGAGGTTTTGGACTCCCTGCAGACGGGACGGTCCGGGATTTCCTTCAGTGAGGAATACGCCGATCGCGGGTTTCGCTCACATGTCCACGGCGCACCGCAGATCGACATGGACAATTTGATCGATCGTAAGCTCAGGCGATTTATGGGCGACGGCGCGGCTTACAATTATGTGGCCATGCGCGAGGCCATCGCCGATGCAGGTTTGACCGACGCCGACGTGTCGAATGAACGCACGGGGCTGGTCATGGGCTCCGGTGGGCCGTCCACCTCGGCGCTGGTAACCGCTGCCGACACGGCGCGTGAAAAGAGCGCCAAGCGCATTGGACCTTACGCGGTTCCGAAGGCCATGTGTTCAACAAATTCCGCCAATATTTCGACCGCGTTTCACATGCGCGGCCTCAGCTATTCCATATCGTCCGCCTGTGCCACCAGCGCTCATTGCGTTGGCAATGGCGCCGAACTGATCCAATGGGGCAAGCAGGACGTCGTGTTCGCCGGCGGCGGCGAAGAAGTGCATTGGACGCTGACCGTGCTGTTCGATGCCATGGGGGCGCTTTCATCGAAGTTCAACGACACCCCGGAGCGTGCATCCCGGCCCTTCGATGTCCAGCGCGACGGTTTCGTTATTGCTGGCGGCGGCGGCGTTGTGGTGCTTGAAGAATTGGAACACGCCAAGGCGCGGGGCGCCAAGATCTACGGCGAAGTTGTTGGCTACGGCGCCACCTCGGACGGCGTCGACATGGTCGCGCCTTCCGGTGAGGGCGGCATGCGCTGCATGCGCATGGCGATGCAGGGCCTTGGCAACACGACTGTCGATTATATCAACGCCCACGGCACGTCGACACCTGTCGGCGATACGGTCGAGGTCAAGGCGATCCAGGAAGTCTTCGGTGCCCATCGGCCGAAGATCTCGTCAACCAAGTCGCTGACCGGCCATTCGCAGGGCGCCACGGGCGTGCATGAGGTGATCTATTCGCTGATTATGCTGGAGAACGATTTTATCGCCGCTTCGGCCAATGTAGATACCCTCGATCCGGACGCCGGCGATGCTGATATCGTCACGGAACGCATCGATAACGCCGGTCTCAATTGTGTGCTGTCCAACAGCTTCGGTTTCGGCGGCACCAACGCAACGCTGGCCTTCAGCCGCTACCAACAATAGCCGAGGCTACATCGGCCCGGTGCCTGGAAAGTGGAAGATGCCCGATTCATTGAAATCCGATAACGACGATTGGCAAGGCACCGTCCCCGGTCCCTTGATGGCCGGCAAGCGCGGCCTGATTATGGGCGTTGCCAATCACAACTCCATTGCCTGGGGGATTGCCCAGGCCCTGCATCAACATGGCGCGGAACTGGCCTTCACCTATCAAGGCGATGCCTTGGAACGCCGCGTCCGGCCGCTGGCCGAACAGGTCGGCTCCGATCTGGTCCAGCATTGCGATGTCGAGGATATGGCCGTATTGGGTAACGTCTTCGATGGCATCGCGGCCCAATGGGACGGCCTGGATTTCGTCGTCCATGCCATCGCCTATTCGGACAAGGAAGAACTGAAGGGCCGATACGTGGACACCAGCCAGGAAAACTTCCGCCGCACCCTGGATGTGTCGTGTTATTCGTTCACCGCCGTCGCCCACCATGCGGCCGGGCTGATGCGCAACGGCGGCAGTCTCCTCAGCCTCAGTTTCTATGGCGCCGAAAAGGTCATGCCCAATTACAACGTCATGGGGGTCGCCAAGGCGGCCTTGGAAGCCAGCATTAAATACCTGGCTAACGACCTGGGCCCCCAGGATATCCGGGTCAACGGTATCTCGGCCGGCCCCATGCGGACCTTGGCGGGCAGCGCCATCGGCGGGGCCCGCGAAATTCTGCGGCGCTCCCAGGAAGTGGCTCCCCTGAACCGGACGTTGCAGCAAGAAGATATCGGCGGCGGCGCGCTCTATCTGCTGTCGGATTTGTCGCGCAGCGTGACCGGCGAAATTCACCATATCGACAGCGGCTATAACGCCATCGGCATGTCGTTTGCGGAAAACCGAAGCTGACTGGCCGGCTGGTTTAGACAAGTTCTATTTAAACTGTTGATTTTTCCGGCGGGCATACCTATTTTCCATACAAATAGTAGGGATTTGATGTAGGTCATACCGGTCGCGGTTGACGTTGCATATAGTTGTTTGCCGCCGTTTGCGGCGATATCGAATTGTCAAAGGATGGGAAGTCACGATGGACGCCAGGCCATTTAGCCACGTGATTGAGAAGCTTCGTACAGCGGGACTGCGGCCGACGCGGCAACGCATCGCCCTGGCGAAATTGTTGTTCGAAGGCGGACATCGCCACGTGACGGCGGAAAGCCTGCATGCGGATGCCCAGGAGGCTTCGATCCGGGTCTCGCTGGCGACGGTTTACAACACCCTCCATCAGTTCACCGAGGCGGCCTTGCTGCGCGAAATCGTGGTCGATTCCCAGCGCTGCTATTTTGATACCAACACGGCCGACCATCATCACTTCTTCTTCGAAGGCACAAACCGCCTGGAGGATATTCCCGGCGACGAAATCGTCGTCTCGAAACTTCCCAAGGCACCGGAAGGTCAATCCATCAAACGTGTGGATGTCGTCGTTCGGTTATAGTTACGTAATATAATCAATTACTTATTCTCTTCTTTAGAAGAGATTAAATGTACTTGACTCACAAGCATTCATTCCGCATATTGAAGACACTGGAGACAGTCCCGGGCGAGAGACCTGAGGCTGTCGCCTTCGTTTTTTCATTTCTCGACCCATCGGACCCAACAGGGAGATTTAGTCATGAGTTTGCTAGGCACGAAAACCGAAGAAAATTTAAAGGCCGCGTTTGCCGGTGAATCCCAGGCCAACCGCCGTTACCTCTATTTCGCCCAAAAGGCCGACATCGAAGGCTATAACGATGTCGCCGCCGTGTTCCGTTCCACCGCCGAAGGCGAAACGGGTCACGCCCACGGTCACCTGGAATTTCTCGAAGAAACCGGCGATCCGGCCACCGGGCTGGCCATTGGCGGGACGTCGGACAACCTGAAGGCGGCCATCGCCGGCGAAACGCATGAGTACACTGATATGTATCCGGGTATGGCCAAGTCGGCCCGCGACGAAGGTTTTGATGAGATCGCCGATTGGTTCGAAACCCTGGCGAAAGCCGAAAAATCCCACGCCGGGCGCTTCCAGAAGGCTCTCGACACGATGGATTGAAGCGCCAAGCCTTACCATTAGACGAACGCGGGGGGCACGCTTGGGTCCCCCGTCGTTCCTTTCGCCGCGCGGTATCAATTGACGGAGGGCGCCATGAGCGAGGGCAGCCTGGGCGCACCCGAGCGCCATCCCATACCCTGGCAGGACCCGGACTTCCAAGACCAGCAAAAGCTGGACGCCGAATTGCGTCGGCAATTCGACGTCTGCCACGGCTGCCGCCGGTGTTTCAATCTCTGTGACAGCTTCCCGCGCCTGTTTGATCTCATTGATGAATCCCAATCCGGGGAACTGGATACGGTGGACAGTGCCGATTTCAAGCCGGTGGTCGACGCCTGCACGCTGTGCGACATGTGCTACATGACCAAATGCCCCTACGTGCCGCCGCATGAATTCAACATCGATTTTCCGCATTTGATGCTGCGTGCCCGCGCCGTTGACGCGAACACGGCGGGCGTGCCTTTTGGTGTCAAGCAACTGACCAAGACCGACCGCAATGGCAAGTTGGCGGCCCTGGCGCCGGGTCTGGCCAATTGGGCCAGCAAATGCGGCAATCACCTGACCCGGCCGGTGATGGAAAGTGTTTTGGGCGTGCATCGCGACGCCGTGTTGCCGGCGTTTCACGGCAAGACCTTCGAAGCGCGCGCCGCCCTGACGCCGGCCGTCGCCGCGGATGCGCCGGCTCATGGCCGCAAGGCAGTCCTCTACGCGACCTGTTTCGCCAACTACAACAACCCCGATATCGGCACCGCGGCTCAGGCGGTTCTGGCCAAGAACGGGGTCGAGACGGAAGTTGTCTATCCGCGCTGCTGCGGCATGCCGCAATTGGAGCAAGGTGACATCGCGGCGGTCGCCGCCGCCGCCAAGCAGACCAGCGCCGATCTCATGCCTTGGATTGACAAGGGCTATGACGTGATCGCCCTGGTGCCGTCCTGTGCGTTGATGCTGAAATTCGAATGGCCGTTGATCGCGCCCGGCGACGAGGCCATCAAACGTCTCGGCGCCGCCACGTCGGACATCACCGAATACATCGTCTCCGTCGCCAAGACGGAAGGGATGGCGGATGGCATGAAGCCCCTGGAAGGCGGCGTCACCATGCATGTCGCCTGCCATGCCCGGGCCCAGAACATGGGTCAGAAAGGCGCCGAGATGTTGCGCCTGATCCCTGAGACGGAGATCACCGTCATCGAACGGTGCTCCGGCCACGGCGGGTCCTGGGGGATCATGAAAGAGAATTTCGAGGTCGGCTTGAAGGTTGGCAAGCCGGTGGCCCGACAGGCGGCGAAATCCGTGGCGGCCAATGACGGCGGTCATGTGGTTTCCGAATGCCCCCTGGCGCGCGACCATATCGTCCAGGGCATGGAGAAACTGGGAGAAGCGTTCAGTGTCAGCACCGCCCAGCATCCGATACAATTGCTGGCCAGGGCGTACGGCTTTTAGAGCGCGACCGGAGAATGCCATCATGACGGCCCGCACGGAAATCACCCGCGACGACATCATGTCCTTCGACGATTACGCCGCCGTGCGCCGTGAACGCCGCGCCCGCATGACCGAGATCAAGCGCGCCCGCCGTGTTTCGCTGGGCCCCGATGCGACCTTCTATTTCGAAAACTTCGATACCATGTGGCATCAGATCCATGAAATGCTCCATATCGAACGCGGCGGCGAGGAACAGATCGCCGATGAACTGGCGGCCTACAACCCGCTGATTCCGAAGGGCCGTGAATTGGTCGCCACGCTGATGTTCGAAATCGACGATGCGGAGCGCCGCGACAGATTTCTCGCCGGCCTTGGCGGTGTCGAGGATACGGTGACGCTGACGCTTGGCGATCAGATCGTGCGGGCCCGGCCCGAAGAAGACCTGGACCGCACCTCGGCGGACGGCAAGGCGTCATCCGTTCAGTTTCTGCATTTTCCCTTCACGGACGATCAAGCAGCTCTGTTCCGGGACGCGGACGTGAGGGCCGTGCTGGCGATCGAGCATGAGAAGTATCCGCATATGACGCTGCTCACGGGCGCCACCCGCGATGCCCTGGCTGGGGATTTCAGCGACTAGCGGAACCTTCGGCGCCGGCCTATTTCAGAATTTCGTGGCGGTAGACGCCCCACAGTTCGACCCGCCGAAGCCAGCCGTCCCGGCCCTCCGCCTCGATCCGGCACCAGGTTGATTCCGCCGGGCACCCTAAGACGCGGCCGATGACGCCGGGCTCCAGGCGCGCGACACCGCCGCTGCCGGTGTCCGGGCTGCGCCGCACGGTTCGGACCTTTTCCGTCACCACGAAGGTGCGCCGCCCCGACAGCATGCTTTGATGAACCCATCCCTGGGCGCCCTGCCAGTCGCGGACCTTCCGCCAGGTGCCGTATTCGGCAATAACTTCCATGGGCAGGAATTGCCGGCGGTAAACCCATTCGACGGGATATTGAACTCCTGGTCCGGTGCGCATGTTGACCTCGGTCGCCCGCAGGCTGACGTAGCGCGGCAAGGGCAGACCCGTGCCTTTGGTTTGGGCCAGGACCGGGCCATAGGTGATCATTGTCAATGCGAATAAACTGAAAAGATATATGGTTCGGCGCACGCGCTTCATGTCCTTTGGCGAAAACCGTCCCGGCATGTTCCGAGGAACATATCGGGAGGTGATCGGGCGATTCGGTTTTATTATAGTCCGGCGCGCCGGCTTGGCCAACGGATGCTGGACAAGGGGAGAGGGGATTGCTATGGCCTGGAGGACGTTCATCAGGGAGGCGACGGATGGCGCAGAGTAAACCGCGAATTGTGGTCACCAGGAAGCTGCCGGACCCCATTGAGACGCGGATGATGGAGTTGTTCGACGTGCAACTCAATCTGACCGACGATCCCATGCCGAAAGCCGATATCATCGAGGCCGCGAAAACGGCGGATGTTTTGGTGCCCACGGTGACCGACCGCATCGACGCGGCGGTCCTTTCCCAGGCCGGAGAAAACCTTCGCCTGGTCGCCAACTACGGCACCGGCGTCGACCATATCGACCTGGCCACGGCCCGTCAGCGCGGCATGACGGTGACCAATACCCCCGACGTTTTGACGGAAGATACCGCCGACATGACGATGGGGCTGGTGTTGGCCGTGTCGCGGCGCCTGACGGAAGGTGAACGCCGATTGCGCAGCGGCGATTGGCACGGCTGGTCGCCGACGGGCATGCTGGGACACCGCATTTACGGCAAACGCCTGGGCATCGTCGGCATGGGGCGCATCGGCCAGGCCCTGGCGCGCCGGGCCCGCGGTTTCGGGCTATCCATCCATTATCACAACCGCCATCAACTGCACGAGGAAGTGGAAGGTG
>CAZQPC010000031.1:0-23755 GCA_964595005.1 uncultured Magnetovibrio sp.
TGCCATGGTCGCTTCTTACCTCAAAACCTTTTTGCAGAACTATTTGTACAGAACCGAAAACCGACAGAGCACGGAGCGATTCCTTCGCCTGGACCGGCAGCGTGCCGAACACTAAGCTTGAGACTTACGGGCCGTGAAAACGGCGTTCAGTTCGACGGTTTGGCAGGCAATGAAATTTATTCAGATTACCGATACGCATCTTATGCCGAAGGATGAAATGCTCCATGGCCTCAATCCCTATGATCGCTTGGAAGCCTGTATCGAAGACATCAACCGAAACCACGGCGATGCCGAACTTTGCGTGATTACCGGCGATCTCGCGCACACCGCTAATCCGGATGCGTATATTGACCTTCGCACCTGCTTATCCGAGTTGCCGATGCCCGTGTACCTGCTCGCCGGCAACCATGATCGTCGTGACGAGATGCAGGCAGTGTTCCCCGAAATATCGGTCGATCCTCATGGCTTCATCCAATTTGAGATCGACTGTAGTGCCGGCAAGTTCCTGATGCTCGACACGGTTGAGGAGGGAAAGGGCTGGGGTAGTTACTGCAAAAAGCGTTTGGATTGGTTGCGCTATGCATTGACGAAGTCCGAAGACCATAATGTCTATCTTTTCATGCATCACCCGCCGTTCGATGTCGGCATTCCTTCCGTCGACCGGCTTGGGCTTGGTGCCGACGGACTGAAAATAGGTGAGGTGTTGGCTGACTATGACAACATCCGGCACCTTTTCTTCGGACACGCCCACCGTCCGATCGCCGGAAGCTGGCGGGGAATCCCCTATACGACGCTGCGTGGAACGAACCATCAGGTACCCCTCGACTTCGATGCCGTTGAGGTGGTGCCGAAAAGCCACGAACCGCCAGCCTATGCACTTGTGTCATTAATGGACGGCCAGACCACCGTGCACTTCCACGACTACTTGGACACCTATCGTGTCCCCTACGATAAGAAGAGCGAAGGTCGGCCTGACTGGGGGTGATTGGAGGCCGAACGCTGGGTCAATCTATCGATCTGCGCAAATAAGTCTGCAGAACGCCAGCGACATGCCTTGGTCGAGGACACAGACAACTCCTCAGCCGGATTTCCACAGACTTAATGGTGACGTTGTCAGCAACTGAACGTCGTCATCTGCGTTACGCTTGGCAGGAATACAATCGCCCGTATATAGGTCGATGAACCAGCCGGATGCCGCGTCCGTTCCCCATCCCATCGGAGATTTCCAGCGAACGAGTTCAAATCGCTGTCCCTCGTCGCCGATCAAAGAAACCTCGGCACCTTCATTGCCCGGTGAAAGAGACCGAACCTGAGCAAAGGCGGCGCTAAGCTGGCGCACAACCTCAAACCCAGGCCGCGGGTTGTAAAATCGATCAACGACACCGTGCCGACGGTAATAGCCGCGATCGACATCGGCGAACGTATCGGCGTAGACACGGACCTCCTTGAACGCTGCGGCCGCGGCAACAGCCTCGGCCATCCGGTTCGCGACCCAGTCGTCATCGGTCTGTTTGAGCCCCGGCGGGCCCTTTGTCATGCGAATGTGCAGAGACGCCTTTAAGCCATGACGGCTGCAGGCGGCAAGGGCAGATCGCGCCGCTTGCCAAGGTGGGGTTGCGCCCTCGATGCGGAACACCAATCCATCGACATCGGCGAGGCCGGCGATCTGTTTGATCTGTTTGTCGTCGTCGGGGGTGAAGCCGTGGACGATCATGTGGTGATATTTTCCACCGGCGCTCTCCTGATCCTCCCGGGTACGGATGCGCGAAAGATACAGCGATATCCCGGTCGTCTTCACGGTGGCGCGCACCGTATCGACCACGTGCGGCAATTCTTCCGTCGTGTCGCAGATTTCCCAGGTGTCGATCAGCCCCTTGGCGTTCCTGACCAAATCCAGCAGACGTTCGTCGGGAGCCCCAAAAGAGAAAAGCGTGAATTTCAACCCAAGGCAGGCGCATTCGTCCAACCGCGCGCGATGTTCGGGGACGAGCAGATCGGTCGCTGGAATACGTACCCGCCTGACCCCCGTTTCAACCAACGCCATCAAGGCATAATCGTTGCGCATGCGTTTTCGGTCGAACTCGTCGAGGGAGCCCGACGGCGGGATCTCGACCTCTTCAAGCCAATTCTGACGCATGTCGAAACCAAAACGGCCATGTGGGTTTTGCATGGGATGAATGGCGGCGACCTGGTCCGTCGGCGCAACGTCCGCACTATCCGGTTCGGCGATGGCGCCGAAAGTTCTCACCCATTGGCAGATGTGGCCGCGCTCGTAAATCTGAACGACAAAGTACCCGAGCTTGGCAAGATCGCTGCGCCCGCCTTCGGTGCCGGGCAGCGGCGCGGCGCGATACATCTCGGCATAATCCTGGCGCACGAAAGCGGTCGACGGCAGCGCGTAGCAGTTGGTGACGCCGAACCGGTTGAACCAGAAGTTATGCACGTGGCCTGAGAACTGCGCCTCGGCGCCATGCCGTTCCATCAGGCCCAGCAACCAAGAGCGGCCCGGTTCGGCGAGGTTGTCGAAATGCTCGTCCTCGCTCGGCGCCGTCAGATAAATTGGATAATGGGTATGGATGAAAATACGCAGGCCGCGTTCGGCGGCATCCGCCATTTCGGCTTCCAGCCAAGCCTTTTGTTCCGCTTCGGCAGCCAGTCCGGTGTTGATAATTTGAGAATCGATCATGAAAAACCGGCCGCCCCGATGATCGACGGCGTGATAATTCGGGCCGAAGGTTTTCTTCCAAAGCGCGATGTAGTCGTCGCAGGCGACGGCGCCCGGGCTCCAGACGATAGGCTTGTCGCCGATATCATGATTACCCGGCACGAGATGCAGCGGATGGCGTAAATCGGCGACTTGCCGGTGGAAACACTTGGCCGCCATTTCATAGCGGTCCGGCACCGCTGGGACCGGGTGCACGATGTCGCCCAGGTGGACGACAAAATCCACGTCGCGATGGTTCAGGTCTCGGATCACATGCCGCAATCGGCCATTGGCGCGCTGATTGATCTCAAACTCGGAATTGCTCTCCAATTCGCCGAAATTGACGTGGGTATCCGTGATCACCGCGTAGGAGAATTGATAGCTACCTAGTGTATTCGACATTGTTGGTTCTCCTACCTGGGCTTGTCATGACGGCCATGCGACGACGCGATGCCGTTGACCCTATTGTCAGCGAAGACATATCATAGGAAAAATATTATTATTCTATCTATTCAATAGGAAATTACGATGAAATATACGCAGGTACGCTCATTTCACGCCGTCGCCAAGGCCGGCAGCTTTACCGGAGCGGCGAAGGAATTGAACGTTTCGCAGCCGACGGTCACCGAGCAGGTCCGCGAGCTGGAGGCGACCTATGGCATCGAGGTGTTCAACCGCGCCCAGCGCAAGGTCAAGCTGACCACCACGGGCCGGTCCCTGTTTGAGATCACCCAGCGCTTGTTCGGCGTGGTTGGCGAGACGGAAACCTTTTTGCGGGCGGCCGGCGATTATGGCGCCGGCCATCTCCGAGTATCCTCAGTGTTGCCGTTCTTCATCGTCGATATGATTACGACATTCCGAGAGCAGTATCCGAAGGTCAAAATTTCGGTTTCGTCGGGCAATTCCGCGGCAACGTTGAAAAGCCTTTTGGCCTATGAATCCGATGTCGGTGTGCTGTCGGACCATGACCCGGACCACCGTCTTCATACGCGCGTCTACGACAGTCATTATGTTGTGGCGATCGTCGACTGCGATCACCCCTGGGCCGAGCGCGAAAAAATCCAACTCTCGGAACTGCATGGCCAGCCTATGGTGATGCGCGAAGTTGGCTCGAACACACGCCGCTCTTTCGAAGCCGCCGCAGTCGCCGCGGGGGTCACGCCGGATGTAATCATGGATATCGAAAGCGGCGAGGCGGTTCGCGAAGCCGTTGCCAAAGGCCATGGCATCGGCATATTCGGAGAATTGGCCTTGCCCTCCGACCCTCGCCTCAAGGTTCTACGCTTCGTTGATGCGGAGATGCAGATCAACCGCTACTTGGCATGCCTTCGTGAACGCCGCAATGAGTTGCTGGTTGATGCATTTTTCAATGTCGCCGGTCCTGCGCAGTGAGCCGACACACAATATCGGACATAAAGCTCAGGCAGTGTTTAATGTCCGTTGTACAATTTTAACTTGTTCGCTTGGAGACGAAATGCAATCCGATTCGAAAACGGTGACCGACAAGCTTTTTAATCACATCGGCCGGCCCGTCGAGCGCAAGGAAGATTTGCGGCTGATAACAGGCAAGGGCCGGTTTACCGACGACTTCAATCTGCCGGGTCAGACTTACATGGCTGTTGTGCGTTCTCCGTACCCGCATGCGGCGTTGTCACGTTAACGACTTGAGATCGAAGTTCGACCGCGGCCTTAACTGGATTGTCACGCAGCCACAGCTTTGGACCATGAACTCAGCACAGCGTTTCGAAATTTCTTCATTGTCATTCGGGAGATGAGATGCCGCTGAATATTGAAGTGGTTATAGAAGGCGGTGAAGGTTGAGAGGAAACGCTGCACGGACTTGATAGACTTGAAGCGTTGCTGTTTTCGTTCTCGTCGTCTCGTTGGCTGATGTGAGTTTTCGGCGCGATTGTTCGAGCGCTTTCCAACCAGATGTTTCGCGCTCGACAGAATATCTCGAACAGCCGACAATGACGGTCGCCACTTATCCGTCACAACGACGCATGGCGTTGTCTGATGTCTCTTGATAGTGCGTCGTAGAAACTTGGTTGCAGCCACTTTATTGCGGCGTGACTGGAGCAAGATATCTAGCACTTCGCCTTCATCATCAACCGCACGCCAGAGATACGTTTGCTTGCCGTCGATCTTCAAAAATACTTCGTCAATGTGCCAGATTGAACTCGGTTTGGGCCTCAGCTTATGGAGCCGTCGGGAATACAGCTTTCCGAATTTTACCGTCCAACGGCGGACCGTTTCGTAAGAAACATTAATGCCTCGTTCAGCAAGCAGGTCTTCAACATCCCGGAAACTCAGAGAAAATCGAAAATATAGCCAAACTGCGTGCTGGATGATGCCCGGTGGGAAACGATGGCGGCTGTATGAGATAGGTTCCATGTCCTGAGCCTATCACTATTGCCAAATAGATGGCCTGTTAACGTGACAATGCCATCAGGGAAATACTTCAGTTCATGAAAATGGTTAATGCATGTCGGAATTTAAGCTTTGAGAAGCCACAGCAGTTGCCGAGCGGCCGGCGATGCGTCCCAGTGTCAGCGCGGTCAGCAAACCGTTGCCGGATAGATATCCCCAGTCGGATGGGCCGGACACGCCGCGCGCCGCACCGCCGCCGGCATAGAGATTGGGAAACGGCGAGCCGTCGTGGTGCAGGACCCGCGCCTTTTCGTCGACCAGCAAGCCGCCCTGGGTATGGAACAGGGACCCGGTGACTCTTGCGGCGCGGTAGGGCGGCGTCAGCATTGGCGCGGTCGTGAAATCCCGGCCGAAGGTATCGGCGCCCTCGCCCGTCGCCAAGCGGCCGATTTCCTCGAAAGTCAATCTGAGATTTCCCTCCGGCAGTCCGCTAACCACTGCCAACTGAGGGATATCAGCCGCCGACACGATGGCGCCGGCGGCGACAGCCTGACGAAAATCTTCAAAATCCTGGGCAAAAGCGTAGAGACGGTCATCAAATATGTTCCAGGCGATATGCCCGGGCTGCGCGATCACGCGGCGGCCTTGCTCGGAGTAGCCCTCATGTTCATTGGAGAACCGCAAGCCGTCTGAATTGACTTGAATGCCGCCCTCCATCATCAGCGCCCAGCTGATTAAGATGCCGTGCGGATGGGCGACCGATCCATGTCCCTGAAAGGAACCTAAATCAGCCGTCGCCGCGCCCAGGCTCTCACCCCAGCGGATCGCATCACCCTGGTTCCCCGTATGGCCAAAATAGTTGGCTTCCGCCATGTCGGGAATGAACTGGCGGACCATCTCCGGATTGCCGCCGAAACCGTTGCAGGCCAGAATGAGCGCACCGCAACCAAGCCGTTCATCGCTGCCGTCCGGGTGTTCGAACCGAAGCCCGGTGATCCGGTTACTGGCATCAGCGTACAGATCAACGACGGCGGAATTGGTGACGATATCAATGCCGGCCTGTTCCGCCGCGCGGGTCATGGCGCCAATCAAATCGGCGCCGGTTCGCGATGGCGTCGCATGCATGCGCAGATAGCTGTGGTTGGGGTAAAGAAAGCCTTCAACCAAGATGAATTCAATGCCGTGCCTGTCCATCAGCCAATCGATGGCTGGTCCGGACTCACGACAAATCGCCCGCACCATATCCGCGTCGGTTTCATTGTGGGCCTTGCCGAGGATATCGGCGGCGAAGGCGTCTACGGAATCTTCGATACCCTTATCGCGCTGTATCTGCGTCTCGCAGGCCGGGATGAACCCTGACGAAAGGGCGGTCGATCCCTGGGGAACGGCATCGCGTTCAAGGACCAAAACCTCGGCGCCATCGTCCTTTGCGGCAAGCGCCGCCGCCAGCCCGCAGGCGCCGGCGCCGACAATGACGATGGGGACAGTAACCTCGAATTCGACATCAACGGCGGGCAGAACGGCCATGAACTAACTCTCCAAGGCCGCCGCAGCTTCGGCGCAACTGGCAATTTCGGCCAGTGTCGATAATGAGCTGATGGTGGACTTGTGGGTTTCCTCGCTGAAAGCGGCGCAGCCGTCTTCCAAAACGATGCAGTTGAAATCCCGGACGTGGGCGTCGCGGACCGTCGAGGCGACACCGCCATTGGTGACGATGCCGCAGAAGATCAGTGTTTCGAGCCCGGCCCGACGCAGTACCCATTCGAGCCTACTCATGTAAAACGCTGAAAACGCGACTTTCTCAACCTTCAGGTCGGCCGGCTGCAATTCATCGATAAGGTCGTGGCCGAAGCTGTCGGGGACGAAATCACCAGGCCCCAAAAACGGGCGCAGGCGCTTCAAGTGAGCGGAAATAAAAGGCGTGCCGTACTTCCCGGGCACCAGTGTGAAATGCGTTGATATGACCCATGCACCGGCGCCGCGTGCGGCTGTGGCGACCAACTTCTGACGTTCCGGAAGCGCCGTGATAGCGCGCGATGTCTGGCCGGCGCGGCCGTAGGCGCCGTCCGGATGAACGAAATCGTTCTGCATGTCGCAAATGACGAAGCCCGTACGGAGCGGCTCCAGTTTCAACATCTCAAGCGGGTTCCTGACGTGAAATGATCAAATTGCCATATTCGTCCACCGTGCCGCACAGATCCGGCTCGATAAAGATGGTTGTATCGGATTGTTCGAGCAGGGCCGGACCCGGGATCACGGCCCCGACAGGCAGGCTTAGCCGCTCGAAAACCTTGGTCTGGTGCCAGGCGCCATCAACCCAAACTTCGCGTTGTCCCAATGTCGCGTCAACTGTGTTGCACGAATCATCGGGAGCGAGGAGTTCCAGATTGAATTTCGGGCGCCGGCCAATGACCGATACCCGCAAATTGAGCACTCGGATGGAGATACCTTCCAGGGGACGCCCGTATACATGGGCGTAACGGGACGTGAACGCGTCGAAAATTTGATCGCGCGAGATTTTCACCACGCCGTCTGAGAGCACAGCCGGCAATGAGACATCGACGGTATGGGTCTGACCAAGATAGGACATGTCCAACTCGAACACGGTTTCCAGGACACCGAAACTCACGTTCGCGTCGCCCAGCAACTGAATTCCCTGGCCGGCCAACGCCGCCATATGAGATTGCAGATCCACCATATCCATGGTGTCCAACATGCCGTTCACGGTCTGCACGAAGTCGTAACGCATATCGGCGATGGTGCAGCCAAGTGCACTGGTGACGCCCGGGTAACGCGGCACCAAAGCGTTTTTCAATCCGACCTCTTTGATCAAGG
This sequence comes from uncultured Magnetovibrio sp., assembly GCA_964595005.1. Classification (GTDB taxonomy): domain Bacteria; phylum Pseudomonadota; class Alphaproteobacteria; order Rhodospirillales; family Casp-alpha2; genus UBA3470. The sequence continues at coordinate 7,910 of CAZQPC010000031.1, forward strand.
CGCCGGCGTGCAGGGCGCCGCCGCCGCCAAACGGCATGGCGGCAAACTCGTTCGGATTGTGGCCGCGCTCGATCGACACCAACCGGATTGCCCCTGCCATCCGCGAATTGGCGACCCGGACAATGGCCTCCGCCGCATTCATGGGATCAAGCCCCAGCGGCGCACCCACATGCGTCTCAATCGCGGACTTTGCGGCCTCGACGTCAAGCCGGTCGAGCTTGCCGCCGATCGGACGTTCGGCATTGATCCGGCCGAGCACTAGATTCGCGTCGGTGACCGTAGGCCGGTCATTGCCTTGCCCGTAGCAGACGGGTCCGGGGTCGGAGCCTGCCGATTCAGGTCCGATCTGCAGCAATCCGCCGCGATCGACCCAGGCAATCGATCCACCGCCGGCGCCGATGGTGGTGATTTCAATCATCGGCGTGCGGATCACCATGCCGAAATCGATCGATGTCTGGGCACTGAGCGCACTTTCACCGCCGGCGACCAAAGAAACATCGAAACTGGTGCCGCCCATGTCACAGGTGATCACATTCGGGAACCCCGCGACCTCGGCGATGTAGGCGCTGGCGATAACGCCGGCTGCCGGTCCCGACAAGGCGGTGCGCACAGGCAACCGGCGCGCGACATCGACGGACATGACGCCGCCGTTCGATTGGACGATCAGCACCTGGCCGGCAAATCCGCCATTGCCGAGCGCGGTTTCCAACTGTTGAAGATAGTTGCCGATTGTCGGTTGCAAATAGGCGTTCAGTGTTGCCGTCGATGTGCGTTCAAATTCCCTGATCTCCGGCAGAATCTCCGACGACGCGACGACATGGTCGTTTGGCCAAACGTCCCGGACGGCGGCGACGGCGGATTGTTCATTGGTGATATTGGCGTAGGCGTTGATGAACACGACACAAACGGATTCAACCCCGGCGTCGATCAACTGCCGTGCGGCGGCCTTGACCTCCTCCGGGTCGACCGCGGTGTGAACGGTTCCGTCGGCCAAGGTGCGTTCGGCGACCTCGAGGCGCAAATTGCGCGGCACGACAGGCTCAAACTGGCCCCACAGGCCCCAGGTGGTCGGCCGGTCGCGCCGGCGCATTTCAAGGGCGTCGCGAAATCCGCTGGTCGTGATGATACCGGTCTTCGCGCCCTTGCGTTCCAATAGAGCGTTTGTGCCGACGGTTGTTCCATGGACAACCGTCGCCAGCGCGGTGAAATCCGCCACACCGGAACGAATGCCTTCGATAAAGCCTTGCGATTGATCGGGCCGTGTCGAGGGAACCTTGGCGACGCCGCACTGACCAGAGGCTTCATCAAGAAAGAACACATCGGTGAAGGTTCCGCCGACATCAACACCGACTACGAATTTCGGTTCTTGGCTCATGATCCCAGTGAACCGCGATGCTTGAGGGTGCGGTCCTGGTCGACGTTGCCCTGGTCGTCGACGATCACGCCAAAGTCACGTTCTGCTGCTGCTGGGCTGACGTAGCCCAAGGAGACATCTTTGCCAACCGCTGCCGGGTCGCGCTGAAGGGCCGGCCCGTATCCGCCGCCGCCGGGCGTTTCAAGATGCAGGCGCTGGCCTTTCTCTATCTTGATGCCGACCATTTTCGAGGCCATGGGGGGCTCCAGGAAACCGTCTTTTTGTTCGTAGCTGAAACGATTGAGCGCGCCGTGGTCACCACCGACGACACCCGGCGGCGCATAACGGCCGCGCTCGCCGAACAAGAAGACGTCGGCGTTTTCTTCCAACAATTCGATCTCATAAATCGCCCCGAGACCGCCGCGATGTCTTCCCGGTCCGCCGCTATCGGGGCGCAGGGCCCACTGCGTGAAGTACATGGGGTAGGCGGCTTCGAGGATTTCGATGGGTGGGATGGTCGCGGTGGAGATCGGCGCATTGCCGTGATTCAGGCCATCGCCTTCGGGGTGGCCGCCGTGCCCGCCGCCAAAGAAACTGAACATCACCCAGCGCCGGCCGTCGCGGCGATAACCGGCAAGCGACAGGGCATTGATCGTCCCATAGGCACAGCCATTGCTGCGTTCCGGAGCGGCTTGCGCGACGGCGCCGAAGACGACGTCGATGAGGCGCAATATGGTTTCCGTATAGCCGCCGACCGGCTTCGGCGCCTTGACGGCCAGCAAGGTGTCGTCGGGGATGATAATTTCGATGGGATCAAGGACGCCGGCGTTCGCCGGCACGTCGTTGAAGACGTGCTTGAGCGCTACGTAGACCGAAGCGACGGCGGTTGAGAGGGCAATATTCACGGGTCCCGCGCAGGCCGGCGACGAGCGCGAGAAATCCAGCGTCATGGTTTCGCCGGTGATCGTCAAATCAAGCGCGATCTTCAATGGCTCATCAACGATCCCGTCATTGTCGAGCCAGTCATCGCAGGCATATTTGCCGTCCGGGAGTTCGGCAATATTCATCCGCATCAACTGCGCGGCGCGGGCCTGCAACTCAGCCAACGCCTCTTTTACCGTGTCGTCCCCGTATTCGTCCAGCAACGCGGTCAGCCGCCGTTCACCCAGGTCCAGGGCGTTGATCTGACCATTGAGATCTCCATACAGGCTGATCGGCTGGCGTGAATTGGCCTGCATGATATCGACGATGTCTTGGCGGAATTGACCGGCCTCGATCAACTTAACCGGCGGGATCAGCATGCCTTCCTGGAAGCTCTCCGTGGCTTCCGGATTGTAATTGCCGGGAACGTTGCCGCCGACGTCATGCCAATGGCCGACCGATGCCAGATAGCAATACAGCTCGCCGTTTCGAAAATAAGGCCGGACAAGTTTGAAATCCGAAAGATGCGTGCCGCCATCATACGGATCGTTGAAGACGTAGACATCGCCCTCCGCAAGGCCACCGTCCTTCGACACTTTGTCGATCACGGTTTTGACGGCAAACGACATAGCACCGACGAAAATCGGCAGCCCTGACTTCCCCTGGACTAACGTCTTGCCGCTCACCGCGTCGTAAATACCGTGCGATGCGTCGTGGGCTTCGGCGATAATCGGGTTGAAGGCGCTGCGGAATAGCGTCGCATCCATCTCATCGGCGATTTGTTCCAGTCGTCCCTTGAGGACGGCCAGGGTTACCGAATCAATCATCATGCGCCGCGGCGTCATATTGTGCGCCGACGGCGAGGATGTCAGCGGTTCCAAGCGTCTCATTGAGAGATTTCAAATCAAGCATTCGGTTCCGGAAAGGCTGGTTCCAACCATGCTTCTTCAAGCTGGCAAAATATTCGCGCTCCATATGGGCCCGGGCTCTCACCAATCCGCCGGGAAAGATGACGATGCGGTAACCGAGAGCCGTCAGCTTCTCGGCGTCAAACATCGGCGTAAAACCGCCTTCGACCATGTTCGCAAGCAACGGCACACGATCCCGAAACCGCAAGGTCAGGGCTTTCATCTCGGCTTCGTCGTTGGGCGCTTCGATAAACAGGATGTCGGCGCCGGCTTCCAAATAGCGCTCGGCGCGCTCAAGGGCTGCATCGAAGCCTTCGACGGCAATGGCATCCGTCCTCGCCATAATTAGCGTCTCGGCACTTTGCCTGGCGTCCAGGGCGGCCTTGATCTTGCCGGCTGCCTCAGCAGCGCTGACCAGAGCCTTGCCTGTCAAATGACCACAACGCTTGGGCAGTGTTTGGTCTTCGAGCTGGATGCAGTTGGCGCCGTTGCGTTCGAACAGCTTCACCGTTCGCTGTACATTCAGGGCGTTGCCGAAACCGGTGTCCGCATCGACGAACAGCGGCAGGTCGACACGCTCTCGAATGTCGGCAATCGTATCGGCGACTTCGCGCATGCTGACCAATCCGATATCGGGTCGCCCGAACCGGCAATAGGCGATGCTGGCGCCAGACAAATAGGCGGCTTGGAAGCCAGCTTGTTCCGCCCCGGCCGCACTAAAGGCATCGAACACACCGGGTGCAATGATCGTATCATCCCCCGCGAGTTGTTCCGAAAGCGTTGAGGGGGACATTCTGAGGGATTCCGTCGGCGCCGGAGATCAAAACCAACCGGCTCATGTGGGTCAAATGGTATATAAGCATACCATATCGCAATTGGCTGTCTACGGCGGAAATCGCAGCGAATTAGTGCTAAACAGTCGGCGACCAGGCCTTGGCTTGATCGGATTGCACGCGCGACAGATCCATCCGATATTTGTAACGGTCCGGCCGATACAGGCCGGTGATAAATTCCACCGCGCGGTCATTTTGATCGTATACGATGCGGCGAATTCGCAGCAGCGGCGCCCCTATCTCCAGCTTCAGCAAAGGTGCGACCGTCGCATCGGCCAACGTCGCGGTCAGGGTTTGCTCGGCCCGCGAGACGACGACGCCGCCCCGTTCCAAAAGCGTCAAAAGTGGCGTCATCGCCAGATCGACGCGTGAATACGTCGTGCCGACGGCATCTGGAACAAATGTCACCAAATAAGAAAATGGCTCGTTCTCATGCGAGCGTACGCGGACGGCCCGCTGAACTTCGTCGTTCGGAGCGCAGCCAAGCGCCAAACTGACCTGTTCAGTGGCCGGCGTATAGTCGAATTCCAGCAGTTCAACCTGGGTTTCCAGGCCCATGGCCATAATATTCTCCAGCATGCCTTCAATACTGGCATCCATAGGGGCCGACGGCCCTTTGTGGGTGACGCGGGTGCCGCGACCGCGTTCACGAATGACAAGACCGTCGTTTGCCAGCTCATTGAGTGCGCGCTTCGACGTAATGCGCGACACCCCGAAAGCACGGGCCGTCTGTCCTTCGCTCGGCAACAAGTCGCCGTGGGCAAATTCCTTATCGATAATCTTGTTGCGGAGAATGATATAGATCTGGTGATACAGAGGCGTCGGTAATTTGTCGTCGATCTGTCCGATTACACCGGATTTCGAATAGTCCAGGGCCACGATATCGGTTCTTTCAGCCATCATTGCGGCGTTTGTTAGCTATGGTCCGCAGGTGTTCAATTGATATACCATTTCGGAGCACCTGTATCTTCTTTAAATCCATTCAACGAAGGAGCGTCCCGGCATGCCCGTCATTACCTGTGTCCTGATCGAAGGATATTCCGAGCCGACCAAGCGATTGCTGGAGGAACGCCTGACCGATGCGGCGCGCTCGACGACCGGTGCGCCGTGGGATGGTATCACGGTGATGATCAATGAACTGCCGGGCGAGAATTACATGCGCGGCCGGGTCGAGCGCATTCCCGCCAAGGCGCCCGCGCAGCCCGCCGATCAGGTGCGCGGATTTCTCGATGCGATGCAGGACCGAGACCTAGATGCGGCCAGGGCGTATTTGTCGAATCAGTTCACCATGACGTTCCCAGGCGGTGCGGTATTCACGGAACTTGAGGAATTGATCGCCTGGGCGGCGCCACGCTACCAGTCGATTTCAAAATCCTACGAACGGATCGACCAGGCCTTCAATGGTCAGGATGCCGTGGTCTATTGCTTTGGAACGCTGTCAGGGGTGTGGCTAGACGGTACATCCTTTGACGACATTCGGTTTATTGATCGGTTTCAGGTCGTTGACGGATTGCTGACGGATCAGCGCGTCTGGAATGACTTGGCCGAACACAAGCACGCTGCGGGCTAGGAGGGATTAATGAACAGCCAGCAGATGATTGATCTGGTCCGCCAGTATTTCTCTGCGGTCGATAGCGAAGACTTCGAAGCGGTCAAGTCAACGCTCGCCGCGGATTGCATTTTTTCCGTCGAGACCCATGGAGTGAAATTGCAGGGGCATGTCGAGATCGAGATCATGTTGCGACGGTTATGGGGTGATCATGCGGCCGTCAAGCATCAGGATTTTGTCCATGTGCCCTCGCCGGAAACGGGACGCATCGCATCACGCTTTCAAGTCATCAACACCCACCATGATGGTTCCCTGACCCACAAGTCGAATTGCAATTTTTTCGAAATCGTTGACGGGCGTTTCAGTCGTGTCGCTGTCTACATGGCAGGGCAAAACACATTGGATGTGGACAGCTAATGCCTAATGCTCGAATTTCTCGGCGGCATCCAGCATCGCTTTGAGCACCTCATCTTTCGGCGCCGGCGGCGATGGATAGGCGTGCCGGCTGTGAGTTAGGCCCAGACCCAAGACGGTCTCGGCAAGTTTATAGGTCAAAGGCCCGGGGTTGATGACCGGTACGTTCAAGTGCTCCGCCAAATAGGTATGGGCTTGGTGCATGGTCGTCGACCCCAGCAAGATGACATCGGCGTTGTCCTCGTCGATGCACTGCATGGCCGCGTCGGCTAGTAGCGGGAAAATGTCTTCTTCCTTGCCGCCCAGAAGTCCCTGGTTATCCGGGTCAACGTCGATGGAGCGTATCGACGCGCAGTGCTGCGTAAGTTTCAGATCCTTCAGCGTCTTGGCGTACAGGTGATCCCAATGTCGCCACATGGAAATAATCGAGAACCGCTCGCCCAGCATCAGCGCTGTCAGCATTGATGCGCGTCCGGGGCCGATCACCGGAATGTCGAGGACGGAGCGCAAGGCGGCGACGCCGGAATCGCTCATCGTATCGATGCATACGGCATCGTATCCTTGGTCCTGGGCCGTCAATCCCGACTCCATGATGCCGACATCGGCCAGAACCATGTCGTACTGGCTGACGTAGTTTTTCGGGGCGACGCGGACGGCTTGAAAGTCGAAATCGATATCCGGCCCCAGCTTGACGGCCTTCAATTGATCGCGGCGCTGCTCAAGGTTCTCTTCACTCATCGGGAACGGCACGATCACCAGAACTTTGGACATCACTTTCTCCACCTCGTAGATTATCGATCATTGCGTTCCCCTTGCCGAAATACAAAAGGAATTTCCGTATGTTCGATTTGACTGGGCAGCGCCTGTTCATCACCGGGGCCGGCTCGGGCATCGGTTTGGCAACGGCCTCCGTGGCACATTCGCTGGGCGGCCAAGTGGCGGGAACGGTTCAGGGCGATGCCCAGAGAGGCGCGCTTGCTAAATATACGGATCCGGCGCTGATTTATGATGCCGACGTCACCGACAGTTCGGCGCTTGATGAGGCGATCGATGATGCCATTGGCCAATTGGCCGGGCTGGACGGCGCCATCGCTTGCGCCGGTACGATCGAATTGCTGCCCTCGACCGAGACAAGCGACGACGTTTGGGCGCGCGTGATCGACGTGAATCTGACCGGGTGTTTCAATCTGGCCCGCGCCTCGGCGCGTCATATGAAAGAGCGACGTAGCGGATCAATCGTCATGATTTCCAGTCAGATCGGCTTGACCGGGCACCCGCGCGCGGCCGCCTATGCGGCGTCGAAATCGGGCATCAACGGATTGACCCGGACCATGGCGCTGGAGTTGGGGCCGGACAATGTTCGGGTCAATGCGGTGGGGCCGGGGCCGATCAATACGGATATGACGGCAGCAACGCGGGCCAACCCCGAGCGCCGCGATTGGTTGCTTCAAGGAATTCCCATGGGTCGTTTCGGTGAGCCTGACGAAATTGCCCGGGTCGTTCTGTTCTTGGTGTCGGATGCGGCATCCTACGTTACCGGCCAGGTGATCTGCGCCGATGGCGGTTATACGGCGAAGTAGATATTAGATGCCGAGGTACGATTTCTTTAGTTGATCATCCTCGACCAGTTCATCGGCCGGGCCCGAGATGGTGATTGCGCCGTTTTCAAGAACATAGGCCCGATTAGCCACGGCCAGTGATTGCACAACGTTCTGTTCGACCAGCACGATCGACAACCCTTCGTCGTTGATTTTCTTGATCAAGGTGAACATTTGCTCGACCAGCAATGGCGACAACCCCAGGGAAGGCTCATCCAGGATCAACAGTTTCGGTTCCGCCATCAGTCCGCGGCCAATAGCGACCATTTGCTGTTCGCCGCCCGACAGGGTGCCGGCCGATTGCGTCAGTCTTTCGAGTAGGCGGGGGAAGATTTCAAGGACATGATCCAAATTCCGGGTGCGGTTTGGTTTGCCGCGGCGATAACTGCCCATCTCAAGGTTTTCGCGCACCGACAAATTGGGGAAGACGCGGCGGCCTTCCGGCACCTGAACCAAACCCATAGCGACGATATCGGAAGGGTCGGTGCCGGAAATTTCCTGGTCTTCAAATCGAATGGAGCCGGCAAATGGCCGATAGAGCCCGCTGATGTTGTTGTTGAGTGTCGACTTGCCGGCACCGTTGCTGCCGAGGACTGCAACAATCTCGCCGTTGCTGACGTCGATGTCGATGCCGCGCAGCACCTGAACCTGACCGTATCCGGCTTCAAGTGCCCGAACCTCAAGCATGGGCCGCTCCGTCGCCCGACATGCGTTCCGCCGCGCCATGCCCGAGATAGGCTTCGATGACGTTCGCGTCGGCGGCAATCTCCGACGGTGTGCCTTCCGCAATTAGAACACCATCGTTCAGCACATAAGTGAAGTCGGATAAATTCACGACTGCTTTCATCACGTGTTCGATCAGGAAGATCGTCACGCCGGAATCGCGAATACCCTTGATCACACGGACGATGTCGTCGATTTCCGCGGGATTAAGGCCGGCCATGACTTCATCCAGCAACAGCAGTTTGGGTCCCGTCGCCAGAGCGCGGGCCAATTCCAGGCGCTTGCGTCCGGCAACGGTCAATCCTTCCGCCGCCTGCTCCAACAGGGCACCCATGCCAACCTGATCAGCGACGGCGCGCGCTTGTTCTTCCGCCAGATGACGGTTAGCCGTGCGGTGATAGGCGCCGACCATGATGTTTTCTAACGTGCTCAATGTCGCGAACGGTTGTGTCACCTGGAAGGTGCGGACCACGCCATGGGCGCAAATCCGGTGTGGTTTTTGACCGGTGATGTCATGGCCCTCGAAGGTGACGGTGCCGGCGTCGGGTTTCAGAAATCCGGCAACCATTGCGAACAGAGTGGTCTTGCCGGCGCCGTTCGGGCCGATCAGCGAAATGATTCGGCCTTCATCGACAGAGATATTGACCTGATTGACCGCCGCCAAGCCACCGAAGGACTTGCTCAATCCACTGACTTCAAGCATCGGACGTCTCCTTGTCCGGCTTCTTGCGCCGCTTGAAAAGGCCGATCAAGCCGTTCGGCAAGTAGCCGATGATGGCGATCAAGATGACCCCGTAGACAATCAGGCTGAGGCCCGGCGTATCAATGAAATGGCGGGCGACTTCGTTGACGATGTGCAGGACGAAAGCACCAATAAGCGGACCGAAGATGGTCCCCATGCCACCGACAATGGTGACCAGCAACATCTCCACCGAGGTGCCGATGGAGTAGGAGATGGGCGGGTCGATATACAGATACTTCTGGGCGTAGAACGTGCCCGCCGCGCCGCCCATGGCACCGGTGATCATGATCGCATACATCTTGCATTTGAAGGCATCGACACCCAGCGCTTCTGCCGCGTCCTCGTTTTCGCGAATGGCAATGAGTTGGGCGCCGAAGCGTGAGCGTTCGAGCCACCAGGCGATGGCGAGTGAGATGATGACCATGCCGAGCGCCATGTAGTAGTAGCCCGCCGGGTGGATGAATTGCAGGTTGGCGAGCCCCGGCGCATGCTTGATGAAGATACCGACACCGCCGCCGGTGAATTCAACGGAGTTGGCGATCGTTCTGAAGACCTCGGAAAAAGCCAGGGTAATCAGGGCGAAATAGGATCCCCGTAAGCCATAGCGAAAACTGATGAAGCCAATGAAGGCCCCCGTTAGGGCGCCCGCAGCGATGGCGGCGAAAATGCCGATCAAGGGCGGAATTCCAAAGGTCGTCAACAGGATCGACGAGGCGTAGGCGCCGGTGCCGAAGAATATCACACCGCCGAAGGAGAACTGACCGGCGTAACCGCCGAGAATATTCCACGACTGGCCGAGAAACGCCGAGAAAAGAATCAGCGTCAGAATGTCGATGTAGAATTTGTTGACGATCACGACCGGCACCAGGGCGCTGGCGACCAGACCGGCAACGACCAGCAAAGTGGTCTTGTTTTGCAATGCGTTCATTGCTTTGCGCCGAACAGCCCGGTCGGGCGGAACACCAAGATGAGGATGAAGATCAGCGAGATGCCGATTTGGCCCAGGCTTTCGCCGAGAAACAGGCCGCCGAGGGATTCGGTGACGCCGATAATGAAGCCGCCGACCAGGGCGCCGACGATGCTGCCCATGCCGCCCAGAACAACGATGGTGAAGGCGATGATGACGAAGATGTTGCCGGTAAACGGATCGACGTAGAACGATGGCAACAGTAGGCAGCCTGCGGCGCCCAGGCAGGCGATGCCGATACCGTAGGTGATAGCGAAAATGTTTTCGACGTTGATGCCGACCAGTCTGGCGCCCTTTCGTTCCTTGGCGACGGCGCGTATTGCCTTACCGAGGTCTGTGGTCGCCATCAACACCCAAAGTAGCAGGCAGATGACCAACGAGGCGAAAAATGAAATAACTTTTGGCAGGGAGAGAAAGACGAAGCCGAGATCAATCGATTCGTAACTATAGGAGAGGTTGATCGTCTGCTGGTCGGCGGAAAAGAAAAACTGGGCCGCGTTCTCGAAAACGATCGAAAGCCCGAGCGTAATCAACAAAATATTCTGGTCTTTACCGTGCGATAGTTTGCCAATTCCCCATCGATAAATCGAATACCCAAAAACATAACTGCCCGGCACGACGAAGATGAGCGCCACGTACGGATCAATCCCGGCGAATTTAAATAGATAGAACGTGGCATAGAGCGCCAGCATCAACATCGCGCCGTGGGCGAAATTGATGATATGCAGCACGCCGTAGATCAACGTCAGTCCGAGCGCGACAAGGGCGTAGATGGCGCCGAACATCAAGCCGTTGATCACGGCTGCCGGCATCATCGAGATATTCATTGATAGCATTGGCAATGCCGTTCACTTGGTAGGCAAAGGAAGACCGGGCGCATTCCTTTCGGGAATGCGCCCAGCCTGTTAATTCGAGCCCGCCGGAGGTTAGGCCTTCGGACGCGGGAAGACCGGCTTCGCCGAGGCGATTTCGGCCGGCGAAATGACCTGTACGTCGCCTTTCTGTGCCTGAATGGCGACGGCCCGTGAACCGACGTTCTGACCATTGACCATCTTCGTCGGACCATAGGGCATGAACAGCGGATCAATTGTGCTGGCCGCCAGGGCCGCATTGACTTTGGCGTGATCCGTCGAGCCGGCGCGCTCAAAGCCGTCGGCAAGGAAGCGGATCGAGTTGTAGGCCAAGTAAACTTCGAAGGTGAAGAACTTGCCGTCCGCTTCGACGCGCTTGCGCAAGGCCTGTCCGGCCGCCGAACGCGGATCGTACCAATGGTTGACGTCGATCATGTTTTCCGCGACTTCCGGCAAATCGTTCACGAACTTGAAGTTGAAACCGCCGCCCAGGACCGAATAGCTGGCCAGGAAATCGACTTTCTGTTGGCGCAGCGTGCGGGCCAGCAGGACATATTCACCCGGATAGTTGATGGGCATGACGATGTCGGCCTTCATGGCCTTGATGCGTAGCGCGACATTGTCGAAGTTCCGGGTCGGGTTGGCATGCTTGATGGTCTCGGCGACCGTCAGGCCTTGCTCGCCGAGCAGCTTGTTCATAAGCCGTGCCGTGCCCGAGCCGAATTCGGATTCTTCGTGCACGATGACGACCGTTTTCGCCGGCGAGCCGGCGGCCTTGTTGATGGCACCCAAGTTCGCCGCCGCATCTTTGGCGATGCGGCCGTAGCCGTCGGCCATGCGGAAGACGTTGGTCAAGCCGCGCGTGACCAGTTTATCGGAAACGCCGACGTCGATGGAGAAGGGGATGCCGTACTTTGCCGCCGCTGCCGTCGCGGCCAGACCGACAGCACTTTGATAGCAACCGGTGATCGCGTGCACACCGGCTTCGTTCATTTTTTCGACTTCCGCCGCGCCGATCTGCGGCTTGGTCTGGGAATCGCCCAGCATGGCTTCGATCATGGCGCCGCCTAGCGATTTGATGCCGCCGGCTTTGTTAATGTCGTTGATCGCCATCTGACAGCCGTAACGCAATTGACCGCCCGGGTAGGCCAGGAAGCCCGTTGCCGGATGGATAAGGCCGATTTTCACCGGGTCGGCGGCTCTCGCGATGTGGGGAAAGCCAAGGTTGCTGGTTGCCAAGGCGGCCGCCCCGGCGGCCGTGCCGGCGACAAATTTACGGCGTGAGACGCCGGACTTCGTTACTTTCTTAGACATGATCATCTCTCCCTGTCTTGGTTTATTGTGTCATTGGGGGTCATAGTCTTACGGACCTCCCCCGCAGCCCGGCTTATTAAGCGTAGCACGTCTGAATTCAGCGATTTCCTGAGAAATTCTGAAATTCTCATGATTGGCGGTCATGAGGCCTTTTCCTCGAGAAACACGGCGCCGGCATCTTGAAGCGCTCGGAACAATCCGACGGAATACCCGTGGGCGTGTTTGGCTTCCTCGCTCATCTCGTGTTTCAAGCGTGCTTCTTCGCCAAACCCACCCGGCACCGCGCGACCGCGGACCAGCAATGCGGTACGCCTGGGGTGTCCGTTTTGAACAACGGACGCCGGAATATAACTGATGCCAAGGCCAATACGCCTGTCATCCCCGGCGTTGCCGTGGGAGCAATGAACCAGGTCTGTGTGATGCAATGACATTTCGCCCGGTTTGAGTGCCATGGGGGCGCCAACTTCATGATCAAACCGGTTCGGAATCCCCTGACCGCGCTTGATCATGTTCCATTCGCCGGTGTCGTCAACGTGGTCAAAGTCACCCCACTGATGGCTGCCGGGAAGAACATGCATACAACCGCTTTCGACCGATACGTCGGAGAGCGCTATCCAGGCCGTCACATGCAGACGGGGCTCAAGGTGGAAGTACTTTCCGTCTTGGTGCCACAACACGTAGCTCGGCGTTTTTGGTTCCTTGATCCACGTCGTCGAGTGATAGACGAGGATATCCGATCCAATTAGGTCCTCGACGGCATCGAGGATCGCCGGGTGGTGGACCAATTCATCGGCCCAATTGTAAAGCAGGTAGGATTTGGATTTCTCTGGGAAATCAAGGGGATGCCCCGCTTTAGCTTCGTTGCGTTCCAATTCCGCGCGCAGTCGTGCCGCGGTGTCGGCGCCGAACACGGGGACCGGTGATACGAACCCCTGTTCGTGATAGCCGCTGACCTGTGCCTCTGATAGGCGTTTCGGCATCCCGCCACCTTCGTCCCTTGATCTCAATTGGTATAGTCGCATATCATTTGATTGCAGTTCAATACGGCACCGACGAAAAGGCGAAATTTCTCATGGGGCCCAGCGAATGAGTTTTCGCAACGCTGATCGGGCGCCGTATTCGCCGATAATCTCTCGTCCCAAACTCAAACTGCCAAACGGCGCCCGCATCGCCTTGTGGGTGGTGCCGAATATCGAGCATTATGAATATCTGCCGCGGCCGTCGGCGGTCCGTGACCCCTGGCCGCGCTCACCGCACCCCGATGTCATCGGTTACGGCAGCAAGGACTACGGCAATCGGGTTGGCGTCTGGCGGATGTTCGACATACTGGACAAGCACGGCATCCGCGGCACGGTCTCGCTAAGCATGGCCAACTTCGTGCATTTTCCTGAAATTTTCAGAGCATGTGAGGACCGCGCCTGGAGCATCATGAGCCACGGCATGTACAACACGCGCTACCACTGGGGATATTCGGAAGACGAGGAACGCGCGGCCATCAAGGAGAGCGTTGATCTCTACGGCGACCTTACCGGCCGCATGCTCAAGGGTTGGTTCTCGCCGGCTGCATCGAACACGTTGAATACCCCTGATTTGGTCGCGGAGGCTGGGATAAAATATTATTGTGACTGGTATCATGACGATCAACCGCTGCCGATACAGGTTCGAGCGGGGCAGTTGATCACCATCCCGTACACGATGGATATCAATGATTCGATCATCTATCGTCAGCAGTTCGAAGGCGCGGAGTTCGCCGGGATGATCCGCGACACTTTCGATACGTTGTACGCGGAAAGTGCTGATAGTGCCCGGGTCATGTGCATCGCCCTGCATCCCTACATGATGGGGCAGCCCCACCGCATCAAGCATCTCGATGAGGCGCTTGGTTATATTCTTGAGCACGAAGATGTCTGGGCCGCGACCGGCGAGGAAATCGCCGAATGGTATTTGGAGAGCGGTGCCGAGCACATGGCCGCGACGCTGGCCGGAGCGCATTGAAATGACCAAACCGGCACCCGGTATGGATCATCGCCACTATTCTTATTCGGCGCTGCCCGACCGCGAACCTTTGCGATGGCCAGGCGGCGAACGGTTGGCGTTCTGGGTATTGCTATATCTGGAATATTGGGAGTTGGAGGCTCCTGAAGATGCCCGCTCTGATCCGCGGTTTCAGGGTGAATACGGCTCGTTCTCCCCCGATTACCGAAGTTTCACGCAGCGTGAATATGGCAACCGGGTCGGTATGTTCCGGGTTCTCGACTTGCTTGACCGCTATCAGTTAAAGGTCAGCGTGGCGGCGAACGCCGAGGCCGTAGAACGCTATCCGCAGATTGTCGAAGCTTGCCTGGCGCGGGGTTATGAATTCGTCGCCCACGGCACGCATCAAAACCGGATGATTACCAGCGATCTAGACGAAGCTGAGGAAAGCGAACTCATTGAGACAGCGACGGCGTCAATTGAGCGGGCGACCGGCAGCCGACCCGCCGGTTGGCTAAGTCCTGACTCAGGCGAGTCGACACGCACCCCACAACTCCTGGCCGATGCCGGCTACGACTATCTGCTGGATTGGCCGAACGATGACCAGCCGTACATGATGACCACGGATCCCGGGCTGGTGTCGATCCCCTATCAGATGGAATGGGATGATGTCGTTGCGCTCTGGCTGCGAAAGGTGCCGAACTCCCGCTATCCGGATATCGTTGGCGAGGCCTTCCAGGGATTGCATGAGGAAGGTGCGACCACCGGCATGCTGTTCGGGCTGCCGCTTCATCCCTGGGTGATCGGCCAGGCGCACCGCATTAAATATCTCGCACAGGCGTTGGCCGACATCACCGCATATGACCAAGTCTGGCAGGCGACGGCCGGCGAGGTCGCAGCGTATTACCGCACACTGGGGCGTCCGTAGATGATGTCGGGGCGGAGGCGGGAATGACGTTCTACTTGGATGACGTCGCAGCGTTTGCCGCCGGGTGCATATTCGATGATCTTCCGGCACCAGTTGTCGAGCGGACGAAACTTGTCATTGCCGATTGCATTGGGGCCATTGCGGGGGGATGCGTTGAGCCGGAAATGGAAACGCTATCGGCTCGGCTGACCGATCATGCCAATGGCGGGACATCGTTGGTTATCGGAACCATCCGGCGTTCCGAGCCGGCCAAGTCGGCTCTGTTGAATGGGACCGCCGGGACATTCCTGGAGATGGACGAAGGTAACCAGTTCTGCAAGGGCCATCCCGGCATGCACACATTTCCGGCCGTTTTCGCCGCTGCCGAGGGGCACGCCGTTGCCGGCCGGAAATTGATTACAGCGATCGCCGTCGGTTATGAGATCGGCGCCCGTGTCGGTATCGCCACGGACCTGCGCATGTCGATGCATCCGCACGGCACCTGGGGGACGATTTGCGCGGCGGTCGGGGCCGCACGCCTTGCCGGTTTCGATGCTGAGCAAATGCAAACGCTCCTGAACGTCGCATCTAACATGAGCCTAGCGACCAGCCGCCGGACGATGTTGGAAGGCGGAACGGTGCGTAATCTGTTCACCGGCGTCAGCAATCAGATGGGCATTTTGGCGTGTGATCTGGTGGCGTCGGGATTTACCGGTGAACGAGACGGTATCGGCAATGTCTTCGGCAAGGTGGTGTCCGACAGCTTCGATCCGTCGGCGATGACTGAGGAA
>CAZQPC010000032.1:0-23696 GCA_964595005.1 uncultured Magnetovibrio sp.
CAGCGGGCTGTACGGACGATCTCTATGGGTCATTATTAATGCAATTTGGTATTAGGGCCGTATCCGGAACGTATCCGAACGAACGGGCGGCCAGTCAATTCATTTGGGCAGGCCGTTTTCATCACGGATTTTCGGCACTATGGTGAGATCGTTGTTCGGTGGGCCGGGACGGCCTGCCGCCGGGATCGGAAGCATATGCGCAATCTTGTTGTCGGCATCGTCGTGGGCCTGGTGGTCGGCATCGTCGTCGGCACCACGATCATCGCGCCCAGGCTAAAGCTTCCGGCCCATAAGATCATGGCCCGTCAAAGCACCCCGGTGGCCCCTTCGGTGGCCATTCAAGAACCGACAACGTTGACGCGGGCGGCGGCGGAAAGACCGGCGCAACCATCTTCGCCCGGCAGCCAGCCGACGCTGACTTGGCGCATGGCCAGCGCCTATGCCAGCGCCCTGCCGCAACTGGGCGAACAAGGCGTGCGGTTTGAGACGACGCTTTGGCATCTGAGCGCCGGCACCATGCGGGTCAAGCTGCATGAGCCGGGCACCCTGGTCGCGGCCGACGACATGTTTAACGCGGTGCGCTCGGCCGCCATCGAGGCGGCCTTCGCCGCACCGTCATTCTGGGCCGACAAAAATCCCGCGTTCCAGCTGTTCTCGGCCATCCCCTTCGGTCCGCCGCTGCCCGAATATCTATCCTGGATGTTCGACGGCGGCGGCCTGCAGATCCTTCAAGACCTGTACGCGAAACAGGGCCTTCGGGGCCTGGTGTGCGGCGTCCTTGCCCCGGAAGGCTCCGGCTGGTTTCGCCAGCCGGTCGACAACATCAATGATTTCAAGGCGCTCAGGCTGGGCATGGGCGGGCTTGGCGGAAAGGTCGCGGCGAAGCTGGGCGCAAACACCATGACCCTGGCCGAAGGCGACGTTTTCGTGGCCCTTGAAAAGGGCCTGATCGATGGCGCCGAGGCGTCCCAACCGGCCGTCGATCTGGAGCTCGGGCTTCACCAACTGGCCAGGCATTACTATTTCCCCGGGTGGCATCAACCGGCGACGCTGTTGCATCTGATCGTCAATTTGGATCTGTGGAACGGCTTGCCGAAAAGCCGCCGCAGCCAAATCGAAGCGGCCTGCCGGGACAATATCTCTCACGGCCTGGCTGTCGGTGAGGCACGGCAGTTCGGGGCCCTCAAGGAATTGGTCCGCCAAGGGGTGAAGATCGAAATTTGGGCGCCGGACATCCTGGCCGCCCTGAAAGCTGCCTGGGCACAAGTCCTGGCCGAGGAAAAGAACAACAACCGTGATTTCAAACGAGCCTGGGAGTCGCTTCAGGCCTTCCGAGAGGAATACGGAATCTGGCGTGAAATCAGCGAAGGCACACCGGCCTCCCGCCGATTGCCGATTAGCGAACCACCAACACCGAAATCTTGGCGTGGCGCACCACCCGCGCCGCATTCGGACCAAGCAGGTAATCGCTCAACTCAGGCCGGTGGGCGGCCATGACGATGAGATCGGCATTGACGTCAACAGCCGTCTTCAGGACAGCCTCATAGACATTGCCGTTGCCGACCACATGCTGGACGCTGATCCCATCGGGCACGTTGGTATCACAGAATCCCTTGAGCTGCGCCATGGCCTTTTCGATGGCTTCTTGTTCGTAGTTTTCGGGAAAATAACTGCCGACGATACTCATGCCGAAACCGGGGACCACGGTGATTACATGGAGATTGCCACCCGATCCCTGGCATAGCCCGGCGGCGACCGGCAGGGCCTTTGTCCAGGACGTTTCATCATTCAGGTCAACGGCAAGAAGGATACTTTTGTACATGGCTTTTCTCCCTTTCCCTCAGGCCGCCGCCGGCGTGACGACAGCCTCGCCGCCGCCGTCATTGTCGCGCCGTCGTCGTTGAACCATGACAATTACGAAGAGAAGTGCGATGGCTGGCAGGTAGAACAGCTGCTTCGGCGGCCGGTCCGCTTTCGTCTGAACGCTGGCCAGTTCATAGTCGAAATCAATCTTCTGACGTTCCGCCGTCGAGCCGAAGACGACGTTGTCGACGATCATCTTGCCGTCTTCCTCGCGCAGTTCCAGGCCCGCGGCCTTCAGCCGGTCAATGCCCTTGCCGGGTTTGCCGACCGGCAGCATGACGACCTTATCGACGGCCCGGCCTTCCAGGTCTTCGCCCTTCACCTGCACGCGGATTTGTGTTCCCGCATCCATTTTTTCGACAATTTCATAAATTCCCTTGGCCGGCACGGATTGTAGCGGCGGATACATATAATCCATCCAGAATCCCGGCCGGAACAACGTAAACGCGACCAGAATCAGAGCAAGGGACTCCCACAGCCGGCTCTTGGATATAAAGAACCCCTGTGTCCCGGCAGCAAACAGCAACATGGCTATGACGGCAGTGACAATGGTAATCAACAGGTGCCAGATGCTTTCAATTCCGATCATCAGCAGTTCCGTGTTGAAGATGAACAAAAACGGCAGAATCGCCGTGCGGATATCATACATGAAGCCTTGAATACCGGTCCTGATCGGATCACCCCCTGAAATGGCCGCGGCGGCAAACGCCGCCATCGCCACGGGTGGCGTATCATCCGCCAGGATACCAAAGTAGAAGACGAACATGTGGACCGCCACCAGCGGCACGATCAGGCCGTTCTGGGCGCCGACGGTGACAATTACCGGCGCCATCAGCGACGAGACGACAATGTAGTTGGCCGTGGTCGGCAATCCCATGCCCAGGATCAGGCTGAGAACGGCGGTGAGGATCAGCATGATCAGCACATAGCCGCCGGAGACGTATTCGACGACTTCCGAGAGCACCTGGCCAACGCCGGTCAGTGTCACTGCACCGACAACCAATCCGGCCGTCGCCGTCGCCACGCCAATGCCGATCATGTTACGCGACCCGGCGATCATCCCTTCCAGGGTGTCCGAAACGCCCTGGCGGAGGCAGCCGACGACGTCTTCGCCGGTTTTCCGGAAGATCGCTTTCAGCGACCTTTGGGTTAACAGGATGAACAGCATGAATATGGTCGCATAGAAGGCCGACAGGCCCGGCGACAGACGTTCGACGGTCAGGCACCAGACCAGCAGAAACACCGGCACCAGATAGAACAGGCCGGCCTTGATGGTCGGTCCGGGCGGCGGCAGTTCGAGGATCTCCATGGACTCATCAAGTTCCGGGAAATTGGCCGAAAACTTAACCAGTCCTACATAAGCCGCGGCCACGACCACCGCGGCGATCCAGACTGTTGCGTCGCCGAAGGCGCCCTTCATCCAGCCGAAGCCGTAATACAAGATGGCGCTCAGCACGATCAGGCCGACAAGCGTGCCAAGACCGGTCAGCACGCTGGTCATGAACGGCGTGATGTGTTTGCGGGGCAGGCCTTCCATGCCGGCCTTGCAGGCCTCCAGGTGCACGATATAAACCAGCGCCATATAGGAAATCAGCGCCGGCAGGGCGGCATGCTGGATGACCTCGATGTAGGTGATGCCGACGTATTCGACCATCAGGAAGGCCACGGCGCCCATGATCGGCGGCGTCAACTGGCCGTTGGTCGACGACGCGACCTCAACCGCGCCGGCTTTTTCGGCCGAGAACCCGACCTTGCGCATCAGCGGAATGGTAAAGGTGCCTGTGGTCACCACGTTGGCAATGGCGGAACCGGAAACCAACCCGGTCAGGCCCGACGACACCACGGCCGCCTTGGCCGGGCCGCCGCGCATGTGGCCCATCAGGGCGAAGGCGACGCGGATGAAATAGTTGCCGGCGCCGGCCTTCTCCAACAGAGAGCCGAACAGCACGAACAGGAACACCATGGAGGTCGAAACGCCAAGCGCGATGCCGAACAGGCCTTCGGTGGTCAGATAGAAGTGCGACATGCCCTTGTTCAGGCTGGCGCCCTTGTGGGAGATCATTTCCGGCATCAACGGGCCGCCGAAGGTGTAACCCAGGAACACGGCGGCAACGATCATCAGCGGCGGGCCCAAGGCGCGGCGCGTCGCTTCCAGAACGAACAGAATGCCGGCGACGGAGACAATGACGTCTTCCTGCGTCGGCAGACCGGGACGTTCCGCCAATTCGCGGTAAAACAGGAAGATGTAGCCGGCGCAGAAGGCTGCGCCCAAGGCCATGACCCAATCCTGGATCGGAATGTAGTCGCGAGGCGATGACTTGAATGTCGGGAAGGCGGTGAACGCCAGGAACACCGCGAAGGCCAAGTGGATCGAGCGCGCCTCCGTCGAGTTCCACAGGCCGATGTTGAAGATAAAAGGCAGGGGTGAGACGATCCAAAGTTGGAACAGTGCCCAAATCAGCGGCACCCACCACAGTACGTGTTTCGGAATACCGGTGGGATTGCGCCCGCCCGTATCCGACTGGGCGATCATGTCCTGGAGTTCGTCCTGGCTTGCCGCGGGTGCCGCGTTGTCCAGTTCTTGTTCGCTCATTCTTCTTCTCCCCTATGAGCCGCCGCCGAACGGCGCCGTCCTCAACCTCTTAATTCATCCGACCGGCTTGGAGACCGGTCATATCATTCCTTTTTCGCGGAAGTACCGCAACGCCCCGTCGTGCAGGGGCGCGGTCTGTCCGCCCTTGATCATCCTGGAAGGCCAAAGGCTGTCCAACGACGGATGCATCCGTTTGAACCGCTTCAGATCGCCCATCACGGACTGGACGACCGTATAGATCAGGTCGTCTTCCATGTCCGATGAACTAAGCAGCGTCACCGTCGCGCCAATAGTTTTCACCGGTTTCATAACGCCGTCATAGGCATCTTTCGGTATTTCGGTGGAAACCAGGAACGGATTATCGGCCAGCAACTTGTCAATGGCCGCGCCCGACACCTCGACGATTTTTGCGTCGCAGAGCTTTAAGGCCTGCGCCACGGCCGGATTGGGCACCGCCGCCGTCGAAACCACGGCTTGGACGCGATTGTGGCACAGCGCCAGTGACTGTTCGGACTCAGAAAGGTCGTCCGCATATTGAAAAGTCCTGCGCGTCCAGCCTTTCGCCTTCATCACCATTTCCATGGCGGCGCGCTGCTGCGATCCCGGTTTGCCGAGATTGACCCGCTTGCCGGCCAGATCATCGAGGCTGTTGATGCCTGAATCCTTGCGCGCAATCAACGTGAACGGTTCCGCCTGCAAGGATAATACGGCACGCAGGTTGTCGAATTTTGCATCCATGAATTTAAATGGGCCGCTCTTCTTGACCGCATGATACTGCCAGTCCGAGGTGACGACGCCCAGTTCCAAGGCCGCGTTACGCAAATCGTTAAGAACGGCGATGGCTTCCGTCGCGTCGCCGCTTTCCTTGCGCTCGGTCGCACAGCTGACGCCCTTGACCGAGCGTTGAATTTGCCGGCATACGGCACGGCCGACGTTGTAGTGGTCGGTCGCCGAAGCGCCCGTCCCAACGACAATGTCGGCGGCGTCCGCCTTGCCCATTGAAATCAATCCGATGCTGCCAACCGCGAGAAATACACCGGTGGCCAGCGATACGTTCGCTCGAATCATTTCCGCCTCCCGAGAGGAGCCTGCTCCTCTTTTTTTGCTCCGGCCCCGCCGTATGCCGGCGATGGTATTGCATGTCCACCTTGGCAGTGGTTTCCACGGGTGCGTCTCCGCCCCGACCCGATGAAACAATCAAATAACCAATTGCTGATTCGGACAATTAATAAAAGGTGATGGCGGAGGAGCGAACTCCTCCGCCATCGAATACCGGATTACATCCAGTTGCGTTCTTTGTAGTACTTCATGGCGCCGTCATGAAGCGGAGCGGAAAGCGCGTCTCTGATCATTTCGCTTTCCTTCAACGTCGAAAACGCCGGGTGCAGCTTCTTGAACTGCTTGAAGTTGTCGAACACCGCCTTGACCACGGCATAAACCGTATCGGCGGAAGTCCGGGTCGAAGACACGAAGGTCGCGCCGACGCCGAAGGTTTTGATGTCCTTCGGGTTGCCGCGATACATGCCGCCCGGAATGGTCGCCCAGCGATAGAAGGGCTTGTCTTTCACCAATTTGGCCACGGCGGCGTTGTCGACGCGCGCGAACACGGCGTCACAAGTTGTCGTGGCTTCCTTGTTCAAGGCCGCCGGGTTGCCGACCAGCCAGAAGAAGGCATCGATCTTGTTGTCGCACAGCGCCGAAGGCGTTTCCGCCGACTTCATCTGCGCCGCCAACTTCAGATCTGAGTTCTTCTTGCCCATGGCGCTCCACATGACACCCCAGGTGGCTTCCGTACCGGAGCCCGGGTTGCCGATGTTGACCCGCTTGCCGGCAAGATCATCAACGGTTTTGATGCCCGAATCCTTGCGCGCCACGATGCTGACCGGCTCGGCGTGCACCGAGAACACGGCGCGCAGCGCCTTGAACGGGCCGGCCTTCTTGAACGAGGCTTTTCCAGTGCCGTTATAGGCGTGGTACTGCCAATCGGATTGAGCAACGCCCATGTCCAATTCGCCGGCCCGGATGGTGTTGATGTTGTAAACGGAACCGCCCGTGGATTCCACGGAGCAACGCACACCGTGCTTCTTGCGGCCCTTGTTCACCAAACGGCAAATGGCGCCGCCCGTCGGATAGTAGACGCCGGTGACGCCGCCCGTACCGATGGAGATGAACTGTTTCTTCATGGCCGCGTCGGCCGTACCCGCCACGAGGGCAAAACCTGCCACAGCGGCGGTCGTAAATAGCACTTTCTTCATGCTCATTGTATTCCTCCTTGAGTGTTAGCTCCCAGTGATATGGTCGTACTTGAGCCCGGCATGTTCGAAATTTGAACCAGCCGGTTGCCGCCGGCACCATGCCCGCGGCCCCTGTCCGCCGGGCTCAAGCCCAACGGTCCGGACAACGTCGGGAATCCCGATTGGAATGCCCTCCGCGCGTCCGAATTCTTGAAATCCTTGAAATAACCTTGCGCCAAGCCAGCGCCTCCCAAACGCATTTTCAGCCGACACGCCAACTGTGCACCGCCAACCCCCTGCCTGACAAGACTTGGCTTGCATTCCTGTCCATTCGGGTGCGCGGCAGCGCTTCGGCGGTTGGCCTGGATCATGGGCTGAGTTCCCCCAGTTCGATCCAGCGGTTCGGCGTCTGGTTCCAATAGGCGTCAAAATGCCGCAGTTGACGTTCACTGCGCTGGATCGCCGCCAGGGCTTCGTCGCCATCATTCAGCACCATCAGGGCGACCAGCGCCTCGACCGCCGCCATGGACGGTGCCACGGATTGGAAGAACGATGGGCTCTCGTTCTTGATGATCAGCGTGCGGGACGGGTCATCGACCAGCGGCGACACCAGATTGTCGGTCATGACCACCGAACTGCCGCCGCTTTCGCGGGCGAATTCCACCGCTTGCACGGTCTTCGCCGAATAGGGATCGAAACTGATGGCGAACAACACGTCGCCTTCGCCGAAGCCGCGCATGCGGTCGGCGAAGGTGCCGCCGTAGCCGTCCATGAGCAGCGAATTGGTCCGGAATACGCCATAGACATAATGAAAGTAGAAACCGATAGGAAAACAACTGCGCCTGGCCGCGACGAAAAGGCGGCGGGCGCCGGACAAGGTTTCCGCGCAGTCGGAAAACTGTTGGAAGGAATTGGCGCTGAAAGATTCCCTGACATTTTCGACCGCCGCCTCCAACACCTCGGCGACAACCTGGCGGCGCTCACCGCCGGCCCGCGCCTGCAGTTCCTGGGCGCGCCCCAGATAGTCGGCCGGATGCGACCGCAGGCGGCGCTGGAAGGCGTCGCGGAAGGTGTCGTAGCCGGTGATGTCCAGGGCCCGGACCAGCCGGGTCATCGTCGACGGATGCACGCCGGCCCCGGCCGCCACCGTGCGCATGGACTTCAAGGCGACCTCATCGGGCCGGTCCAAAACGAACTGCGCCGCCAGTTGCAACTGCGGGCTGAGCCGTGGAAAGCGGTCCACGATCAATTCGGTTACGTCGGAGAATTCCATCCCTGTTATGATGTTCTTGTTGTTTCTCCCAATGAAATGATAAGCACATTTTCGATTTCGTTGCAACAAAATGAAACAGTGATTCGAAAAATGTGACATTTGTTGCAACACCGGCCCGCCGCGCGCTGTTTGGTGGCCTGCCCCGTTCGCGTCGGGTGTCCAGACTGTTTGCGTTGTTTGATTGACCGGACGGGCGCAATTAGGATGCCGGCGTCATTGCATTTTTACGCCATTTCATAACTTCGGAACCTGACCATGGATTTGAAAGACCACATCCGCTCGATCCCGGATTTCCCCAAGACCGGCATCCTGTTTTACGATATTTCAACACTGCTGGCGCATCCCGACGCCTGGAACGTGGCGCTCGGCCGCCTGGCGAAGATCGTCTCACGGCACCAGCCGGATATGCTGGCGGGCATCGAATCGCGCGGCTTCCTGGTCGCCGCACCTTTGGCCTCCAGATTGGGCCTTGGCTTCACCATGATCCGCAAGCCGGGCAAGCTGCCGGGCGCATTGGTGTCGCACGAATACGAATTGGAATACGGCACCGACACGGTCCAGATCCAGGACGACTGTGTCGAACCGGGCCAGCGCGTGGTCATCTTGGACGACCTGTTGGCCACCGGCGGCACCCTGGCCGCGTCGGTCGATCTGTTCAAAAAGGTCGACGCCGAGGTGGTCGGCGCGGCCTGCATCATCGAACTGACGTTCCTGAACGGCCGCGACCGGCTGGATATCCCCGTCGATACGCTGATCGCCTACGACGACTAGGTCGTTGGCCTTCTGAATCTAACGGGTTTCGCATCTGTGAAGTGTGCCACCGGGACTGAATTGCGTCTGTGGATCCCTGACGTGACGTTGGCGTGAAACCTGAATGTGTTTCATTCAACATCTTAGATATGCGCCAGGCGATTAGGTCGGTGCCATTCGCTACGCCACCACGCATGTGATAAGATCGTCGGCCTGAACGATGGTTCCGTTCGGCCGGAAAATGAGCGAAGCGAAGCCCGCGCAAGACTCTGGTGAAAGCGGGTTGCAGCGAAAATTCGACGTCTTCGGAAATGAGGCCGTATGGTCGTGCGCGAAGATCAAATTGACAGATCGCCCGGTGCATCCGCCGAACCCCTGGCGGCGGCGGCGTCCCTTGAACATTTGACGGGACCATCGCGGGGCACCGTCAGCTGGCTGAACGCGGGCTTACTGGATATCCGCCTGACGGCTTCGAACATTGTCCAGGTTTCCGACGCCAAACCGGAAACCGCCGGGCAGCCGGCGACGGCGCGGTTGCGTCGTGCTGAAGGCAGCTATCAATTGGTGGCGCCGGACCGCCAGACCGTCTGGGTCAACGGCAAACCCGTGCGCCAGGCTCTGTTGGTCAACGGCGACATCATCGAGTTCGGCGAGAACGGACCGCTTTCGCGCTTTCACCTGCACCGCGACGGGCGTGGGGAAAAACAAACCGTCGCGGCCATCCTGCGCGATACATTCGACTATCTGCGGGTCAGCCGGCAACCGACGCCGAAAAGGCTGTGGCGGGCGATCGCCACCTTGGTGCGGCGGCTGTTCCGCGAAACCACCGTATTGTTCAGAATTTCGGTCATCGGCGCGATCGCGTTGCTGATCGGCGTTGCCTATCAGCAGCGCCAGTTGAATACGCGTCTCGAACATGCCCTGCAAAGCAGCACCGCGCGGCTTGAACAAGTCTCCGCGGCGCTCGCCCGGGCCCGGCGCGAAGCCTTGCGCACCAGCGATTTGCAGGCCTTGCGCGACGAAATGGCGAAACGCCTGGTCTCGCAAACGGAGCGCCTTGCGGCCCTTGAAGAACGCTCCGGCGCAAGCGCCAGGGTGATCGCCAATTCGGTCGCGTCGGTGGCGTTTCTGCAAGGCGCCTATGGCTTCCGGGACGACAAGAGCGGCCGCGTTCTGCGCCACGTTCTGGGCCCGTCCGCACAACCGATCATCACCGCGCTCGGCCAACCGATGCTGTCGCTGGACGGCGACGGGCCGCCGGTTGAAATTCAGTATACGGGCACGGGGTTTGCCATTGCCGGCGCCCCCGTCCTTGTCAGCAACCGGCACGTCGCCTTGCCATGGGAAGGCGCGTCGGCTGTTCCGGGCGGTGATCTGGAACCCGTCATGAACCGTTTCCAGGCCTACTTTCCCGGCCGCGCCGAACCGGTTGACATCAAATTGCTGAAGGCCAGCGACAAGGCGGACCTGGCGCTGATCCGCATCGCCGATGGTACGGCGATGGGCGGCATCGGCCTCAGTCTCAGCGAGGCGCCGCCCAACCCCGGCGACGAGGTTATCGTCATCGGGTACCCGACCGGTCTGCGGGCCTTGCTGGCGAGATCCGGCGAGCCCTTCGTCAAGGCGTTGCAGGCGGCCGGAGAGACGGATTTCTGGAAGGTCTCCAGGCGGTTGGCGGCGGAGGGTTTTATCGCCCCCCTGGCGAGCCGCGGCATCGTCGGTCAGGCGACGCCGGCGGCTGTCGTCTATGATGCCGAAACCACTCATGGCGGCAGCGGCGGACCGGTGCTGGATGTGCACGGCCGCATCGTCGCCGTCAATGCCGCCATTTTGCCCGAATACGGCGGGTCCAATTTCGGCGTGCCGATGGTGTTGCTGAAAAATCTGTTGCACGATTTCGGCTACGACTGACGACCAGGCGGCGCTGAATTGCCACGCCTGCCGATTTCAACGCCGCAGGGAAGCGGGTGAGTTCATGGCCCGGGTTCATTCAAAGATCGCGTAGGTCCGCACCTCGATGCTTTCGCGCGGCGCCGCGCCGGCCGGCACATGCGGCGGATCAAACGCCGAGTGCGGGGTGAACCGGGCGCGCTCAGGGTCCGAATCCCAACCCTTGATCAAAAGCACCTCATCCGGGGTCATGGCCGGCGCGTAGTACCAGCGCTGACCAGCGCCGTGGGCGACGTGAAAGATTTCTCCGGTGCGGTCGGGAAACACCTGATCGGTGGCGATCAATTCATCCGGCGCAATGCTGGACGCGTCGGCAAGCGCCAAGGGCGAGCGTTCGACGGGGCCGGTGATCGGCCGCCAGACGTTGATCTGCGCCACGCGGGTGCCGTTTTCAAGCAAGGTTTGCGCTTCGGCCTCGCCGACCAAGTCAGCCAGCCGCGCCGGGCCGCTGTTTTCCGTGTAATCAACGTGAATGCGGCCGGCCGGTCCGCGCGCGCCGTCGGGATTGTCCGCGCCGCGGACCTTGTCGGAGCGCCGTGTCGCGTCGAAGATGACGACCCGCCTGGCACCCAGCTGACGCTGCAACAGGGCTTCGATTTCCGGGTAGTAATCGTCCGCGACGGCCGTGTCGTCGTAGAAGTCCGTGACCCTCGACGGTGAATTCACCAGTTGGAAACCCTCGTTGTCCACCGAAAGCGCGCCGGCCAGGGGCCGCATATCATGAATGGCAACGTCGCGGGCCTCGGTATCGAACAGGATTTCCGGCGCCCCGCCCGTCAGCGCGGCCGAGAGAAACACCGGCTTGGTCGCCGTCGGGCGGATAAAATTCAGCGGCGCCGTGACGGCGGCGGCGGTGGCGGAAACGGTGGCCGGCTGGGCGGTAATCTCAGCGGTCATCTGGTTCATGGTCTTGTCCTAAGTTATGTATTTGCATCTGTTCCACAGCGTCCTTCAGACGACCCGGCAGCCCTCAACCGAGGGATCGGGAATGACGTTCAGGTTCGTCAAAAGATAGGCCGGCATGATTTCGAACCGGTGCCCGGCGGCGCTTTCCGTCTTGCGCCGGATGAATGCCTCGGCGGCCTTGCGCAGCGTTCGCGTGATCGTCCGGGTATTGTCCTGGCGGGTCATGGCGTATCTCCTGGTCAACATCATTGTCTGTCGGTCGGCGTCATGGGCAAACATTAATTCATTCCAATAATTTAATAAATATGCTAAATTTTACAATTCTTATGAAATTATTTCACTAAATAGATTAAATAACTTGCCCTGTGCAAGGCGTTCCCGAAACCGCCCAAGCGTCGAGACCAGGTCCGAAGATGGGAACCGAGAATTCAACGAAAATCCGCGCTTCCGCCAATCGCTTGATCTGGTTACTGATTATTTCGGCATGTTTTCACGCAAACGAAGACAAGATTCGATAAACGATATTTCCTGGCGTTCTTCCGGTGCCACAGTGCCGTCGGCCCGGCTTATGGCGCGGCAAATTTCAATCAACATTGCTCTTTCATCTTCATCGTTTGCGACTTCCTGCACAATATCGCGCAAGATGGCCCTTTCCTCCTCGCTTTCCCGCGCCCGATGAACGTAATCGTTATAAAGCGCAACGCCGGTCAGCGGATCAAAAACCTGCAAGGCTTCAAGAATGTCAGCGACATTGCCGGCCTCGGCCCCTTCATCAAAACAAGCATGACCGTCGGCAACCGCAACCAGAGCCGACCCGGCCATGGCGGCATTCAACATTCTCGCGGCGCGGACCTTTGACTCACGGGAACCGTAGGCATCCCGGAATTTCTTGAAAATCGCCGTGCGTAAAAATTTCCCTGACATCGTTTTTTTGTCTTCCCTGGCCGAAGTCGGCGGCTTTTCAGCTTTGAGGGCAATTTGAGATTATACGGCAAAAAATCATCTGCCCAAACCCTGGGGAACCGGACATCGTGTCTGCGAGGCGAATGTCCGAAAAAGGTCATGGGTCACCGTCTTCCCCGCCCCGGAAATGGAAATCGAGCCATCGAAGGTCTGGTGATCGCCCGAAACCCGCCGTAATCGTCGCGTTCTCAAGATGATCGTCAGGTGATCGAAGATTTTAGAGCATCGTGCGCCAAGGCCGCATCGACAATCTCGAGGAATTGCGCCATCTCCCGGCGTTCCTGAAAATGCGCCAACGCCCGGTCCAAGGCCGCCTTGCCAAGGTCGCGGTGAGCGTCCATATCGGTGCTCAATTGGCCAAACACAGCCGCCAGTTCGTCTGCTGTATTTTGAGGATCCGCGGGGGCCGGCAGCAACGTTCCGCTTTCCTTCAATGCCCAGCTCAGCCCGCCAACGTCCGTCGCGATGACCGGAAGCCCTTTCGCCATCGCTTCGACAATCACGTGCGGCAGCCCCTCCGCATAAGAAGTCAATACGAACAGGTCGGCAGCATCGAGGATTTCGGCGACGTTCCAAACATGACCGATGAGCCGAACCCGATCCGCCAGGCCATGTAGGGTAATGTGTCTTCGAAGATCGTCCTCATAGGACCCTTCGCCGGCCCAGATAAATTTCAGATCAGGCGGCGTCGGGCTTCGTAACATTTGATCGATCGCCGCGAGTTGAATGTCGTGCCCCTTAACCCGCTCAAGCTTCGCAACCGTCATCGATAGCAGCGCATGGTCAGGAATATGCCATTTGCGCCGCAGCGCTTGGCGCCGCTCAAGGTCAATGGGACGGAAAAAGATGTCCGCCGCGCTGGGTGAAATAGTTAGTCCGAAATCAGCCGGCAAGTCGAAATACGATGTGATTATATTTCGATTTTCCTCGCTTCTGAAAACGGTTTGCCGGGCGCCCAGATAATTGCGCCGGAACGCGGCGATCAGCGCGCCGTCGATCGGCAAAAGATCGCGGGCGATCAGGCCTTCACAAATCACATATGGAATTTGCATATATCTGGCGACCGCCACCGCCGCGAAACCGTACTGCGGGTGACCATTTGAAAAGACAATCGCGTCGGGCTTGGCGGAACTGAAGATCGAGCCCGGCATCATTCTGTCGTTGGCGAAGGTGTTGGGTTGATCTTCCGGGTTTTGGCCGAACCACTTGTAGTCGACGCCAAGCTCTTTCAGGCGCGATTGTATCGGCGTGGCTTCATGGCGTTGCGCGCAGATCACGCCATATCCCGCGCCCTTCAAGGCCTGTAGCAGCTTCGCATTGAATTGGCCGACACCGCAGAAGCTGTGGGAATCGGTGAAAACCAGTACGGTTTGTTGCATCTCGATCCGACCGGGCTATCGCCGATTATCGTGAAGTTGTCTTAGGTTCATGTTCATCACTAATCTTGGCATCGTTGTAACACCACCGGAAAAATTCGACGTCGGAACAAATGCGGTCCCGCGCCGATGAAAAATCGGCGGGCGGCATGTCCACCACGGTTCGCGGGGCACGAACTTCGACAATGGCGAAACCTGTCCCCCTTGTCGGCGCTAACCGGCTTCGCCCGCGGCGACGTGCCGCGCCACCTTTTTCATGACCGTCGGCAGGGCGTGAGCGTGAAAGCCGTCGGGCCGGCACCAGACACCGGCGCCGTCATCGGCGTGGCCGGCGACAAGGTGACCCGTGACGACGCTAAGTTCGAGGCGGAAGTGGGTGAAGGTATGGACGACCGAGCCGGCGAGCGGCGTCCACTGGCCGGCGACGGGCTGGGCCGCGTCCCAGGCCCCGTCGCGCCACGGTTCGTCGCGCCACGGCGTTGACGGAAATTCCATCATGCCGCCCAACAGACCCTGTTCCGGGCGGCGGCGCAGCAGCACCGCGCCGTCGGCGCGCTCGGTCCAGAAAACAACGCCGTGGCGGGTCGGGCGCGGCTTTTTCGGCGCTTTCACGGGGTAGCGCGCCGGGTCCGCCTCGGCCGCCGCCTTGCACAGTGTCGTCAGCGGACAGGCCGCGCAGCCGGCGGCTTTCGGCTTGCAGACCGTGGCGCCCAGGTCCATCAGCGCCTGGGCGAAATCGCCGGCCCGCTTGTTGGGCGTCAGGGCCTCGGCCAGCGCCTTCAGTTCTTTCTTGGCGGCGGGCAGCGGTGTCGCCACCGCATGCAGGCGCGCCATGACCCGTTCGATGTTGCCGTCCACGGGGGTCGCTTTGCGGCCGAAGGCGATGGCCGCGATGGCGGCGGCCGTATAGGGGCCGATCCCCGGCAGCTTCCGCAATTCGGCTTCCGTCTCGGGGAACCGGCCATTGCGCAGCCGCACGACCTCGCCAGCGCATTTGTGCAGGTTTCGGGCCCGCGAATAATAGCCAAGGCCCTGCCAGGCATGCAGCACATCGTCCAAGGTGGCCCGGGCCAGATCGTGGACCCGCGGCCAGCGTGTCAAAAAATTGCCGTAATAGGGCGTCACTGTCGCCACCGTGGTCTGCTGCAGCATGATCTCACTGAGCCACACGCGGTAGGGATCGGCGGCCTCGCCGGGCGCGGCCCGCCAGGGCAGGTCGCGGCGGTGGGCGTCGTACCATTTGAGTAATTCGGTCGAAACTTTTGAGGCGGCAATGGTCACAGACGATCACAATCGATGGCATTCTCGGGATGGGCGGTTGCGGCGTTCCGGCGCCGAGAATACCATCCCTGAACCCGAGTACCAATGGACACAAAACTGAGCCATGGCCCACCGACCCCGCCGCCGCCCCGGAGACCGGCACAACCGCGCCGAGACACTGGGGTCGTCCGTCACGCGGCTGACCAAGCCGATCTTCGGCGGCCGCGGTCTGGCCGACGGCGCCATCGCGCGGGAATGGACGACCATCGTCGGCGAAATGATCGCCCGCCACAGCCGGCCCGACCGCATTTCCTATCCGAACCGTGAACGCGCCAACGGGCTTTTGCACCTGCGCGTCGATCATTCGGCCATGGCGACGGAGCTGCAACATCTGGAACCGCAGTTGCTGGAACGGATCAACGGCTACTTCGGCTTCAAGGCGGTCGCCAAAATGCGCTTCATCCACGGCCCCATCACCGATAAGTTCACCGACAAGACGGCCGGCGCACCGGCAAATTCCGCCAAGGACCCGCCACCGGCCAGCGCAAAAGTCGCCGCCGAAGTGGCCGGCGTCGACGACCCGGAACTGCGCGACGCCCTGAAACGCCTCGGCAATGCCGTGGCCCAAGGAACGGACCCGGGAACGGCCCAAGGGACAACCCCGGGGGCACCCCCGGGGACACCCCCGGGGACACCTTCGAGCACGGATGAGCCCGATTAGCATGGGGCTGCGCCGTCCGAAATTGCCCGACTGTGGAAAACATGGCCAAAAATGGTCTCGACTCGGCGCTTTTCACGGTTCTATAGTCAACAACATCTGGTACCCAGGAGGGAAGTTTGTCACGATATCTGCCAGTTATGTCCAAAAACCTCACCCGGCGCGCCGTTTCCCGCGGCGTTTCCAAGGGGCTGTTTGCGGCAGCCATGGCGGTCGGCCTTGGATGGGCGCCCGCACCGGCCATGGCCGGCGTCGCATCGTTCGAGGACGCCACCAAGGAAATGGTCGTCGGCCAGGCCGACGCGCCGCTGACGATCGTCGAATACGCGTCCCTGGGTTGCCCGCATTGCGCCAATTTCCATCACGACACCTACCCGCAACTGAAAAAGGACTACATCGACACGGGCAAGGTGAAGTTGATCTTCCGGGACTTTCCCCTGGGCACGCCGGCCCTGGCGGCAACGATGATTGCGCGCTGCTCCGGCCCCGAGCGCTATTTCGGTTTCGTCGACATGTTTTTCCGCTCGCAGGCCCAATGGGGACGCGCCGACAACCCGCTGGCGGCGCTGACCAAGGTGGCGCGCTTCGGCGGCATGCCGCCGGCCGACGTGCAGGCCTGCATCAATCAGCAGAAACTGCTCGATCACGTCCAGGCGCAAAAAAAGAAGGCCTACGAACTGGACGGTGTCAACGCCACGCCGTATTTCGTCATCGGCACGGAAAAGCTGTCCGGCGGCCTGCCCTACGACGAGTTCAGGAAGATCGTCGACAAGGAACTGGCGAAGGCCAAATAGCACGCCATGAGAACAACTGGGAACCCCTAGACCTTGCTGCAGTTCAACAAAATCCGCCTGACCGGCTTCAAGTCCTTCGTCGACAGCGCCGAGCTTCATATCAATCTGGGGCTGACGGGCGTCGTCGGCCCGAACGGCTGCGGCAAGTCCAATCTGGTCGAGGCCCTGCGCTGGGTGATGGGCGAGACCTCGGCCAAGCAGATGCGCGGCGCCGGCATGGAGGACGTGATCTTCGGCGGCACCGCGACCCGGCCGCCGCGCTCAACGGCGGAAGTGGTTCTCAGCCTGGATAACGGCGAGCGCACGGCGCCGGCCCAGTTCAACGACAGCGAAGACCTGGACGTCAGCCGCAAGATCGAGCGCGAAAAGGGTTCCACCTACCGGGTCAACGGCAAGGAAGTGCGGGCCCGCGACGTGCAGCTGTTGTTCGCCGACTCGGCCACCGGCGCGCGCTCCACGGCGCTGGTCAGCCAGGGCCGCATTGGTGCGGTCATCAACGCCAAGCCGCAGCAGCGCCGGGGGTTGCTGGAGGAAGCGGCCGGCATCACCGGATTGCATTCGCGCCGTCACGAAGCGGAATTGCGCCTGCGCGGCGCGGAAACCAATCTTGAGCGTCTCGACGATATCCTGATCACCCTGGACGCCCAGTTGGCGGGGCTCAAGAAACAGGCCCGCCAGGCCAACCGCTACAACGCTCTCAGCGACCATATCCGCAAGGCCGAGGCGACCCTGTTCCATCTGCGCTGGCAGGAAGCGGAGCGCGCCCTGGCCGAGGCCGAAGAAAAAATGCGCCTCACGGAAGCCCAGGTCGGCGAACTGACCGGCCTTGCCGGCAAGGCGGCGACGGATCAGGCGGCGAAGGCCGAAGCGCTGCCGGCCCTGCGCCAGGCGGAAGCCGCGGCGGCGGCCGAGTTGCACCGCATCACCATGGCGCGTGATAACCTGGAGGCCGAGGAACAGCGCATCCAGGCGGCCGCCGAACAGACCCGCCAGCGCCTGCGCCAGATCGCCACTGATACGGACCGCGCGACCGCCTTTGCCGCCGACGCGGCCGCGGCCACGGAACGCCTGGACACCGAACGCGGCGCCATCGAAGCCGCCCGCGGCGCCGAGACGGAAGACCGCGCCGCCGCCGCCGAGGCCCTGCAAGGCGCCGACGAACAGGTGGCCCGGTCGGAAACGGCACTGAATGCCATGACCGCGCAGGTCGCCGATATCGAGGCCCGCCGCCATGGCCTCGGCCGCCGCATCGGCGAACTGGAACAACGCCACGCCCGGCTCAGCCAGCGCGCCGCGGAGATTGAGCGCCAGCGCGCCCAGTTGGACGCCGATCAGCCGGAAAGCGCCGCCGTTGATGATGCCGCGCAGGACGCCGATGCCAAACGCGCCGCCGCCGACGCCGCGCGCACCGACGCCGACGCCGCCGAGGCGGCGCGCGCGACGGCCGAGGAACAGGCCCGCGCCGCCACCACCGCCCTGCACGATACCCATGCGGAATTGACCCGCCTGAAGGCCGAGGATCACGCCATCGCCAACATTCTCGATACCGTCGAGGACGATCTCTGGCCGCCGCTGATCGACGCGGTGACGGTGACGCCGGGCTTCGAGGCGGCGCTCGGCGCGGCCTTGGGCGAAGACCTCAACGTGCCGGCCGACGAAGCGGCGCCCGTCCATTGGCGGACGCTGGGACCCTTGTCATCGTCCGCGGCCTTGCCGGCGGGGGCCAAACCCTTGAACGATCTGGTCCAGGCGCCGGACGCCTTGGCGCGCCGGCTGGGCCAGATCGGCGTTGTCGAGACGGACGCCGACGGCCGCGCCCTGGCCACCACTCTGGTCCAAGGCCAGCGGCTGGTCAGCCGCCAGGGCGGCCTGTGGCGCTGGGACGGCTATACGGTGTCATCGGAAGCCACCACGCCGGCCGCGGCGCGGCTTGAACAGCGTAACCGGCTAAGCGAAATCCGCGCCGTCATGAGCGCCGCGCAAACCAAGGTGTCCGCTGCCGAAGCCGTCAGGGACGCCGCCCGCGACACAGAACAGGCGGCCCGCGACGCCGAACGCGCCGCCCGCCAGGCGGTCGCCGAGGCCGACCAGGCCGTCAACGCGGCGCGCGAGGTTCTGTCCGCCGAAAAGGAGAAGGCCACTGTCCATGCCTCGCGTCTGGCGGCCCTGGCGGAAGCCTTGCAGACGGCGGCCACGGATCTCGACGAAACCGACGCCACCCTGAGCGCCCAACAGGCCGAGCTGGCCGGCCTGCCCGACCCGGCCGGCGAACGAGACACGGTGGTGCGGCTGCGCGCCGAACTGGCGGAGCACCGGACCCATCAGGTCGATTGCCGCTCGCGCCACGACCAGTTGCAGCGCCAGGCCAACGAACGCGCCAACCGGCTGCAGGCCATTGCCACGGAATTGCAGACCTGGCAGCGCCGGGCCGACGATTCCGCCGGCCAACTGGACGACCTCGGCCGCCGCCATGCGGAACTGACGGCGGAACTGGCGAACCTGGAAACGCGCCCCGCCGAATTGCAGACGCAGCGCCAGGAACTGATGGATTGCGTCGCCGCCTCGGAAGGCCGCCGTGCCAAGGCGGCCGACGATCTGGCGGCCGCGGAGGCGGCGCTGCGCGATGCCGACCAGATCCTCCGCGAGGCGGAAACGGCACTGGCCCAGGCCCGCGAACAGCGGGTGCGTTCGGAAGGCGCCGTCGAACAAAGCAAACAGGCCTGCACCGCCATCGCCGAGCGGGTCGCCGACCGTCTCGCGTGCCGGCCCGGTGATTTGTTTGAAATATCCGGCCTCAACCCGGAGAAGGACCTGCCGGAACTGGAAGCCACGGAACGCAAGGTCGAACGCCTAATCCGCGAACGCGAGACCATGGGTCCGGTCAATTTGCGGGCCCAGCAAGAAGCCGAGGAATTGACCGAACAGATCGAGACCCTGGTCAGTGAACGCGAGGACCTGTTGGCCGCCATCGACAAACTGCGCCACGGCATTTCGGAGCTCAACCGCGAAGGCCGGGCGCGCTTGGTGGCGTCCTTCAAGGAAGTCGACAAGCACTTCCAGGATCTGTTCGTCCGCCTGTTCGGCGGCGGCCGGGCGCATCTGGCGCTGACCGAGTCCGATGACCCCCTGGAAGCCGGCCTGGAGATTATGGCCAGCCCGCCGGGCAAGAAGCTGCAGGTGCTGTCCTTGCTGTCCGGCGGCGAGCAGGCCCTGACCGCGCTGGCTCTGCTGTTCGGCGTGTTCCTGACCAACCCCGCCCCGATCTGCGTGCTCGACGAGGTCGACGCGCCCTTGGACGACGCCAACGTCGACCGGTTCTGTTCGCTGTTGGAGGAAATGGCGCGCGAGGAGCGCACCCGCTTCCTGATCATCACCCACCACCGCATGACCATGGCCCGCATGGACCGCCTGTTCGGCGTCACCATGTCGGAACGCGGGGTCTCGCAACTGGTGTCGGTCGATCTGCAGGCGGCCGAGCGGTTGCGCGACATCGCCTGAGCGTGGCGCGGCGGCGCGAAGGCGCTTTCTGTCCGCCCCTCCCCTATCGTCAACCCTGACAAGGGATGAAGCGAAAACCCCGGCCGATCACACGGAACCGGACGAGCTTGTCGCGGACGCGAAGCCGCGCCTTCAAACAAGGCTTGAGTTGGCGACGTGGAAAGCCGGCGCCGTCACGTCAAACGGCGGCGCGCGGTCCGCTGGCGGCACGGCGCGCTTCGCGCCAGCGCGCGTAGGCGGCTTTCGCGCCGGCCAGGAGTTGCTTCAGATAGGCATCCCTCGCTTTGACCACGAATTGCTTCAGGTAGGCATCCCTGTAAATGTTGGCGCACATGATCGCGGCTCCTTTCCTACGGCCATGCTAATCGACCGGCCGCGGCGGCGGCAACCCGAAACCGTTGTCGTCACGGATGATCATATTATGCAATCCGTGCAGACAAGTCCGGGCCGGGCCGTTCCACAATCAAATGAGCAGCAAATAAATACACCTAGGCAATGTTGACGTCCGTTCCCGACCACTTAACGGACGAGTTTCAATTCATCGTTTAACGGCCGCTTATGACGGTGACAACCCAACTCGGACCTTCAATCGGTTTCAGGGTGAGGTCATATTTATGGTGCGCCGTTTGGGAGAGTAACCGTGACGATGGTTCCTTTCCCCACAGTGCTCTTAATCTCCAACTTGCCCTCATGGAGGTCAATTAGCGACTTGGTAATCGCCAACCCAAGACCCCAGCCCTGCTCGGACATATACGGATCAGTATCGGCCCTGGAAAAGGGGTTGGTCAGTTCCGGTAGTTTCTCCGATGAAATGCCTTTTCCCGTATCGGTGATTTCCATTGTCGTATTCTTTTTGGACGCCTTCATCGACAAAGTGATCTTGCCGCTTTGGGGCGTGAACTTGACGGCATTTGACAGGAGATTGAGAAGAATTTGTTTAAACGCCCGTTTGTCGACGTAAAGGGGTGGTAGGTCATCGGGAACCTCGGCGAATAGTTCGATTCCATTGCTGTAAGCTTTTTCTCCAACAATTCTTACGCACTCCCCGACAACCTCCCCGGTGGATAGCTTTTCTTTGACCAGCGATTGCTTTCCCGCCTCGATGGTCGAGAGATCGAGAATATCGTTGACCAATGTCAACAAGTGCTCGCCGCTGGATCGGATGTCATGGGCGTATTCCTGGTTTTTGTCGCCGATCTTCCCAAAATACTGATGGCTGAGGATGTCGGCAAAGCCGATAATGGCGTTCAGGGGAGTACGAAATTCGTGACTCATGTGGGCAAGGAATTCCGATTTGGCCCGGTTCGCGGTTTCTGCGTTCTCCTGGGCGATTAAGTGTTTACGCTTAGTTTCTTGGATGGCGTCAGCCATAGTGTTGAAGGACTCAGCCATATGGTTGATCTCACGGGTACTGCGCAGATTGGGTTCTGCGACCCGGGCATCAGAATCTCCGGCGGCCATCCGACGAGCGGCTTCGGCCACGGCGGTGACCGGTCCGGTGATATAATAGACGGAAATAATCCAACTCACGAACGCCGCGACCATGACACCGAAGATGATGACGCCCAAGGCGTAGTACCATTCCGTATTGGCGCGTTCGCGAAGTTCCGATATAGGCTGCGGGATCATCACCCCCCACCCCGGCCCTGGAACGACAGTGAAGCCGGCAATCACTTCCGCCTTAGTTGCGGGTGAAAGGAACGTCACGACCCCGGTTTCTCCTGCCAACATCCGTTTTACGGGCGGCGCCCGGGAAATATCTTTCATTTCGGTGCGCCACTTCGAAAATGGATGAGCAAGAATGCGGCCCGTGTGGTCAACAATATCCGCATGACCATGCTCACCAAAGGAAACGGTTTTTGCCAACTTTACGACATAGTCGGTTCGGAGCGCCCCTACGGCGATGTAGTCCTTAACTTTGGCAATCACATACAAGGTCGGTGTCCCGTCGGGTGCGGGGAGCACATGGGTGAACCGCAGTTTGTTTGGTGAATACACCTTCCTAAAGGTATCAAACTGTTTAGCCGGAAACTTCGTTGGGCACGGTATCTTGGCGTCGTCCAGCCAATAAACAACGACCCCAGTGGCAGGATCGGCGATGCAGATATGCCGGAAATTCAGGCTTTCCAGGAACCTGCGTGCTCCTGAAATCTGCTCGCCATTGGCAACGGAAAGAGACAACAGCCGGAATGCTGCGGTGACATCAATATAATAACGTTCCAGGGTATCTGACAGGTTCTGCGCGATCAGCAAGTGGCGCTCGGAAACGTCGTCAAGAAGGTGCTGGTATGCCCGGGATTGGGGCCATATGACGAAAAACGCCGCAGGAATTAATGTTACGCCCACAATGACGGCGAACAATAGATTCCTAAGTCGCATGGCATTACTCTCTGCAAGAATGGGAGCCCCTCCCAAAATTTAACCGTAGGGGTCTAAACGGATGATACCCAAGAAACACATAAAGCGGTGTGTTATTTTCTTTCCATATATGTCGGGAATAGTTGCTAAATTTAGCGGTCGCCTCTTAAGCCAGATGTCCGTTCATGGCTATGAAGACACCTTCCCATGGCCTGGAAACGTCGCCCGCTCCTGGTGACAAGGCGGAAGTCTCGCTATTTGATTTCCGGTGCCGGGGCGAAAGCGGACGAACGTCGCGGGTTGGATTTTGGGCTGCCGTTGACCCTATTCGGAAGACCAGGATTGTTGGCGCTTAGACGAGCGGAACGAAGTCGTAGGCGCCAATGCCCTGAAGCACCAGGAAGGTCATCGAGGTGTCGCCGGCATTGGTGACAAGATGTGGCCGTCCCGCGGCGACGGCATAACTTTGTCCGGGACCCAGCCGCACGTCCTTTTTGGGATTTTGCAGAAAAAGCCGAAGCTGGCCTTCAATAACGTAAAAGGTATCACTGACCTCCGTGTGGGTATGCCACGGCACCGTTTGGGTTGGGGAAAGCCGCAGTTCGCTGATGCGGAAGCCTTCTCGCTGCAAATGATAGGCGCGCCGCTCGACCTCATACAGATGGCTGGCGTCCTTGAGCGCTTGTTTGTTCGGCGTTTTCGCCATGTCATGCTTCCTTTCGATGCCAATTTATCGCCCCAACGCGCCAATATCACCGAGGCCGGGGGCCGTCTTGCTTTTCGGCCGGTTCTTCGATTTGCGGATTTTCTTCGCCCGTTTCCAAATCTTTCGCCGATTTAATCGCCGGGAAATGGGTAGGGCGCCCGGCCGCGTTCGCCAACAGCGCGGATGTGATACGCGCATAAATACCAGAGAAAATGCCAATCGTGGCGATGCCCCCAATGATGGTGTCGAATGTCAGCCGGCACCAACCTGACGCCACCAGAATCTGGCCGGGTTCTGAATACCGCCGGCGGTGGCTCTTTTCCGGTATGGCGCCAGGCCCAATGCGTCGGGCAATTTGAACTTCCAGCGGCGGCAATCTTGGCGTTCTCCTTCAAGCTTCCGGTTGATACCAAGTTGCATTAATAATGACCCATAGAGACGGTTTTCCAGGGTT
>CAZQPC010000033.1:0-23314 GCA_964595005.1 uncultured Magnetovibrio sp.
ACCTTGTCGGCGCTTACCGAGAAAGTCCGCGGCCGCTTCAAACTGGCCAAGGACGCCAAGGGGCTGGTCGTCACCAAGGTCGAAGGCGACGGCCCGGCGGCGGAAAAAAACATCCGCCCCGGCGATTTGGTGGTCGAGGTCTCCCAGGAAGAAGTCTCCAACCCGACCCAGGTGATTAAGAAAGTCAGCGAGGCCAAAAAATCGGGCCGCAAATCCGTGCTTTTGCTTTTGGAAGGGCAGGGCGGTCTTCGCTTCGTGGCGATCCGGATTGTTAAGAGCTGACGTATCAGTTCCCGGTAAAGTGAGACGGCGCCTTCGGGCGCCGTTTTTCGTGGTGGTCCTAATTGACGAATTCGTCGCGCCGAAAACCCTGGTAATAGAGCAGTGTTGTCAGGTCGCCATGCTCAACCCGCGCCGGCGCCGCCGCGGCGACAACCGGCTTGCCGTGAAAGGCGACGCCCAGGCCGGCAGCCTCGATCATCGGCAGGTCGTTGGCACCGTCGCCGACGGCCAGGGTTTGCAATCGATCGAGACCCAATTCCCCGCTCAAGCGTTGCAGTGTGTGCAACTTGGCTTCCTTGCCGAAAATAGGTTCAATGACCTTTCCGCTCAGCCGGCCATCGACAATCTCCAACTGATTGGCGTGGTTCTCATGGAAGCCGCAGTCCTCGGCGATCCGCGAGGTAAAGTATTTGAAGCCGCCGGAGACCAGGACACAATGGGCGCCGGCGGCGCGCATGGTCCGGACCATGGTGGCGGCGCCGGCGGTCAAAACCGTATCGCCGTAGGTTTTCTCCAGCATGGTTTCGGGGAGCCCTGCCAACATGGCGACCCGCTCTTTGACGGCCGCGTCGAAGTCCAACTCACCGTTCATGGCCTTTTGCGTGATCGCCGCGATACTATCCTTCAGACCGGCGTGCGCGGCCAGTTCGTCAAGCGTCTCGGATGTGACGATGGTGGCGTCCATGTCGGCCAGTAACAGACGTTTGCGGCGTCCTGCCTGGCGGCTTGCCAGGACGTCCAGGGGATGGCGGTCGAGCACGCCGTTGACGGCCATTTCGGCGGTTCGCCGGTCCGTGCCGGCAAAGGGGATGTCGGCGGCTTGTTGCGGCGCCAGCCAAATTGCCACACCGATATCGGCACCGAGACCATTGAGCGCATGGCCGGCCTCGGCGACAATGTCCGCCGTCAGGCCGCCCGGACGCGGCGCCACTAGGGTCAGGACCCGTTCCATGAGGCCTCCCATAAACGATGTCACGGATGGTTGCAAAAGGTGAGTGCCAAGTTGCACGAGATCACGGGCCCGTTGCCCATCATCACCATCGCCGGACCGACAGCGAGCGGCAAATCCCATCTGGCCCTGGCCCTGGCGGAACGTTATGACGGCGAGATTGTCAATGCCGACAGCATGCAGGTCTATCGCGAACTGCCGATCCTGACGGCGCGCCCCGGGGCTGACGATGAAGCGCGCATCCGGCATCATATTTATGGCGTCATGGGCGTTGCCGACGCCTGTTCGGCGGGGGTCTGGCTGAAGCTTGCCGTGGCGGCCATCATAGCCATTCGGGCACGGGGCCGCTTGCCGATCGTGTGTGGCGGCACGGGACTGTATTTAAAAGTGTTGCGCGAAGGGATCGCGCCGGTACCCGACGTGCCGTCCGATGTGGCCGAACAGGCTGGCGCCGAATATGACCGCGAAGGGGCGGAGGCGTTTCATGCCCGCGTCGCCGCGCTCGATGCCGCCGCCGCAAATCGGCTGCCGCCGACTGATCGCCAGCGCCTGATCCGCGCCTATGCGGTGGTCACGGCGACGGGCCGAACCTTGGATCAATGGCAGGCCGAACAACCATCCGGGGCGGCCGTCGATGGCCCGTTCTTCAGCGTTGTTTTGGCGCCGCCGCGTGAGGTCTTGTATGCGCGTATTGAAGCGCGCTTCGCGACCATGGTCGCGGCCGGCGCCCTGGCCGAAGTGGCGGCGCTTGGCCGCCGCAATCTGGCCCCGGACCTGCCGGCCATGAAGGCGCTGGGCGTGCCCGAGTTCCGGCGCCATCTGGCCGGCGAATGCAGCCTCGATGAGGCCGTCACCAAGGCCCAGCAACTGACCCGCAATTTCGCCAAGCGCCAGTCGACCTGGTTCCGTCATCAGCTGGCCGCCGACCTGACGGTGGCGGATTTCGGCGACGCCGCCTTCGACCGGGTCGCCGACACCGTCGGCGCATACTTGGAGGGGCAATCATGGTAGGGTTTTGCAAATGGAGTGCCGTCGGATGATGAGGATAATTTTTGCCGCGTTGGCTTTATCGATGGGTGTCTTCCCAGTTCAGGCGGCTGAGCGCCCGGCCAGCCATGACCTGGCCCGGTTTTTCGAAACCGTTGTCTTCGGCTCCGAAGAGAAGGATTTGGTGAAGGGCTCAAAGGTCATCAAGAAATGGGCCGGTCCGGTGCGCATCAAGGTTTCCGCCATGGCCGGCAAGATGGTGGCGAAGGCCGGCGGCGGCAAGGAATTGAAACTGAGCAAACGCAAACCGTCGGCCGGCGAAGTGAAGCTGATCCGCAAGCATCTGAAGACGCTGCTGAAGATCACCGGCCTGAAGGCGGAAAGCGCCAAGAAGACCGGCAGGAAATCGAACTTGTTCATCTCCTTCGTGCCGAGGCGCGCCATGCACGCGCCGTTTCTGGTGCCCGGCGCCGATCCCAAATTGCTGCGCCGGCTGGCCGGGCCCGGGGTTTGTTACTTCCTGACGGCGGCCAAGCAGGGCCGCATTGTCTGGGGTACCGTCGTCGTCAACAATCAGTTGCCGGAACGCGACATGGACGCGTGCTTGATGGAGGAGATCACCCAGACCATGGGCCTGCCCAATGATAGCGACTTGCTGAAACCGTCCATGTTCAACAACCGGGCGCAACCGACGTCGATCAACCGGACGGATCAGATCATGATTCGCACCCTCTATGATAAACGCCTCACGCCCGGCATGCCGCGCAAGGCGGCGATGAAGCTGGCGGCACGGATTATCGCCGCGTGGAACAAGAAGCTGCCGTGAACCCTTTTTCCAATGAATTTTGCCCTGTTCTTTTGGAATCGGACGTTTAAAGGGTAATTTACGAAATTTTCGAAAAGATTTTTACCAAAAAACTTTCATAAAGTTCTTTTTTCGGTGTTGACCGGACCGCTGTGACCTATTAGTTTTCGGCGCTTCCCGGCAGAAACCTGAGGTTTCGGGGACTGGGCGGTCGGGAAACTCACCATTCGGCGGATAAAAAACGCCGGCCCTGGCGCGACAGACAAGGGCTGGCAGCGAATGCCGACGAACGCCGCGAGGGCCAGAAGACGCCAGAAGACGACAGAAGACGACAGAGAAACGTAAGCGAATTGACCACGAAGGAGCGGCGCAAGCCATGGCCAGCAAGGAAATGAACGGCTCAGAGATTGTCCTCAAGGCGCTTGATGAACAAGGCGTGACCGAGATTTTCGGCTATCCCGGCGGCGCCGTGCTGCCCATTTACGACGCCATTTTTCAACAGAACCGGATCCGCCATATTCTGGTCCGCCAGGAAGGCGGCGCCGTGCACGCGGCGGAAGGCTATGCGCGCTCCACCGGCAAGGTCGGGGTCGTCTTGGTGACGTCCGGTCCCGGTGCGACGAATGCGGTAACGGGCCTGACCGATGCCCTAATGGACAGCGTTCCGGTGATCTGCCTGACCGGTCAGGTGCCGACGCATCTGATCGGCAACGACGCCTTTCAAGAGGCCGATACCACCGGCATCACGCGGCCCTGCACCAAGCACAACTACCTGGTCAAGGACGTCAACGATCTGGCCCGTGTCGTCCACGAGGCTTTCCACGTGGCGACCAGTGGCCGTCCCGGTCCGGTGGTTATCGACCTGCCGAAGGACGTTTTGATGGCGCTTGGCGATTACACGCCGAAGAGCAAGGTCAAGGTCAAGAGCTATAACCCGCAGGTGAAGGGTGATCTGTCGGCCATCAAGCAGGCCGTCGACGTCATCGCCAAGGCGAAGAAGCCGTTGATCTATGCCGGCGGCGGGGTCATCAACTCCGGGCCGGCGGCCAGCCAGCTGCTGAACCAGTTCGTGAAGATGACCGGCGCACCCTGCACCCTGACACTGATGGGGCTCGGCGCCTTTCCGGCCTCAGATGAGCAGTTCCTGGGCATGGTCGGCATGCATGGCACCTACGAATCGAACCTGGCCATGCACGGCTGCGACGCCCTGGTCTGCGTCGGTGCCAGATTTGATGACCGGGTGACCGGGCGCCTCGATGCCTTTTCACCTGAATCGACGAAGATCCACATCGACATCGATCCCTCGTCGATCAACAAGAACGTCCGTGTCGACATCCCCATCGTCGGCGACGTCGGCCATATTCTGGAAGACATGATCAAGGTCTGGCGGTCGACCCAATCGAAGGTCGACGCCAAGGCCCTGAAGGAATGGTGGGAACAGATCGAAAATTGGCGGGCCGTCGACTGCCTGAAGTTCAAGCAGGGCGACAAGATCATCAAACCGCAACACGCCCTGCAGCGGCTTTGGGAACTGACACGCAAGACCAAGAAGGAAACTTTCGTCACCACCGAGGTCGGCCAGCACCAGATGTGGGCGGCCCAGTATTTGGGATTTGAAAAGCCGAACCAGTGGCTGACCTCGGGCGGGCTTGGCACCATGGGCTACGGCCTGCCGTCGGCCATGGGCGTCCAGGTGGCGCATCCCGACGCCTTGGTCGTTTGTGTCGCCGGTGAAGCGTCCTACATGATGAACATGCAGGAACTGTCGACCATTTCCCAGTACCGGCTGCCGGTGAAGTCGTTCATCCTCAACAACTTTTACATGGGCATGGTGCGCCAGTGGCAGGAATTGCTGCACGGCGGGCGCTATTCGGAAAGCTATATGAACAGCCTGCCCGATTTCATCAAACTGGCGGAAACCTTCAACATGGTCGGCCTGCGCGCCACCAAGCCCAGCGAGCTCGACGATGTGATCACCGAGATGATCAAGATCGACGGGCCGGTGATCTGCGACATCCATGTGGACCAGAAGGAAAACTGCTTTCCGATGATCCCGTCGGGGGCCGCCCACAATGAAATGCTGTTGGGTCCCGATGACGAAACCGAACGGCCGGTTTCCGAAGACGGCA
Organism: uncultured Magnetovibrio sp.; assembly: GCA_964595005.1. Classification (GTDB taxonomy): domain Bacteria; phylum Pseudomonadota; class Alphaproteobacteria; order Rhodospirillales; family Casp-alpha2; genus UBA3470. Next base: position 5,153 of record CAZQPC010000033.1, read on the forward strand.
TGGTGCTGGTCTAATGGTGCTGGATTGGGCGCCGTAACAAGGCCGCCGGGCGTTGCAATCGCCGGAAACTGAACTATAACGGGGCCGGCTTGAGAAGCCGCCTGGGTTTTTCCCTGGGGAGAACAGACACGTGAACGCCGAAAGCGAAGCGACTAACAGCCATACCATCGCCGTGCTCGTCGACAACGAGCCGGGTGTTCTGGCGCGGGTCATCGGTCTGTTTTCCGGGCGCGGCTACAATATTGAAAGCCTGACGGTGGCGGAGACGGACCAGACCAACTCCATGAGCCGGATCACCGTGGTGACCACCGGCACGCCGATGATCATCGAACAGATCAAGGCCCAGTTGCAACGCCTGGTGCCGGTCCACAACGTCAAGGACCTGACCATCGAAGGTGCCTCGGTGGAACGTGAATTGGCCCTGGTGAAGGTCGTCGGTGAAGGCGAGAAGCGGGTCGAAAGCCTGCGCATCGCCGATATCTTCCGGGCCCGGGTGGTCGACAGCACCAATGAGTCCTTTGTCTTCGAGATCGTCGGCGATACGGGCAAATTGGATGCCTTCATCCGCCTGATGGTGCCGCTGGGCCTGACCGATGTGTCGCGCACCGGCGTCGCCGCCATATCGCGCGGCGTCAACGCCATGGATGTCGCCTACTAGATGGGCGGCGAAATCAGAATTTTTATGAGAGAACAGTAAGGATCGAAAGGATCACAGCATGCGAGTTTATTACGATCGGGACGCCGACGTTAATCTGATCAAGGAAAAGAATATCGCCATCGCCGGCTACGGCTCGCAGGGCCACGCCCACGCGCTGAACCTGCGTGAATCGGGGGCCAAGAACATCACCATCGTGCTGCGCGAGGGATCGGGCTCCGCCGTGAAGGCCGAAAACGACGGCTTCACGGTGAAATCCGCCGCAGACGCGGCCAAGGACGCCGACGTGTTCATGATGCTGACGCCGGACGAAACCCAGGCCGATCTCTACTACGACCACGTCCACGCCAACCTGAAGGAAGGCGCGGCCCTGGCCTTCGCCCACGGTCTCAACATCCACTTCGGCCTGATCGAGCCGCGGTCGGATATCGACGTGTTCATGATCGCGCCGAAAGGCCCCGGCCACACGGTGCGCGCCGAATACGCGCGCGGCGCCGGCGTGCCGACCCTGGTGGCGGTTGCCCAGGACGCGTCGGGCAACACGATGGACACGGGATTGTCTTACGCCGCCGGTATCGGCGGCGGCCGCGCCGGCATCGTTGAGACGACCTTCCAAGAAGAATGCGAAACCGACCTGTTCGGTGAGCAGGCTGTGTTGTGCGGCGGCCTGACGGCGCTGATCATGGCCGGATATGAGACCCTGGTGGACGCCGGCTATGCGCCGGAAATGGCCTATTTCGAATGCTGTCATGAGGTCAAACTGATCGTCGACCTGATCTACGAAGGCGGCATCGCCAACATGCGCTATTCGGTCTCCAACACGGCCGAATACGGCGACTATGTGACTGGCCCCCGGATCATCGACGAGGGTACCAAGGAACGCATGAAGGGGGTCCTCAAGGACATCCAGGACGGCAGCTTCGTCAAGGGCTGGATGGCCGAGAACAAGGTCGGCCAGCCGCACTTCAAGGCGCTGCGCCGGATCGGCGCGGAACACGATATCGAGCAGGTCGGCGAACGCCTGCGCGGCATGATGCCCTGGATCGCCGAAAACGCCTTGGTCGACAAAGCCAAGAACTGAAGCTATCAAAGATCGCCGGCACAAGAACCGGCAACCCGCTCTTAGGGTTCAGCACCCCGCCTTCGGTTTCGGAGGCGGGGTGCTGTATTGTTGGCCATAGCGGTGATCAGAAAGGTCGTTTAAGCTCACCGTAGAGAGGCGCCATCCATGATCCCCCAAGTCCCACTCCCCGACGGCCCGGTGCTGCTTGACGGCGGCATGGGGCAGGAATTGTTGGCGCGCACCGGCGGCAGTGTCGGCGCGTTGTGGTCGGCGCAGGTGCTGATCGATACGCCGGACCTGGTGCGCGAGGTGCACGAGGACTTCATCGGCGCCGGCGCCCGGGTGATCACCACCAATACCTACACGGCGATCCGCCGCAAGCTGGACGACGCCGGCCTGGGCTTTCTGTTCGAGGATTTGAACCGCCGCGCCGGCAAGCTGGCCGTGCAGGCCCGCGACAACACCGACGAGACGGTCCTCATCGCCGGCTCGCTGCCGCCGATCTACGGCAGCTTCCGCCCCGATCTGGTGCAGGCTTTCGATGTGATCGAGCCCATGTACCGCGAACAGGCCGAGGTGCTGGCGCCCTACGTCGATTTCTTTGTTTGCGAGACCATGTCGAGCGCCGCCGAGGCGGTGGCCGCCGTCGCCGGCGCGGCCGCCGTCGGCAAGCCCATCTGGGTCGCCTGGACCCTGGAAGACCACGGGTCCGCGCGCCTGCGCAGCGGCGAGACGGTGACGGCGGCTTATCAGGCGCTGGCGGATCAGCCGGTCAGCGGCTTCCTGGTCAACTGCTGTTCGCCGGAAAGCGTCACGGCGGCGATGGCGGAACTGGCCGGTCTGGGCGCCCGGGACAACTGGCCGGTCGGCGGCTTCGCCAACGGCTTCGCGGAAATCCCCGACGATTGGGAATCGGGCGACGGCATCGACAGTTTGGGCCGTCGTGACGATCTCGATGCGGCGATTTATGCCAGCCACGTGTCCGATTGGCTTGCCGCCGGTGCGCGGCTGGTCGGCGGCTGTTGTGAGATCGGGCCCGGGCATATTGCGCGGCTGCGCCGATTGCTGGATGACGTGGGCGAAGCCTAGGCGGCATGGCCTAATAGCCGGAAGCGGTCTGGCGCGAACACATAAATTAACGGAACCAGGGCCGGTTTCAGGCCTGAAGCGGACGTCAATTCACGTCGCGTTCGAGGTTGGCTAATAGCCATGAACAGTCTTTCATATTCTGTCATTCCCGCGCACGCGGGAATCCAGGGCAGCGAAGTTCCGAGGTCCCTTAATCTGGATTCCCGCTTTCGCGGGAATGACGAGAGAAAAGTCTGAAACGGGCCAAAGGCAGACCTGAGCGCCGAGTTCGATCCCCTTCCGCTCTGAGGGGTTGAGCGGACTAACTTTCGAGAAATCTCTGCTGAGCGCCAAATCACCTGACCGGAGATGCCGGATTGCTGCAGAACATAACATCTTCCACCCGCGACGGAGAAGGCATACGATTGAGCTCCGTTCGAAGATTACTTGGGAAATAATCGGTTAAAACAGGGACAAATATCATGATGATTGCTCGCTGGCAGTTCACCGCCAAATTTGGTTGTAAGAATGAGGCCATCGAATTGATTAAAGAGTGGAACAGGGAGATTGGCACGCAAACCAATATCGATACGTCGAAAGTTCGATTAACCACCGGGTCTGTAGGCGTGAGCGAAGGTTTGGTAGAAAACGAGATCGAAATTGAAGGTTTAGATGACCTTCAGCAGTTCTTCGACAAAATCGCCACTGTCGAAATGCACGAGGACTGGGGCAAAAAAATGGGCGAGGTCATCGTTTCGGGCTCAACCCGCTGGGACATATTCCGAGTTGTCTAAGTTAAGAAAGCGAATTGAGAAGCCAACTCTTTTGAAGACGTACGCACGTCTGTAGTGGGCCACGAAGAGACATTTTCGAAGGCGTCATTTCAGGCCCGCTAAACGGCCGAAAACGGAGGTCAGTTCGCGGAAAGTTACTTCCTGGCCATCCCCGGGCAATAGCCCCCCGATTGCTCGGATGGACAACTTTCCGACAACTCGCTAGCCTTTAAAGCCATAGGTGCATCGGGCCATCGCCGGCCAACGGCAGGCTGCCCGAATTGGCGGCGAGTTTATTGTCGAAGCCGACGACGAAAAAGGAAGGACAACGATGAAAGCCATTCAGGTTCACGAATTTGGCGACGCCGAGGTGATGCAATACGAGGACGTGCCGGATCCAACGGCGGCAGCGGGTGAGGTGGTGATCCAGATCGAGGCGATCGGCGTCAACCCGGTCGACACCTATATCCGGGCCGGCGTGCATCTGATCAAGCCCGCCTTGCCGTTCACGCCTGGCGGCGATGCCGCCGGCACCATTTTGTCGTCGGGCGACGGGGTCAGCCAATTCAAGGCTGGTGAGCGGGTCTATGTCGCCAACGGCGGCGGCTCAGGCGGTTATGCGGAGCAGGTGGTCCTGCCCGCGGACACGATCCAGCCCTTGCCCGACAACGTCAGTTCCGCCCAGGGTGCGGCCATCGGCACGCCCTATGGCACGGCCTATTGGGCCCTGGTGAAGCGTGGCCGGGGCAAGGCCGGCGAAACCGTGTTGGTGCACGGCGCCAGCGGCGCCGTCGGCACCGCCGCCCTGCAGATTGCGAAAAGCCTGGGCATCACCGCCATCGGCACGGCCGGCAGTGAACGCGGCCTTGACCTGGTGCGCCAACAGGGCGCGGCCCACGCCTTGGACCACACCAAGGACGGCTATCTGGACGCGCTCGGCGAACTGACCGGCGGCAAGGGTCCGGATTTGATCCTTGAGATGCTGGCCAACGTGAACCTGCCGCGCGACATTGACGCGGTCGCCAAGTACGGCCGGATCGTCATCATCGGCAACCGCGGCCCGGTTGAGATCAACCCCCGCGCGGCGATGATGAAGGAACTCGACATCCTGGGCATTGCGCGCTTCAACGCGCCGCCGGACGACATGAACGAGATGAACGCCGCCATCGGGCGCGGCTTGGCGGATGGCAGCCTGAACCCGGTGATCGGCAAGGAACTGCCGCTGAAGGACGCCATCGAGGCCCACCACGCGGTGCTGCGGCCCGGCGCCTACGGTAAGATCGTGCTGATCCCCTGACCGTCGGGGCCGTATCTGCAGCCGTATATTCGAAAGAGCCGGCACCGGCGATGAACGAGGCCGGCATCAATGGCGAAGTCGTCGTCGTGTATGCCAAATATGCCCACCGACGTCGATCTTGGGCCAACGGCACACTTCCGATAGCAGTTGATGTTGCGTCCGCTGGGTTTTGATTTGCCGACATTGGAGAGGCTCAAACTCGGATTGTCGAATTTTCCATAAATAGGTTGAAATTCATATGCCATCTGACTATATTATCTCCATGCGCTGCGGACGACCGGCAGTTGCACGCTATTTGACCTTGTGAAGATGATTCCGGATCGGCTTTTTGGTCCATGCCAAATGGTTGGCTTTTAGGCCCATGCCAAATGGTTGGCATTTTGGTCCATGCCAAATGGTTGGCATTTTGGTCCATGCCAAATGGTTGGCAATTGCCGGGACGGAGACCCGCCGGGACTGATGCGCCAAGGGAATTATGGGGTGTTGGGCTCGGGGGCGATGATACGAACCGCGCGGCTGTGGTGGCGTCGTCGTGCGCCTATCTCTGGGTGCGGATAATGAGATGCAGCGCGGCGGTCGCGATGGTCACGCGGTGGCCGCCGTGAAGAAGTTCATCTTTTTCTTTGCCTCTGCGGCCTCTGCGCTTCTCTGCGTCCGCTGCGTTGGGTCTGCAAACCGGCCGTGACAAGCGATGGACACGTCAGTCTGGCCAACTTCCCTCCGGGGGTCGGAAGCCGACCCTGGCTCCGGGGGAGCCAGGCAAGCGGCTGGAGACCTGGGCTATTTTGGCCCATGCCAAATGGTTGGCAATCGCGGCCGCTTGGGCGGCCACGGTCCCAGAACATCCATTGCCAGACCTCACGCTGATATTCCGGGAGAGGTTGCGACAACGTGAAAAGCGGACAATCGCGGACAAAGGCGACATTTGTCGCAAAATGGTCGCATTTGTGGTCATGCTAAGGATTTGATTTCATGAATTTTTTTCTGGGCGCCTGTGATAAATACGTACGTTTGAGTGCTTGTGCGTACGAATGCGTACATTTCGTACAGACGGACGGCCATAGGCGCGTGGCAACAACCTTCTATTAACGCCCGGAAGATACAATCGGGTTGACAACGATGGGCCTTCCGGTGTTTTGTCTGGAAGTTGTCCGCCGACGGGGCGGACGCGAAATGGGTGAGACGATGGTCAACGGACCTCACATGTTACGGACTGACGGCGGCCAGTGGGCCGGCCGTGGCCGTGCGCTCGCCCTCGACCTCCTTCTTATTCCGGAAGGGGCCCTTCGACTTAGGTGCCCCTGAACGCAAATGCCGGCGTCCCGCTAGGGGAGGCCGCGTTCAGGGGATTGTCCCATAGCTGTTTTTTGGCGACTCCTAAGTTGAGGAAAAGGAATAATTCAATGACGACAGATATCTCGACGGACCCGAACCGGGTCATCATCTTCGATACCACCTTGCGTGACGGCGAACAGTCGCCGGGCTGTTCCATGAACCTGGAGGAAAAGATCCGGGTCGCGAAGACGCTCGAAGCCATGGGCGTCGATGTCATCGAGGCCGGTTTTCCGATCGCGTCCCCGGGTGATTTCGAGGCGGTCCATGAAATTGCCAAGATCATGAAGGAGACGGTGGTCTGCGGTCTGGCGCGGTCCGGCAACATGGACGTGGACAGCGCCGGCGAGGCCTTGAAACCGGCCGAGCGCAAGCGCATCCACACCTTCATCTCGACCAGCCCCCTGCACATGAGCGCCAAGCTGCAAATGACCCCGGAAGAGGTCCATCAGGCGGTCATCGACAGTGTGACGCGGGCCCGGGGCTATACGGACGACGTCGAATGGTCGGCCGAGGACGGCACCCGCACGGAGCACGATTTCCTCTGTCAGTGCACGGAAAGCGCCATCAAGGCCGGGGCGACGACGATCAATATCCCGGACACGGTCGGCTACACCATGCCCGAAGAGTTCGCGGCCCTGATCAAGATGGTCATGGAACGGGTGCCGAATTCCGACAAGGCGCGGTTTTCCGTGCACTGCCATAATGACTTGGGGCTGGCCGTGGCCAATTCCCTGGCCGCCGTGGCGGCCGGTGCGCGGCAGGTGGAATGCACCATCAACGGCATCGGTGAGCGGGCCGGCAATGCGTCCTTGGAAGAGATCATCATGGCGCTGCGGACCCGCCACGACATCATGCCCTACAGCAACGATATCGTCACCGAAGACCTGACCAAGGCGTCGCGTCTGGTTTCCGGCGTCACCGGCTTCAACGTCCAGCCCAACAAGGCCATCGTCGGTGCCAACGCCTTCGCCCACGAAGCCGGCATCCACCAGGACGGGGTTCTCAAGGACACCCGGACGTACGAGATCATGACGCCTGAATCCGTCGGCCTGACCACCAACAAATTGGTCCTGGGCAAACATTCGGGACGCCATGCCTTCAACGAGAAGCTCAAGGAACTGGGCTATGACATCGGCGACAATGGCCGCCAGGATGCCTTCCGGCGCTTCAAGGTGCTGGCGGATCTGAAAAAGGACGTGTTTGACGAAGACATCATCGCCCTGGTTGACGACGAGGTGCTGCACGCCGGCGACCGCATCCAGGTGGTGTCGTTGGAGATCAACTGCGGCACCGTGCATGCGCCGCCGAAAGCGGCCCTGACGCTGAGCATCGATGGCGAGGAGAAATCCTGTAACGGCACCGGTGATGGTCCCGTCGATGCCGCCTTCAACTGCATCAAGGAACTGTTCCCGCACGACACGCGCCTGCAGCTCTATCAGGTGTCGGCGGTGACTCAGGGCACGGATGCGCAGGCCGAGGTGACGGTGCGTCTCGAGGAAGACGGAAAAACCGTCAATGGCCAGGGCGCCGACACGGACACCATGGTGGCGTCGGTGAAGGCCTACGTGCATGCCTTGAACAAGTTGCTGGTGAAGCGGGAAAAAACCGCGCCGGCGGCGCTTTCGGCCTAGCAACGCCCGTCGCGAGGACTTATAAGTGCGGTGTCGGTTCCGGGAAATGCCTCGGTGCGGGCACCGCATTAATCTTTCGTTGACCATTTTCCTATAGCGATCCTGTATGTTTTCACGTCTTTTCGGATTCCTGTCGGCCGACATGGCCATCGATCTCGGCACGGCCAACACGCTGGTTTATGTGAAGGGCCGCGGCATTGTCCTGAACGAGCCCTCGGTGGTCGCCATCGCCGAGGTCAAGGGCAAGAAACACGTCCTCGCCGTCGGCGAGGAAGCCAAGCAGATGCTGGGCCGCACGCCGGGCAACATCCGCGCGATCAGGCCCTTGCGCGATGGCGTCATCGCCGACTTCGAAGTCGCCGAGGAGATGATCAAGTATTTCATCCGCAAGGTTCACAACCGGCGCAGTTTCGCCGCCCCCGTGGTGGTGGTTTGCGTGCCGTCAGGATCGACCGCGGTGGAACGCCGCGCCATTCAGGACTCGGCCGAAAACGCCGGCGCGCGCAAGGTCTACCTGATCGAGGAACCCATGGCGGCGGCCATCGGCGCCGGCCTGCCGGTGACCGAACCGACGGGCTCCATGGTCGTCGATATCGGCGGCGGCACCACCGAGGTTGCCGTGCTGTCGCTGGGCGGCATTGTCTATTCGCGCTCCGTCCGGGTCGGCGGCGACAAAATGGACGAAGCCATCATCGCCTACATTCGCCGCAATCATAATCTTCTGGTCGGCGAGGGCAGTGCGGCGCGCATCAAGGAAGATATCGGTTCGGCCTGTCCGCCCGAGGACACCGAAGGCCAGACCATGGAAATCAAGGGCCGCGACCTGATGAACGGGGTGCCCAAGGAACTGATCATCTCGGAGCGCCAGATCGCCGAAAGCCTGGCCGAACCGGTCGGCGCCATCATCGAGGCGGTCAAGGTGGCCTTGGAACACACGGCGCCGGAACTGGCCGCCGACATTGTCGACAAGGGGATCGTGCTGACCGGCGGCGGCGCCCTGTTGGGCAATATGGATTTCGTCCTGCGTCACGCCACGGGGCTGCCCGTCTCCATTGCCGACGACCCGCTGTCGTGCGTTGTCTTGGGCACTGGCCGGGCGCTAGAAGAGATGAAGCGCCTGAAGGACGTGCTGACGACCATGTACTAGGCGTGCCCTGGGCCTGCCTGGGCCTGGGCTAGGTCTGCCCAGGGCATGTATTTAGCATTTCCAGGGCTTGGGGACTTAATTTCCCTGTAAGTTTCCGTTAATATACTTGCGATTACAGTTAGCTATTGAAATTCCGGGATTAATCTGAAGATTCCGGAAAGGGACGCCGTGTGGTGCGGTGGTTCCATTACTTGGAGCAACAAACCCGCGTGAAGAACTCGACACGCACCGTCAACCGCATTGCGGCGCCCGTCAAAAGCGTCGCCCAACGCTTCGCCTACCTATTGTTGATCCTGGGCGCCGTCGGGGTGCTGGTTATTGGCCGGGTTGACGTCGCCAGCATGGAACAGGTGCGGAGCCAGATCGTCGATGCCGTCGCGCCGATCCTCGACATGGCCGGCCGGCCCGTGGAAAGCTTCAACGTCGGCGTCGAACGGCTGCGCGAAATTTTGACGGTGCACGACGAAAACCAGCGTCTGCGCCAGCAGCGCGACCGGCTTTTGCATTGGCAGTCGGCCGCCCGCAAGCTGGAAACGGAAAACCGTGCACTCAAGGGGTTGTTGAATTTCTCCGCCGGGCCGGAGACCAGTTTCATCGCGGCGCGTGTTGTCGCCGATCCGGGTGGTGCCTTCGCCCACAGCCTGATCCTGAACGCCGGCGAAAGAGCCGGGGTGCGCAAGGGCCAGGCGGCGGTCACCGGCGATGGGCTTGTCGGGCGCATTTCCGGCGTCGGGCGCCGGTCGTCGCGGTTGCTTTTGATCACCGATTTGAACTCACGCATACCTATCGCCATTGAATCGAACCGCACGCGCGCCGTCCTGGCCGGCGCCAACACGGGCCGGCCGCGTTTGATCCACCTGCCGACGGGTGCGGTCATCGCCAAGGGCGACCGGGTGGTGACGTCGGGCCATGGCGGAGTGTTTCCCGCCGGCCTGCCCATTGGCGTGGTTTCTTCGGTGGCGTACGGAATCATCGACGTGCAGCCCTATGTAAATCGGGAACGGGTCGAATATGTACGAGTCCTGGATTATGGCCTGAAAGGGATTATCCGATCCGGTCCTGACCGGAGCGGCAGTGGCGAAAGGCGTTAACGGGCGCCTGCCTAAGGAGTGGCATGAAACCGACAATCTGGCATCGCATGGATATTCTGAGCCGTCAGTTGACGCCCTTCGTGCTGACCATTCTGCTGGTTCTGCTGAGCGCCGTGCCGTTTCAGATTCCCGGCCTGGCGCGGATCATGCCGCTGTTCTCGCTAATTGCCATTTTCCATTGGGGGGTAAACCGCTCAGAGTTGCTGCCTGTCTATGCGGTTTTCGCCATCGGCTTCTTCCAAGATGCCCTGAGCGGCGTACCCATGGGCGTTCACACGGTGGTGTTCGTCATGGTCTATAGTCTGGTGCTTGCCCAGCACCGGTTTTTCCTGGGCAAATCTTTTTACGTGGTGTGGCTTGGCTTTGCCCTGGTTTCAGCCGGCGCCTTTGTCCTGCTTTGGATGCTGGTTTCGGCTTTCAATGCCGCGGCGGTAGATCCCTGGTCGGTTTTCAGCCAGTATCTTCTGGGCGTTGGATGTTACCCCGTCGTCGCGCACTTGTTCCTGCGCTGGCAACGGGCCTTTTTGCAGCAGGTCTGACATGAACCGGGATGTCGAACGCCATAAGCTTTTCAACCGCCGCAGTGTTATGTTGCTGGGTGGCCAGGCGACCTTGTTCTCGGCCTTGATCGGCCGCATGTACTACCTGCAGGTCTTGGAATCCGAACGCTACAAGACCTTGGCCGAGGAAAACCGTATCAACCTGCGCCTGTTGGCGCCGCCGCGCGGGCGCATCATTGACCGGTTCGGCGTGCCGCTGGCTTCGAACCAGCAGAATTACCGAGTGTTACTGATTCCCGAAGACACCCGCGACGTGGCCGCGACCCTGGACAGCCTGGGCGAGATCATCACCATTGGCCCTGGTGAACGTCGCCGCATATTGCGCGACGTCAAACGCAACCGCAGTTTCGTGCCTGTGACCTTGCGTGAAAATTTGAATTGGCAGCAAGTCGCGCGGATTGAGGTCAACGCGCCGGATCTGCCAGGCGTCATGATCGACGTGGGGCAGAGCCGGGATTATCCCTATGGTGAAGATCTCGCCCATGTCCTCGGTTATGTGGCGGCCGTTTCGCCGCAGGAATTGACCGGTGACCCCCTGCTGGAGTTGCCCGGCTTCCGCATCGGCAAGGCCGGCGTCGAACGGGTTCACGATCTGGCACTACGCGGCTCCGGCGGCAGTTCTCAGGTCGAGGTCAACGCCTACGGACGGGTGATCCGCGAATTACAACGCAAGGAAGGCCAGCCGGGCGCCGAGGTGCAGTTGACCATCGATATGGAACTGCAGCGTTTCATCCGTGAGCGCTTGGACGACGAAAGCGCCGCCGTTGTCGTGCTCGATATTCACAATGGCGATGTGTTGGCCATGGTTTCCAACCCCAGCTTCGATCCCAACAGCTTCAACCGGGGACTTAGTTCGTCGGAATGGCAGGGGCTTGTGTCAAACCCCCGGGCGCCGCTGATCAACAAATCCATCGCCGGACGCTATTCGCCGGGGTCGACCTTCAAAATGTGTGTGCTGTTGGCGGCTCTGGACAAGGGCGTAATTTCACCGTCGAGCCAGGTGTTTTGCTCCGGGTTCACGGAATTGGGCGATGCGCGCTTCCATTGCTGGAAGAAGCACGGACATGGTTTTCTCAAAGCCGAGCAGGCGATTGTCCAATCGTGTGATGTGTTCTTCTATGAGCTTGCCAAACGGACCGGCATTGAGCGCATTGCCGCCATGGCGAAACGGCTCGGTATGGGGGACAAGCTGGCCATCGACCTTCCCGGTGAGCAGGCGGGCCTTGTGCCAACGCCGAAATGGAAGCGCGGCGCCCTCGATGCGCCCTGGCACCAAGGTGAGACGCTGATAGCCGGCATTGGCCAGGGATATCTGCTGGTGACGCCTTTGCAGTTGGCGGTGATGACGGCGCGCCTTGCCAATGGCGGTTTCGCGGTGACTCCCAGGCTGACCAAGGCGGTGCACAAAGACGGTGCAAAGACCGATGACGCGGCCGCCAAGTTCGACAGCCTGAACCTGCCGCCGCGCCATCTGGAGATCATCCGCCAGGCCATGAATGATGTGGTCAATACGCCCCGCGGCACCGCCTACCGCTCGCGCATCAAGGAGCCGGGGCACGAGATGGCCGGCAAAACCGGGACTGTGCAGGTGCGCCGGATCAGCAAGTCGGAACGCGAAAGCGGCGTCCGCAAGAACAAGGATCTGCCCTGGAAGGAACGCGATCACGCCTTGTTTGTCGGCTACGCGCCGGAAGATAATCCCCGCTATGCGGTCGCCGTGGTGGTTGAACACGGTGGTGGTGGTTCGTCGACGGCGGCGCCCATCGCGCGCGATATCCTACGTGAGGCGCAACGCAGAAATTCGGCTCGCATCGCGGTCAACACGGCCGGCCGGCGATTTTCCCAGCCCCGGGGCGGAAATGGGGAAGGAGACCAGGAGGGATGAGGGAAGACAGTCTCAATCCGCCGGAATTTACGATCGCCCAGAAGCTGCTGAATATTCACTGGTTTCTGGCATTTCTCATTTGCCTGACGGCGGCCATCGGTATCGCGATGCTGTATTCGGCGGCGAACGGCAATTTCCAGCCTTGGGCATCGCGTCAGATCGTACGGTTTGGCGTCGGTTTTCTGGCGATGATGGCGGTGGCCCTGATCGATGTGCGCATCTGGTTGCGTTTCGCCTATGTCTTCTACGGGTTGAGCCTGATCATGCTGATCATGGTGGAGTTCATGGGCTATGTCGGTATGGGTGCCCAACGCTGGCTGGATTTGGGCTATTTCAACCTGCAGCCGTCGGAGCTCATGAAAATCGCTTTGGTGCTGGCCCTGGCGCGTTATTTCCACGGTCTCAACATGGAAGACGTGGCCAGACCGACCCGATTGCTGGTGCCCTTGGTGATGGTTTTTGCGCCCGCCGCCCTGGTGCTACGCCAACCGGACCTGGGGACGGCGCTGATGCTGGTGATGGCCAGCGGTGCGATCTTTTTTGTTGCTGGCGTTCGGTTGTGGAAATTCGGCCTGATCATCGTGTCCGGCATGGTCGCCGCGCCCGTCGGCTGGCAGTTCCTGCACGAATATCAAAAACAGCGCATTCTGACCTTCCTCAACCCGGAAGCCGATCCCTTGGGCGCCGGTTATCACATCATCCAGTCGAAGATCGCGCTGGGATCCGGTGGCATGATGGGCAAGGGGTTCATGCAGGGCACCCAGGGGCACTTGAATTTTCTTCCCGAGATGCAGACCGACTTCATCTTTACCATGCTGGCCGAGGAATTCGGATTGGTCGGCGGTCTTGGCCTGCTGGCCCTGTACAGTCTTTTGTTGGCTTTCGGCGCGATCATCGCCATGCGCGCCTACAGCCAGTTTGGCCGCCTTGTCGCCATGGGGGTGACGGTGACCTTCTTTCTGTACGTGTTCATCAACATCGCCATGGTGATGGGGTTGATCCCCGTCGTTGGTGTGCCGCTGCCGCTGATCTCCTATGGCGGCACGGCGATGATGACGCTGCTCATCGGTTTCGGATTGCTGATCGGGGTATGGGTGCACCGTGATGTGATCATCGGCCGGCGCGGCGGCGAAGACGGTTGAGCGCCCCCCGCGGCGCTTTGACCCGCGGCGTATCGACAAAGGTTATGGCCTCTGCTATACGGCTCGTTCTTCAGGGACGGGCGATTAGCTCAGTTGGGTGTGCAGCAGACTCTCAGACATTAGGTTTCACCAATTCTGCATTTATAATCAACAACTTATATTTTTGGGTACTGTTCTAGGTCACGCTAGGTCATATTTGTTACTATTCTCGAAACTATGGGCGCGTAGCTCAGTTGGCAGAGCAGCCGACTCTTAATCGGCGGGTCGTGGGTTCGAATCCCTCCGCGCCTACCAAACGAAAACGGCGATGGGTGGTTCCATCGCCGTTTTTTTTTATTTGCTCTTGAAATTGTCGTGTAGGCTAGAGTTTTATCCATGCTACCGGTGCGGCGGATGACAGTTTCACATTGTCCCCTTAGGGGAGGGCCGCGAGCGCTAAAATGTACCTGCCGGCTCTACTTCATGTGTTGGCGTAGCGCATTAGAAAATCGCCTTCCCCATGGATAGTGACGATGATCCATCTCGGCAACTTCGGCACGAAGTTTGCCGGCCGGTTCCTGGCTTGCGTCGGTCCGGTGCGATTGATGGCCCATGGTGGCCCCAGTGAAGAAGTCCGCAGCGCTTTGGCTGGTTTCGGCGCCGCCCAAATGGGGCAGGTCGGCGGCTTCGCACGATAATAATTGGTCGCCTTATCGGTATTGAATGCCCATGATGGGCGTAGGGACGCATCATCGGACGCCGATACGAAATGAATGAGAGTCAAACTGAGACGGGCCTCCGCCACCAATCCTTGAAAATGCTGCCTGTTGGTCTTTTTGCTGCCGTCATGGGCGTCACGGGGCTTGGTCTGGTCTGGCGCAAGTTTGCTGAGGTGTTCGCTCTTGATGCGCTGTATGGGGACATCCTGGTCTTCGTCGGGGCGCTGATTTTTGCCGTTCTGGCCGGCGCTTACGGGCTCAAATCCATACGCCATGCAGACGCCGTCGCCGGCGAATACGCGGATACGGCCGGCGCCGGTTTTTTTTCGGCTATTCCCATCGGTGTCTTGTTGATTGCGGCGGGTTGGGCAATCCGTTGGCCGGCATTGGCCAATCTCTTGTTTTGGATCAGCACGACGGCCATGTTGGCGCTGGCGGCCCTGTTGATGGCCCGCCTGGTTCGGGATACCCATGCCCTTGATGCGGCCAACGGCAGTTGGCTCCTCGGCATGGTGTCGCCCATTCTGGCGCCCTTGGCTGGCGGGCCGTTGGGTCATACGGAGATGTCCTATCTGTGCCTGTCCGTGGGACTGGGCATGTGGTTGGTGCTGTTTCCGATCATCTTGGCGCGAACTATTTTCGGATCACCAGTGCCGCCCAGTGCGCGCCCGACCTGGTTTATTCTGTTGGTGCCGCCGATGATCATCTTCGTCGGCTATTTGCAGCTGACCGGCAACGGCCTGGATATGTTCGCGAGGACCTTGTTCTTCCTGGGCCTTTTATTGTTTGCCGCCCTGTGTTGGGCCTCACGCGATGTTGTCAGATGGCCTTTCTCCGTCGCCTGGTGGGCCTTCACCTTTCCCCTCGACGCCGTGGCGGCGGGTGCCGTCGTCTACCATCAGGCGGCGCCGACGGAGGCCACTCAATCGGTTGCCATCGCTGCCGTCGCCCTGGCAACAGTCACGATCACCGCTGTTTCGGCGCGGACCTTGCACGCCTTGTTCAGCGGCACGTTGCTGATCAATCCGCCTGTCCCGGCGAAGCCCTAATATCAGAAAATTTTCAGACAAGCGGGTTGTCGGCCTCCAATCCCAAGGCTATCCGTCCATAGGCGACACCATTGGCGTCGTTTGAAACGCCGATGTGACCGAGGCCCGCGTGCAGATCACGGAATTGCCGTTGCAATGGGTTCTTGGCATAGATGGCGCCGCCGCCCTGGGCCCGATAGAGCCGGTCAGTGGCGTCGGCCGCCATGGTCGCGGTGAACGCTGCGTCACGTCGCCAGCGCATTTTTGTCGCCATGTCCGGCATGCCGCCCGTCACGGCGATGGCATCGGCTTCCCGGCAGCCGGCATATAAAAGCGCCATTGCCGCGTCGTTGGCGGCCATGGCATCGGACAGGCGAAGTTGCATGGTGGCGAAGTCGGAGACCTTGGATCGGCTGTAGGTGGAGACCCGCGCCTGCATGGAGGTGAGACAGGTGTCGCTGACGCCCATGGCCATGCCGGCGACCGGCGCCGCGATGAGGTGTGGAAACAGAGCCGCCACAGGCAGCTGGTACAAGGGTGCGGGATTGACCGCCGCGCCCGGCGTTGGGCCGCCGCGCACATCGGTGGCCGCCAATGTCCGGTGCGCCGGCACGAACACGTCCTTGACGGACGTATCGACGCTGCCCGTGGCCACCAATCCGGTAACGTCCCAGGTATCGATCAGTTCGACGTCGCTTTTCGGCAACAGGAACATGCGCTGTTTTCCCGCGGCTATGCCACCCAGGATAATCCAGTCGCTATGGTGGACGCCGCTGCAGAACGGCCAGCGGCCGGACAGGGTATAACCGCCCTTCACTTTTTTGGCCCGCCCGGCGGGGTAGATGACCGAGGTCGCCGTGTAGGTTGTCGGATCGTCTTTCCAGACGTCGTTCTGGGCCCGTTCATCGAACATGGCCAGCATCCAGTGGTGGCAGGCCAGGTTGATATAAATCCAACCCGCTGAGCCACAACCTCGGCTGAGATCGTAGGTGGCTTCAAGCAGCGCTGCGTAATCCAGTTCGGCACCGCCGACCCGGGCCGGCTGGACAATTCCCAGAAGGCCGGTTTCTTCGAAATCGCTAATGGTGTCGTCGCCGATGCGTCCCGCTGCTTCCGCCGCGGCTGACCGTTCCCGCAACACCGGGATAAGATCTCGCGCGCTGCCGAGAATTTTCTCCCTTGACGATGGTGCAGCACCAATTTCCGGGGCGGTCGGCATGTCAAAGATCGTTGGGCCGTCGGAACTGATGTAATTCAACTCAACCGTGACGCCATTCGGGTCTTCGAGGAACAGCTGTTCCAGGTTCATATCGGGTACCTCCCGTTCGCGGAAGGGAATCTTGTTTTTCTTCAAATGCTTGCGCAGCGATGTCGGCTCGGAGATCATGAACGCCATGTGGTCAAAGGGGCCGGTGCCCGCATCCAAGTCGAGATCGTTATCACCCAGGTAATCGATCAGTCCCTGCGGATCGTCCGGATCGACGCCGACCAGATGGACGATGGCCCGGCCATCGACATAGAGCCAGTAGCCGGGAAAATCGAAGGCCGGCCGGTTACCGACCTCCATGCCCAGGGCGTCGACGAAAAAGGTCTTGGTTTCTTCCAGCCTTTTCGTGCGAATGGCGCAGTGATGCAGTTCTTGAAGCGTCATGTCGGCTACCTCCCGGACCCAGGTTAAAACGAATCCTACCCTTTCGGCCACATAAGAACTGAGGCCCGCAGCGTCCAGGCGCCGGCCGGCGCAAAGATCGGATAATAATGAAGAAGACAAGTGGCCGGTCACATGTTCTGGTATTCTCAAGTTTTCGGACAGACGGCCTGTCTGAATATGGGAGACGAATGCCATGACGAAGACCAATCACACCCACGATCCGTCTCTCAAGTCCTGGCTTGAGCAAGCCAATCAAGAGGATTGTCATTTCCCGATCCAGAATCTCCCGTACGGAGTTTTCAACAGCGCCGACAATCCGGACAAAAGGGTCGGTGTGGCCATTGGTGATCAGATCCTCGATTTGTCGGTATTGGAGAATACCAGCCAATTGCCGGTTCCCGCGGGCACTTTCGCGCGGCCCGACATCAACGCCTTTATGGGCCTGGGACCTGATGTATGGCATGCCAACCGTGCCGCCCTCAGTGCGCTGCTCGGACAGGACAATGCCGTGCTGCGTGACGACGACGTCCTTCGCTGGACGGCCCTGGTACCGATGGCCGAGGCACGGCTTCATCTTCCTATTCGGATTGGTGATTTCACGGATTTTTATGCCTCAAGGGAACACGCGACAAATGTCGGCACCATGTTTCGAGATCCGGAAAATGCCTTGATGCCCAATTGGCTGCATATGCCGATCGGCTACAACGGCCGGGCCAGTACCGTGGTCGTCAGCGGTACGGACATTCATCGCCCGCGTGGCCAGATCAAGCCGCCGGCGTGCGAAGCGCCTTTGTATGAAGCCTGCGGCAAGCTCGATATGGAGTTGGAGATTGGCGCGATCATTGGTATGCCGAACAGGATGGGCCAGCCCGTATCGGTTAAACAGGCCGACGAGATGATCTTTGGCTATGTCCTTTTGAATGACTGGAGTGCCCGCGATATCCAAGTTTGGGAATACCAGCCCCTGGGTCCGTTTCAAGCAAAGGCTTTCGCGACCACGGTTTCGCCTTGGGTTGTGACGTGTGAAGCCCTGGTGCCGTTCCGGGTTGACGGGCCGGCGCAGAACCCGACACCGCTGCCATATCTGGTTCAGCCCGGTGGATTCAATTATGACCTGGACCTGGAGGTCTCCCTGCGG
>CAZQPC010000034.1:0-22831 GCA_964595005.1 uncultured Magnetovibrio sp.
GGCCAATCGTCGGCGCCAAGAAATCTCTCAATGGCCATCGTCTCAAATTCGTCCGGCAAGGCTTTGCGATTGCGGACAAGCGCGCGAGGCGCCGTCACCTTGATTTGCACCTCCTTGCCCATCTTTAGCTTGAAGCGCTCATTGACAAGGCGCGCGAAGACCGCCGGCACGAAGCCTTTGAATCCGATATCGGGTTTATTGATGGTGGATTGATGTTCATCGACAACTTCCCGGATCGCATTGATCTGCGCGTTCAGGTATCGCTGAAGGTTCGAATTTTTCTGAAAGCTGAGCAGCGTAACCCCGGTTTTTTGTTCAAATAACAGGCCCGCCTTGGCAACGACGACATCGCCGGTCAATCCCTTGTCGGCCGGGGTCTCGGCGTTGATCAAAGTCTGGTTCTGGGAAATCACGGTGCGGGCTGAACGCAGTAATTCGGCCAATTTGTCGGCAATATCCCTCTCGCCGAACGCCATTGCGGCTCCTGGCCAGCCGACCAAACATAAGCACACGACAGCCGCCACGGCCAATCGCACAAAAGCAGGCTGAGCAGCTCGCCCCATCTGCGTACCGGAAACAAATCGTCGAACTTTCATGTCCAATGCTGCCGACAAATTCAGCACAAAAGCCCCTGCGCCCCTTTGTTATTCAGCAACCCGCAAGAAAATTTTGTGATCACCGTATGTATTATATCTTATGTATTATAACGCCTCGCGGCAACCAAGTCGTCATATCAATTGTCGCTCCCCGGCCCGGACGCATTGCCGTGCCCGCAAAACGCAGTGCCGACGGGCGTCCCCACTGCCATAAGACATCCCTTGGTCTGGTGGGCATGCACTTCATGCGGCGTATCGAAAGCGGCAACGGTGATCGCTAGATCCGGTTGACGTTCGAATATGCCGGCAATGCGCCCTATGCGGCCGACGCGCGCGGCCCCAACAACATTCTTACCGGCGTCCTGTTCCCGGAAGGCTGCCGAGCGGCCAAGGGAACCTCCGGCACCTTCAGCAACACGGCACAACCCGGGAATTACCTCCGGAACGTCGAATATGTCGAAGCCGCCTTATCAAGTATGGATGCCAAGAAAATGAGCATGGCCAAGGATATGGCCGCCAAGGGATTGGCGCCTCACAAAGCCGGGAAACACGGCGAATCCCTGCAAGTTCTGCACAGCGCATTGAAGGAATTGGGCATCAAACACTAGCCTGATCTTATCGATGGGGCATGTTGACACGCTGCGATCATCTGAATAGCGGCTAGGCGGCCGACCTGTCGGCCAGCGATTTTAAGTCGTTCCACAGGTAAATCACGCTCGGCAGACGCTGGCCGGCAAAATCGTGGTGGCCGCGCGAGGCCAATTGGGCGCCCAGGTTTTCGTAAAAGAACCGACTGGGATTGCCGTCCAGAACTTCAACATAAAGCTGTCGTGCGCCGTTGCCAGCGGCACGTCGCGCAATTTCGGCACAGAGCCGCCGTCCGATCCCATTTTCGCGGTGATCCATGTGAACATAAAGCTCGTGAAGTTGGGCGGGCGGCGGATCAGCCGGCCGGGCGGGGCGCCAATTGAGCGGCCCCCAGGTGGCATAGGCGGCGATTCTCTGATCCGCCGTCTCAGCGACAAGGATTTTTCGGCCGGCACCCTGCAAGCGCCGCTGCCAGTGCAACCGGGTGCCGCGGCCCTGCACCAGATAGGCGCTCGGCAACAGTGTCGGATAGGCATCACGCCAGGTTTCCGTCTCAACCCGGGCGATGGCCGCCGCATCGCCGAGCCGAGCCAGTCGGATTGCTGAGTGTCTATCCGTCACCGATCCTCCTACAACCCCATCTGCCGCGCCGCCAAGTCCTTCATGACCTCCGTGGCGCCGCCGCCGATGGAGAGGATTTTCGATTCCCGGAACAGGCGTTCTGCCTTGGAGCCGCGAACGATCCCGGCGCCGCCATGCAATTGCACGGTTTCGGAAGCGCAAGACTCATAAGTTTCGGCCGCCAGGTTCTTGACCATGGCGATCTCGGCGATCGGGCTTTCTCCCTGTTGAAACTGCCAGGCGACCGTATCGAGACGCGATTCCACCGCGCCGATCTTGGTCGCCATGTCGACAATTTTGTGGCGCACCACCTGATTGGCCATCAAGACCTTGCCAAAAACTTCGCGCGTTTGCGCGTGCTCGATGGCCGCTTCCAGACATGCCTTGGCGGCCCCCAGCATGATCGCCGTGTTGCCGATGCGCTCTTCGTTGAAATTGTGGACGATGCCACGGAAGCCTTTGTTTTCGGCGCCAATGAGATTGCCCATAGGCACCCGGCAGTTGTCGAAATGCAGCATCGCCGTATCGGACGCCCACCAACCCATCTTCTTCAACCGGGTGCGGCTGAAACCGGCGGTATCGCGCTCCATCAGCAACAGCGACAGGCCGTCTTTGCCGGGCCCGCCGGTACGCACGGCAACGGTAAAATAGTCCGCCCGGTAACCCGACGTAATCAAGGTCTTTTCGCCGTTGACGATGTAATTATCACCGTCGCGTTCGGCGGTGGTCCGGAGCCCCGCGACATCGGTCCCGCCACTGGGCTCGGTGATCGCCAAACAACTGATCTTTTCGCCGGCCAGGACCGGCGGGGCGACCCGGTTCTTCATGGCCGTGTCCGCCAAAGCCAAGATCGGCGGCAGCCCGATACCGTGCGACAGCAAACTGGCCCGCACCCCGCCCGAGCCGATCCGCGGCAGTTCCTCCTTGACGATGATCTTGTCGAAGATATCGCCACCGCCGCCACCGTATTCCTCCGGGAAGCCGGCGCCCAGTACGCCGGCTTCGGCGGCTTTTACATACAATTCGCGGGGGAAGTCCTGGGCCTCGTCCCATTCCGTGGCAAAGGGCGCAATCTCGCGTTCGGCGAAATCGATGACTGTGGCGCGCAGCGCTTCGTGACGATCGGTGTAGTAGGGGGCACGGGTCGGCATGGATGGTCTCCGATGTTTCCAGGTTCATCCAGTGTAGCCGGTGCATCGGAAAACAACAGGCGGCGGCGTTGACACAATCGGCGCGGTCCTGGAAAAGAGCCCGGGGGTTCCGGACGAAGGGAGATCAGGCACCATGGCGGCATATCTTTACAGTCTTGATGGCGGCCGATTCCTGCCGACGGAGCAGACAGGCAGTCCCTGGTCTACAACCTCCCAACATGGCGGACCGGTCAACGCCTTGTTGATGCGGACCGCCGAACAAAAGGCGGCGGAAGCGGGCATGCGGGTCGCGCGTTTGACCGTCGATATCCTGAAGCCGGTGCCCATGGCGCCGCTGGTGCTGGAAGCGGATTTCATCCGGCAAGGCCGGCGCCTGGCGGTCATCGACGCGACCCTGGCCCGGGACGACGACGGTGCCCCGGTGGCTATCGCCCGCGCCGTCGCCCTTAAGGAACATCCGAACCAGGCACCGTTATTCAACCCTCCGGCCGGTCCCGTGCCAGGCCCCGAAGACCTTCCCGACCACGAGTTGGTGTCGGCGGCGCGCCGGGAAAGCGGCCCGCCGGGCTTTCATTTGACCATCCACATGCGGCACGGCCCCAGCCTGGAAAATACGATAACTTGGTTCACCTGGTCCCAAGACCTGGTGGCGGATGAGCCGGTCAGCCCGGCTCAGCGTTGCGCCGCGCTGTGTGATCTGACGACGGTCGCATCCGGCCGGTTGCGCCTGTCGGCGCCGGGAACCTGGGACAACACACAGCGTTTTGACATGCTCAACACGGATACCACGGTGCACCAGTTCCGTCCGCCGGTCGGCGAATGGTTCGGGTTCTCCGACAGTTTTATTGCCGATCATCACGGTATCGGTGTCGCCGAAGTTACCTTGTACGATATTCGCGGGTGCCTGGGACGTTGCGTACAATCGATGGCCTCGAATGCCTAGTCTGATGGCGCGCCATTGACACGCCGGGCCACGTCCTGGAAAAGAACGGCCATCAATTTCAATGAATCCGGAGACCCGCCATGGCCGCCAAACGAAAAATCCTGATCGCCGGCAACTGGAAGATGAACGGCTTGAAAAAGGACGCCCGGTCGCTGGCCGGCGGGCTTGCCAAGAAAATGAAAAAGCTGACGCGGCCTGGCTTCGAAATGCTGATCTGCCCGCCATTTCCGTTGCTGGGTGTGGCCGGCGATGCCGCCAAGGGCTCCGGCGTCAAGCTGGGCGCCCAGGATTGCCACATGAACGCCGCGGGCGCGCACACGGGAGATGTCAGCGCGGCGCTGTTGAAGAACATGGGCTGCAGCTATGTTATCGTCGGCCATTCGGAACGCCGAGCCGACCACGCCGAGACGGACAAGCTGGTCAAGGCGAAGGCGGAAGCGGCGCTGGCGGCCGGCCTCAAGGTCATCGTCTGCATCGGTGAGACGCTGAAGGAACGCAAAGCCGGCCAGACCCTGGCGGTCAACCGCAAGCAACTGCGCGGCTCCCTGCCGAAAGGCACCACCGCCGCCAACACGGTCATTGCCTATGAGCCGGTCTGGGCCATCGGCACGGGCCAAGTCGCCACACCTGCGCAAGCCCAGGAGGTCCACGCCGCAATCCGCAAGACCTTGAAGAGCAAGCTTGGCGCCGATACAGCAGAGAAGACGCGGATACTTTATGGCGGCTCCATGAAACCGGGCAACGCCGCCGAACTTCTGGCGCTGCCGGATGTCGACGGCGGCCTGATCGGCGGCGCCAGCCTGTCGGTGTCTGATTTCTGGGCGATTTGCCAGGCCGCTTGAAGACCGGGCAACGCCGGTTCAGTCCGGGTATCGACATGGCACCTGACGACGGTTCGGTTGTCATGTTGATACTGACGGCCATGCAACGGGCTCGGCACCAAACAAATCCTTTCCTTCCGACCAGTTGACGTATAAAAAACGCCGGCATATCTGATGCTTTGTTTGGGGCGCGCGCTCCGCTGAAAAGGCAAGAGAGAGGAAGACCCATGGAAACCGTTGTTCTGGTTGTCCACCTGCTGATCGCCATTGCCATGGTCGGCACCATCTTGCTGCAGAAAAGCGAAGGCGGCGCACTGGGCATGGGCGGCGGCGGTGCAGGCGGCGGTGGTGCCGGCGGCATGGGCGGATTTCTCAGCGGCCGTGCCGCGGGCGACTTGTTGACCCGTACGACGGCGATCCTGGCGACCTGTTTTTTTCTGACCAGTTTCGTGCTGGCGATCCTAGGCGGCGCGGGACGCGAATCGACGTCAATTCTGGATCAGGCGCCGGCGGCGCCGACCATTCCAACGGCCCCAACGACCCCCCAGGCACCGAGCGGAAATTGACAAAACCCGCGCCATCCCAAGGGCTTAAAGGCAGACCCCGAGAGGCGGAAAATTCTCCGCCTCTTTTCTTTTGGCAGGCGTGGAATTTCCTATATGGTGAAAGCCCATGACGCGGTTCATCTTCATCACCGGCGGCGTGGTCTCCTCCCTCGGAAAAGGCTTGGCATCGGCAGCGTTAGGCGCCTTGCTGCAAGCCCGCGGTTTCAAGGTCCGTTTACGTAAACTGGACCCTTATCTGAATGTCGATCCGGGCACCATGTCGCCCTATCAGCACGGCGAGGTGTTCGTCACCGACGACGGCGCCGAGACGGATTTGGACCTGGGTCACTACGAACGCTTCACCGGCGTCGCGGCCCGGCAAAGCGACAACGTGACAACGGGGCGCATTTATTCGGATGTCATCGCCAGGGAGCGGCGCGGCGACTATCTGGGTGCCACCATTCAGGTCATTCCGCATGTCACTGACGCCATCAAGAAATTCGTCGTCAGTGACCTGACCGATGAGGATTTCGTGCTTTGCGAGATCGGCGGCACGGTCGGCGACATCGAAGGCCTGCCGTTCCTGGAAGCGATCCGGCAACTGCGCAACGATCTCGGCCGCGACCGCACCATGTACATGCATCTGACGTTACTGCCCTACATCCCGACGGCCGGTGAGTTGAAGACCAAGCCAACCCAGCACTCGGTGAAGGAAATGCTGAGCGTCGGCATTCAGCCCGATGTCCTGTTGTGCCGTGCGGACCGCGATATCCCCTATGGCGAACGGCGCAAGATTGCATTGTTCTGCAATGTTCATGAAGATGCGGTCATTCCGGCCCTGGATGTGCCGTCCATTTATCAGGTCCCCATCAGCTACCATGAGCAAGGCCTGGACGATCAGGTTTGCATGCATTTCAATTTGGATTTACCGCAGCCGGACCTGACCCGCTGGAACACCATCCTGGAGCGCGTGCTGAAGCCCGAAGGCGAGGTCTCCATTGCCATCGTCGGCAAATACACGGGGCTGTTGGATGCCTACAAATCCTTGTCCGAAGCCCTTGATCACGGCGGCATCGCCAATAACGTCAAGGTCAAGATGAACTGGATCGATTCGGAGATTTTCGAAAGCGACGACACCCTGCATCATCTGGAGGGCGTGCACGGCATTTTGGTGCCCGGCGGCTTCGGCGAACGCGGCATCGAAGGCAAGATCGCCGCCGCCACCTTTGCCCGCGAACATCGCGTGCCGTATTTTGGTATCTGCCTGGGCATGCAAATGGCGGTGGTTGAGGCGGCACGCAATCTGGCCGGCATCCAGGGCGCCGGTTCATCGGAATTCGGCGCCTGTCAAAATCCCATTGTCGGCCTTTTGACGGAATGGGAGCGCGACGGCCTGATCGAAAAACGCAACATCGAAAGCGACATGGGCGGTACCATGCGTTTGGGCGCCTATGACGCCCGGCTGGCCGGTAACAGCCGCATCCATCAGATTTACGACGCCGATGCCATCAGCGAACGCCACCGCCATCGCTATGAGGTGAACCTCGTCTACGAAGACGATCTGGCCGAGCACGGCATGGTGTTCTCGGCAAAATCACCGGACGGCGTGTTGCCGGAAATCGTCGAATTGGCCGACCATCCCTGGTACATCGGTGTGCAATTCCATCCGGAACTGAAGTCCAAGCCGTTTGAGCCGCATCCCCTGTTCACGTCGTTCATCGGCGCGGCGGTCGATCAATCGCGGTTGATGTAGGAGACGACGCTGGCCGACACGCATACAGTTCACGTCGGCGGTCTTGAGATCGCCAACGACCGGCCACTGACCATCATCGCCGGTCCGTGCCAGATGGAAAGCCGCCAGCATGCCCTGGATATGTCCGGCGCCTTGGCCGAAATCGGCAAGGAGCTTGGCATCGGCGTCATCTACAAGACGTCCTACGACAAGGCCAACCGGACCAGCGCCGGCAGTGCGCGGGGTATGGGTTTGGACGCGGCGGCGCCGGTGTTCGAGGAAATCCGCAAATCGACGGGCCTGCCGACCCTGACCGACGTGCATGCAGCGGAGCAATGCGCGCCGGCCGCGGCGGTCGTCGATGTCTTGCAAATCCCGGCATTCCTCTGCCGCCAGACCGACCTGCTGATTGCCGCCGGCGAAACCGGCAAGGCCATCAACGTCAAAAAGGGACAGTTCCTGGCGCCCTGGGACATGGCCAACGTGGCCGACAAGATCAGAGGCACGGGAAACGACAAGGTCATGCTGTGCGAACGCGGCGCCAGCTTCGGCTACAACACGCTGGTCACCGACATGCGGGGGCTGCCGGTTCTGGCCAAGACGGGCTGCCCGGTGGTGTTCGACGCCACCCACTCCGTGCAACAACCGGGCGGGCAGGGGACCACGTCGGGCGGCCAGCGGGAATTCGCCCCGGTGCTGGCCCGCGCCGCCGTCTCGGTGGGCGTGGCGGCGGTGTTCATGGAGACCCACCAGGACCCGGACAACGCGCCCTCCGACGGCCCCAACATGATACCGCTGGCGGAAATCAAGGGTGTCATCGAAACTCTGATGGCCTTCGACCGGGTGGCGAAGGCGAACCCGGTGACCATTTGAGAACGTCCGGCGGCTTCGAAATCCCCTAGTTGGATCGCCGGCAACCTGTCTATAATTATTCCAGGCAGCGTCACTGGGGAAACCATGTCGGATCTGATCAAGATACTGAAGGCCGAACACGCGAACATCGGCAAGATTTTGGGCATGGTCGCTGAGGCCGGGATCGACACGGATGAAGGCCGGCGGCACTTGGAAGCGGCCAAGGCCGGTCTTCTGGCGCATCTCGCGCGGGAAGACGAACATCTCTATCCAGCGCTGTTTGAGGCGGCCAAGGACGATTCCATTGTCGCCGATGCCTTGGAATTCTTCGAAGACGATATCGCCGCCGTCTCGGCGCTGGCGCTGGACTTTTTCGGCAAGTACGAAGAGGACGGCCCGGGCGGAGACTTTGCCGCCGATTTCGCCGAGCTGGCGCACGGTCTCGGCCAGCGCATCCAGAAGGAAGAGGCGATCATCTACAAGATGTACGATCAGCTGTAAAACCGGGCGGACACCATATGCCGACCACCGAGCACGCCGGCGCGACCCTGCACTTTCGTGTCGATGATCTGACGCCGCCGTGGGTTCAGGACCCGGAAACCATCTTTTTTCATCACGGCGTCGGGACGCACGGCGGCATCTGGTCGGAATGGGTGCCGGTGCTGGCCGGCGAGTATCGGGTCGTCCGCCTGGACGTCCGGGGCTACGGCGGCTCCAGCGTGCCGGGCCCGGACTTTGAATGGACGATGATGACCCTCGTTGCCGATGCCTTGACCGTCGCCGACACGCTCGGTGCCAAACGCTTTCATTTGGTCGGTGAATCGCTGGGCGGCACCGCCGCCTACTGCACCGCCATCAACCACCCGGACCGTCTGTTGAGCATCACCGCGCTCTGTGCCGGACACCGGGGCGGCGATATCCGCCATGTCGATCAATGGCGGACCGACATGGCGGCCAACGGCATGCAGGCCTGGTCCGATCAGATGATGGATCACCGGTTCATGGCCGGCGCCATCTCCGAAGACCGCTGGAACTGGTTCCACGAGGTGCAAACGGCGTCGGCGCCCGCATCGGCCCTGGGACTGGGGGAGATGCTGATGAAACAACGCATCACCGATCAATTGGCGGCGATCAAGGTGCCGACCCTGATCCTGCACCCGGATTCCAGCCCGTTCCTGCCCGTCAACGTGCCCAACGAAGCGCACGCCCAAATATCGGAGTCCGAATTGCACATCTTCGACAACTCCAAGCACGGGATCGCTTTTTCCCATGCCAAGGAGGGCGCCGCCTTGTTGAGGGATTTTCTGCAACGGCGTTGCCGTTGACCGGCTTTCCGGCCCTACCTACAATTGTTGCCCCATCGATGTTTGAAAAGGCTTGGCCATGAACGACGTACACGCCTTTGGCGCCGACTTCGACAAAAGCAACCCGGCGGCGGTCCGCCAAGCCATCCGCGACGGCCGCATCACCGGCGAGACCAGCGGCATGGGCTCGGCCTATACGCAAGGCAACCTGGCCATCCTGCCGGCCGACCTGGCCATGGATTTCATGCGCTACTGCCAGCGCAATCCGAAGCCATGCCCCTTGGTGGGGGTCTCGGAGACCGGCGATCCCATGCTGCCGACGCTGGGCCACGATATCGACATCCGCACGGATATCCCGAGCTACAACGTCTACCGTCATGGCGAATTGACCGACACGCTCACCGACATCCGCGACTTGTGGCGTAACGATTTCGTCTCCTTCGTCATCGGCTGCTCATTCTCCTTCGAGCAAGCCCTGGTCAACGAAGGCGTGCCCCTGAAACACTGGCAACAGAAGCTTACCGTTTCCATGTTCGTGACCAATGTGGAGACGACACCGGCCGGCCCGTTCCAGGGCGGGACCGTGGTTTCCATGCGGCCGATGACGCCGCGCCACGCCATCCGGGCGGTGGAGGTCACGTCGCGCTATCCGCACACCCACGGCTCGCCCATTCACCTGGGCGACCCGGCGCAGATCGGCATCACCGATATCTCGAAGCCGGACTGGGGCGACGCCCAGGACATCGCCGACGACGAAATCCCCGTCTTCTGGGCCTGCGGCGTGACCCCGCAGAACGCCATCCGCATGGCCAAGCCGGAGATTTGCATCACCCATACGCCGGGCAGCATGTTGATCACGGACTTACCTTCGCAACTGGACAGTCGGCTGGAAAACTAAAGCATCCGGGTGTCAAAAATCTCGCTAGATCATCCAATCGAAAACTTAATCGATGCTTTCGCAGAACGATCGCGCGCTCTAGTATTTCAATTTCGCTCCGTAAAAAAATCCGACGCCTCGGTTGTTCCCAAAAATTGAAACTCAATCTGCCCCGTTCGATATTCGTCTTGGCCTTTTGTGCAGTATTTCTTATCCTCGCACTGTGTGCTTATAAATCCGTTTACGTTTACAAATTTTTTTATCGAGATCTATCGAACTCAAAAATACTGGCACTCGCAACAGATTTGAAATCCCAAGCCGCAATTAAAACCTTCAGGGCGCAAAAACGCGGCAGACCATTCGATATCGGAATATTTGGGAACTCTCGCTCGCTAATGCTCTCCGCGGAAAATTTCGATGTAATTGGCGACATGAGCATTTTTAATTTCTCTGTGGGCGGCTCATCATTCGTTCAGTCCGTAAAACTGATCGAAAATCTTGCGGACGAAGGCCTCGCGCCGAAAACGATACTGGTGAGTCTGGATCATCCTCAGATTCAGTATACGGGTTACACTGTTTTCCCAGATCCGGTCTTTTCAGCCGGTGATGCATTCGCCGATTTCTTTCGAATGATATTTGCAGATGTAGGGACTGTCCGTCGACGCTTGAGCGATGCCTTCAAGGTGCTGGACTGGGCAAAGGACCACGTTTGGAAAGCTTTTAAAGACGCATGGACCGCAGATGCATTGTCGGACCGCATAAAATTTGCGTACGGCAGCTTAATGGGGGCAGAAGCAAAACTCCCGGACAAGCATGCCAATTTTCGAGACGATGGCAGTTTAGTCCAAGAGTTACCTGAAAAAAGCCGAGAATTCTCGAAAGATGATTTCGGGTATGGAGGATTGAGGGGATGGGATCGCCATGTCTATTTGGGTGTAAAGAGGCTTGACGCTGTAACCCGGGAATATGGGGTGAAAATCATCGTCTATGAATCACCAATCTGGCCCGGTCTGGAAAGTAGCGACAGACACACACGAAAGGATGCCATCGATACACACAAGTGGTTTGTCGCGGGATGCGCAAATACGAATATTACATGCGTCAACGCGGCAAAACTGGTGTCACGAAATGCTGAACATTGGGCGGATTGTTGCCATGCACCCGCCGCTGATCTCGGCCACTATCTCAGTGAAATTATAAAGAATAACTAGTTGAAATATTGTGCTTTTTAACAGTTTCGAGTTTATCTTTCTGTTTTTTCCAGTTGTTGCGGTCTGTGCAATCTTCGTTTGCCGGGGGAACACTCGTTACTGGGTTTTAATATTCGCCTCACTTTTGTTTTACGCCCAATCAGGGCGTGAGCACGCCTATGTATTGATCATCTCCGTAATCTGGATTTACGCGTTTATTGACAGAAAATTTTTATCGTTAACGCCAAATCTAAATCTATTTGCAGCGACAATCGGACCAGTTTCAGCTTTAATATATTACAAGTATTCGAAATTCATTTTTTATGATGTACTGAGATTAGGGAAGGCGGCGGAAAGTACAGCATTTTCGTTATTTGACGATATAATATTGCCGGCCGGCATCTCGTTTTTTACTTTTCAGTTGCTCGCGTATGCATTCGACCGACATACGAAAAAGATCGCCGAGCCCATTGGGTTTCGGAACTTGATTTTGTATATCAGTTTTTTCCCGCAATTGATCGCTGGACCGATTGTTCGTTACGAACAGGTCGCAACGGCCATAATTGGATTGCGAACCTTTGTGCTGACAGAAGGCTACCTCGTCAACGCGATCTTATATTTCACTTTTGGCCTCGCCTATAAGGTTCTTTTAGCTGATACGATCGGGATATTTATTGAACCGCTAATCGCGGCGCCAAAGGACCTGGGGTTGTCAGGATTACTCGTCGTTATTTTCTCCTACACCTTCCAAATTTACTTTGACTTTTATGGCTATTCCCTGTGCGCCATCGGCCTCGCGTCCCTATTTGGATTCCGTTTACCCGACAACTTTAAGCGCCCTTATTCGACCTTGAACCCGAGAACATTCTGGCAGTGCTGGCATGTCACGCTCTCATACTGGATTAGGGACTACCTATATATTCCGCTCGGCGGCAACACCGCATATACCCGCAATATCATAATCGTTTTTCTTGTCTGTGGTCTTTGGCACGGCGCAGGTTTCTCGTTCATTATCTGGGGCTTATACCATGCATTGTTGGTCGCCGGTTATAGCTCAATAAGCGAATCGTGGAACCGCTTGCCGCTGATTTTTCAATGGGCGTTGAATTTCACCGCAGTTAGCGTTGGATGGTTGTTCTTCGTGTTTACCTTGGACGATTTGTGGATTGCCATGATGTCTGTCACCGTCACCCCGTGGCTGGATCATCAGTTTGACTTAAACGTGGCTCTGATAGTGTTTATCGCCGCCATCGTCTGCTTTTTCATGCGGATTGAGAAAGTGGCCGATTACCTCTCAAAGCAAAATTCCCATTGGGCCGTAGCTCTCCTATCCGGCGTCCTATCAGCCGTCGTTTTGATCATTTCAATCGTATATTTGGATCGTTCGGCGTCGTTTATATATTTTCGATTTTAAGATTAGTGGCGGTCGCGCCGTAACTTTGTTCCGATTTAACACTCATCCTTCAACCACGCATCTTTATCGAACGCCACATTGTCGCCGAAGAAATGGACAACCTGATCGAGGTTCTCCAGCCCCTTGAGGTCATAGACCTTGGTCGGCGTTAAGATCGCTTCGCTCTCGCCATAGGCCTCCACCCAGGCGTCCGCCGTCTGCAGCGTGCTTTGCCGCTGCACCACGTCCCAAATGTAATAGTGATGCGGGATGATGACGCGGGGTTTCAGGGTGTCGATGATGTGGGCCGTGTGGATGTGGCCCATGACGTGCTGGGAGGCGTCAACGGGCAGCAGCGCGATATCGATATGGCCCAAGGCTTTCCAGATATCCGCCGGCGGGTCGTGGCGGTTGTCGCCCCAATGGACGATCCGCAAGCCGCCGGTCTCAACGACGATCAGGCAGTGATCCCAGGAACGCGGGTTGTCAGGCGGCTCGATACTGACGCCATGGAAGCGTTCGTGAATCTTCTTGTAGTCATAGATGGCACAGGTCGAATCGATGGCATGCTTGTCCGCGTAACCAGTGATTGTCATGTCGCCGAATTTGTACTGGCCGATCAGGCGGTCCAGCAACACGTGGGCGTCCAGGCGGTGCAGGGCGTCGTGGTCGAAATGCGCGTGCGTCGAGGTGCCGATGTCCACCGGCGTAATGGGAAAATCGAAAAAGTACCAGTCCCATTTGCGGGCCGGATGGTTGCGCCACGGATCGATCATCACGCTGACGCCTTTCGGCGACGTGATCCGGAAGGCGGACGATCCGAAGTAGGCAACCTCCACGGGCCCGTCCTTGGCCGGCGAGGTGTCCGCCTGCAGTTCGATCATGCGGTTGTGGTTCGACGTCATCTGCCAGGCGTTGAGACCGGTATCGATGTCGGTCATGGGTTGCGCCTCAGTGGTAGACCAGCTGCGGCAGCCAGGTCGCCAGGTCCGGCATGATCAGCAGCAAGGCGATCAGGAAGAACATGCCAAACAGGAACGGCACGGCGCCGACACTGACGTCGTTGAACTTGCCGCCGCGCGAGCGGATGCCGTGGACAACGTAGAGATTGATGCCGATGGGCGGCGTGATCAGGGCGGCTTCCATCAAGACCGTAATCATGATCCCGAACCAGACAGGATCAAAGCCCATGTGGACGACGATGGGGAAGACCACGGGGATCGTCGTCAGCATCATCGAAAGCGTCTCCATGAACATGCCCAGCAAGAGATAAAAGCAGATAATCACCAGCATCGTTTCCATGGGCGTCCAGCCCATGTCCTTGATGGCGTTCAATATGGCCTGCGTCACGCCCATGAAACCCAACACGAAGTTCAGGAACACGGCGGCCAGGATGATCAGCATGATCATGGCGCTGGAACGCATGGTGCCTTCGAAGGCTTCCTTCAGCATCTCCACGTTCAGCGCCTTGTTCCAGGCCGCGATGATCAGCGCGAAACAGACCCCGATGGAGGCGGCTTCGGTTGGCGTCGCAACGCCGGCGTAGATGGAACCGACCACAGCCATGAACAACAGCACCGGCGGCAAAAGGTCCGGCAGCACCTTGATTCTGGATTCCCACGACGTTTCGATCTTGTCGCCGTCGAAGCTCGGCCGCCACAAACACGCGATGGCAATCACCCCCATGAACAACAGGGCCAAGGCGAGGCCCGGAAAGATGCCGGCCAGATACAGTTCCGGAACCGACGTATCCGTCAACAGGCCATAGATGATCAGATTGATGGACGGCGGCACCAGAATGCCCAGCGTGCCGCCGGCCGCCAGGGAGCCGAGGAAAAGTTTTTCGTTGTAGTTGCGTTTTTGGATTTCCGGGTAGGCGACCGTGCCCACCGTCGCCGCCGTCGCCACGCTGGAACCCGACGACGCGGCAAAGATCGCGCAGGACCCGATGTTGGCGTGCATCAACCCGCCGGGCAGCCATGACAGCCACTGGATCACGGCGTTGTACATGCGCAGCGCAATGCCGGCGCGCAGCATAATCTCGCCCAACAGGATGAACATGGGGATCGCGACCAGGATGTATTCAATGCTCTGTTCCCAGACGAAATCGCCAAGCATCAATGATCGCCGGCCGCGCGAGAAAATCTCGTCCAGCGACAGACTGAGAATGCCCAGGACCGCGCCGACGGGCACGGCGGCGACGATCAAGGCCATGAGGATGCTGAGGATCACGACAGGCATCAGACGTGGGTCTCCTCGGTGATTTCCTCTTCCACGGACTTCACGCCGGCAATGTTATTGATGGTTTGCCAATCACCCTTGATCATCGCGGCCAAACAATAGACGGCGACGAAGGCCAGGCTGACCAGAAAGAAGATTAAACCGGAAATCCAGAATACCTGCGGTATCCACAAGGGCGTCGCCAGGGTCGTCTGGGCCGTCGAGTTGAACTCCACGTTTTCCGCGAACATGCCCCAGGCGTTGGTGGTCAATAGATAGATGTAATAAAGCAGCAACAGCACGCCCAGAATATCCAACAGCGCCTTGGTGCGTAGGCTCATGAGGTTATAGGCCGCGTCGATGCGGATATTGGCGCGCGTAAACAGGCAATAGGAATAGGCCCAGGTGGTGCCGGCGGCGAACACATAGCCGGAAATCTCGTCCGATCCGGAAATCGTGACGCCGAACATCTTCCGGGCCAGCACATCCAGCGTCACCATGATGGCTGACAAGAGCAAGGCAGCCCCGCCAATCCATACGGCGACGCGCGATACGTTCGTCAGTTTTGTATGAATAGCTTCAAACATGGTGTGTACCGGGGGCAGCGGAAAACCGCGCGGAGAATTTACCTCTCCGCGCGGAGATCTTTTCCGTCAGAACCGATGGCGGCCTATTCGGAAGCCGTCATGCCGACGAGCTTACCGATCGTCGCGTTCCATTCATCGGCGCATTTCTTGCCACAGCGCTTCGCCCAACGCTTCAGGACGACGTTCTGGGCGATGTCCTTGAGCATGGCCTGGTCGGCGGCGCTGGGCGTGATCGGCACCATGCCGCCGGGCTTGCCTTTTTCGCATGGCCCGTTGGCGTTGCAGTCCATGCCGGCCTGATCGAGGCTGGATTCAAAGGCCCAGATATCGTCTTCCAATTTCGCGGCTTCCGACATGATGAGCTTCTGCGTATCGGCGTTCAGGCCTTTCCATGTGTCCATGTTGATGGCGGTGAACGTCGCCGCATAACCGACGCGGACGCGGATGTTATGGGTCACGACCTGCCACCATTTGGCGTTATAGGCCGGCATCGTACCGGTGATGCCGCAATCGGCGACACCTTTTTGCAGGGCCGGCACAACTTCGGCGAAGGCGATGGTCACGGCCGACGCGTTCAGGCCTTCGATGAAGTCGCCCAAGGTCCTGGAATAGGTGCGGATTTTCTTACCGGCCAGATCCTTCAACGACACACTCTTGATGGACTTGTCTTTCAGGTTGCACCAGAGCTGCTGGCTCGGGAACGGATAGGTGTTGATGAGCTTGGCGTTGTACTTCTCGGCAATTTCCCGCTCGATGATCGGCCGGTAAACATTCATGGCTTTACGATAGGTCGGGAAGTCCTGAATAACGCCGGCCAGGTCGATACCTTCCAAGGCCGCGCTGGCCTTGGCGCTGTAAGACGTCAGCGCGTGCACGGCGTCATAGGCGCCTTTTTTCAGGCCCGACATGACTTCATAGCCCTTGATGCCCAACTCAGTATATGGTTTGGCGTTGGCGGTCAGTTTGCCGCCTGACGCCTTCGGCAGGCGGTTGGTCCAGAAGTCTTTTTCGAACTGTTTCCAGTTTTCCAGGAAGCCCCAGGTGCCAACCACCTCGAAATTGTACTTTTGAACATCGGCGTTGGCTTGCGTGGCGCCGAGAGCCAAGGCGCCGCCGACAAGGGCGCCGGCGAGTGTTTTCCGAAACTGCATCGTAATCCTCCCAGTGTGTGCGCCGCTTGGCGCGATTGATTTTAATTATTGAGTCTATAGGTCAACTCCGGGAGTATCATCGGCAACCGCGCCACACCAAACAAGGCTTTTTTCGAACCCGCGCCAACCCGTGAAACGGGATCACCGGCCGGAACCGCGAAGCGCCGGGAAGGGGAGCAGATTGCATGCCGCGCATCAGCGAAATCGACGCCGGGACCTTGCCGGCCAACGCCCGCCAGATATATGAGCGCTATATATCGGAATACGGACCTTTCGAAAATCAGGCCAAGGTGTTCGCCCAGCGCCCGCCGGCGCTGCGCCATATCATGGGTTTGCTGCTGGACCTGCAGGACGAGGCGGTGTTGCCGAAACGCTATCTGGAAATCGCCCTGGTCACCGTGTCGAAGATCAACGCCTGCGAATATTGCGTCGCCCACCACGGGCCGCGCATGACCAATCAGTGCTTCGATGCCCAGGCGTTTGATCATCTTTTGGATGCCGAGGTCCCGGGCTTCGATGAGGTCGATCATCTGGTCCGCGACTATTCGGTACAAGTCACCAACAATTTTCAGTACATGCGCGACGCCATCTTCGAAAAGCTCAAGCAGCACTTCAGCGAAGAACAGATATTTGAACTGACGTTGCGCATTGCCCTTTGCGGTTTCTTCAACCGGGTCAACGATTCCCTGCAGATCACCATGGAAGACGGCGTGGTCGAGGATTTGCATGCTGTCGGCGGATCCCTCGACGGCCTGCTTGACGCCGCGGCCGCCGGCGACTGAACCGGGGAACGCCGTCATGGACCATTCGCTGCACCGCCCCATCACCGCCGACGAGATTGAAACCTACCGGCGCGACGGCATCGTTTGTTTGCGCGGCTTTTTCGACAACGATTGGGTCGAACACCTGCGAACCTTGGCCGATGAGGACATTGCCGACCCATCACCCATGCGCAAAAACGTCGACGCCACGGACCAAGAGGCCGGTTTTTTCTTCGACACCTTCATTTCCCACCATAAACAGGGCTTCGACCAGGCCGTCCGCCAATCCCCGGCCGCTGAAATGGCCGGCACCTTGATGGGGGCCCGCAAAGTCAATCTGCTGTTCGACCAATTGCTGATCAAGGATCCAGGTGCCACGACGCGCACCGTCTGGCACCATGACGCCACCTACTGGCCGGTCGCCGGCGATCAGATTTCGACCCTGTGGCTGGCCCTCGATCAGGTCACCCACGCCACCGGCGCCGTCGAATACATCAAGGGTTCGCACCTGTGGGGACAACGCTTCCTGGCCGTCAGCTTCAATCCCGCGGAAACTTACACGGAAGACCTGCCGGACGTGCCCGATATCGAGGCCAGCCGCGACGACTATGACATCGTCTGGTTCGATCTGGAGCCCGGCGACTGCACCGTGCATCACGCGCTGACCGTCCATGGCGCGCCCGGCAACGACAGCCAAACCGCACGCCGCCGCGCCTATGTGACCCGCTGGACCGGCGACGATGTCACTTACAACCCGCGCCCCAACCTGATGCGAATCCTGCGTGACCCGGGCATTGATGCGGGCGGCCCCTTGGATTGTGAGCTGTTTCCGGTGGTTTGGACCGCCGAAAACAGAGTCTAGATAAGAAATTCCCCAGGAGGACGCGGTGACCCACACCAAGCACGATGTCGACGTGAACGGCAGCCCCATGGAAATCCTGACGTTCATGCCGGAAGGCGACGGCCCGCACCCGGGTATCGTCGTCACCCAACACCTGCCCGTGGCGCACGCCGGGCTCGAGACCGACCCGTTTCAGTTGGACGTCGGTGAAAAACTGGCGGCGGGCGGCTACGTCGCCGTCATCCCCTACATGTTCCACTGGTGGCCACGTGAGGACACCAAGGAATCGAAACGCGATGTCTGGCGCGACGACAACTCGCTCCTTGATTTGCAGGCGGCCTACGACACGCTTGTAAATATCCCCTCCGTGGATGCCGAGCGGATCGGTATCATGGGCCATTGCTGGGGCGGTCGGGCCAGTTGGCTCGGCGCTTGCCGCAATCCCAGCTATAAGGTCTGCGGCACGTTTTACGGCGGCCGCATCAAGGCCTCCATGTCCGACGGTGCAACGCCGCCCATCGAGCTTTGCGGCAACATGAAGTGTGATGTCATTGGCATCTTCGGCAACGACGATGGGAACCCGTCGCCGGCCGACGTGGACGATCTCGACCGGGCCCTGGACGAGGCCGGCATTGACCACGAGTTCCACCGCTACGACGGCGCCGGTCACGGTTTCCAGGACTTCGGCAACGAAGAACGCTACCGCCCCGAACAGACGATGGATGCCTGGGAGAAGTTCTTTGGCTATTTCGATGCGCGTCTGAAGGGGTAACAACCGAGCCCGGACCGCCTTCCTGGCCGGCCATTCCCGTCCTTACCGACAGCCGGGGGATCAAGAATACCTAAGAATCTAAAAATACTTCTCACCGATCAATAGCCGACCGCTGAAAAGGGAGGGCCGTGGACAATTAATCCACGGCCCGAATGGCCTCACGGGGCAGGGTGCGCCTCAGCGCATTACCCGCATCACGCGGCTACTTGCCCCTCATCACCTTCATGATCTCGCCAGCCGTATAGCCGCCTTTCAATTTCGACTTTTTGAACGTCTCCAGGGCCGGCGCCATGGCGCTTTGCATCTTGGCGATCTCCGCATCCGACAGCTGAATGATCTCCACCTTGTTTTTGCGCGAAATGGCCATGCCCTTGGCGGCGGCCGCGTCATAACCTTTGCCGCCGCTGATGGAGAGCGTGTCGTCGCTGGCCGCATCGACCCACGCCTTCTCCTCGGCGCTCAAGGAATTGTAGATTTTTTGGTTCATCAAAAGCACGAATGCGGACCCGGATCCCGGGATGCCAATGGTCAGGAAATTGGCCGGCTCAAAGAGCTTGAAGGAGCGGATCGCGCTGGGATCGATGAGGATGCCGTCGATAGTGCCGTTTTGCAGGTTCTGATTGATAACCGTCACCGGCTGGGCCACGGCGCTGGCCCCCAGGGCCCGGACAAACGGCACGTTCTGCTTTGCGGTGACCCGGATTTTCATGCCTTTGAGATCAGCCAAGGTGCGCACCGGTTTGTTCTTCGTCAGCAGGATCGGGGCTTGGTTGGCCCACATCGCCAGGACCTTCGCCTTGTATTCCTTTTCAAGGATTTTTCGGGCATTGAGCAGTTTTTTAGTCCCGTCAAGCGCCGTTGTCGACAGGCCGGGGACTGTGATCACGTTGGTTAAAGGGAAGGTTTTCGCCGTGTAGCCCGGAAGCGCGAAGGCGACATCGGCGACGCCTTTGCGCAGAATCGCATATTGGGCCGGCGGCTTCGTGTTCAGGGCGCCGCCGGCGAATTGCTTGACGGTCAACTTGCCGCCGGAAACGTCCGCCAGTTTTTTGGCGAAGGGGGTAAATACGGCCTTATTCATGGGATGCTTGGCGCCCATGAAATAGGCAAGGCGCAGTTCGGTGGCGCCCGCCTGGGCACTCAGAGCGCTTATCGCGATGGCCGCAACGGTGGCGATTGTCGTGAAACTCTTGGTAATCATTTCATCCTCCTTGGTTCGGAAGCCTCCAATCAAAGCCCCCGGCTATATAAAAATTTCCGGTGTTGGTCTCGCGTGACCGCGCCGCCGGTTACGCCGTGGCAGATGCCGACGTATCCGCCATCAGCGTCAGGCCCATGCCGGTCAGCATGGGCAGATAATAATTGCGGTGAACCTTGTCGACTGTCGGCGTCAGGGCGCCACGCATGCCCAGCCACATCATCATCTCGACCGATTCGGCGCCGCCCTTTTCCATCAGTTCGTCGTGGGAAATATCGACTAGGCTTTCCGGGTTATCTTCGATCCGGTCGAGAAACTCAGTGTCCCAGGCCTCGTTCATATGGCCGAAACGGTCGCCGTGCAGCTGATGCGAAAGCCCGCCGGTGCCGACGATGACGACCCGTGCGTCATCGGGATATGAACTGACCGCCACCCGCAAGGCCTGGCCCAGTTTCCATAGGCGCCTGGGCATGGGCAGGGGATGTTGCAGGACATTGACGGCCAACGGCACGGTCTTGACGCTCCAATCGGGATCGCAATCGAACAGCAAGGGATGCGGCACCAGAAGGCCGTGATCCATCACCATCTCCTGGCAGACCGTGATGTCGAACTCACTTTCCTTGACCAACGAGCCGGCCAGATGCCAGGAGAAATCCGCATCGCCCTTGACCGACGGCAGGTCGCGCACGCCCCAGCCCTCATCCCCGATGGGATATTCGTCGGCGGCCCCCATGGCAAAGGTCGGATACTTGTCATAGAAGAAATCCGTGCCGTGATCGTTGTACAACACGATGGCATGGGTGACACCGGCCTCCTTCAACCAGGCCTTGGCCGGCTTGTAGCCGTCGAACAGGGGCTTCCATTCGGGGGCGTCCTGTTGGCCTTGGTCATAAGCGACCCCAATGGACGGGACGTGAGACGTGCCGACGCCGGCGATAATTTTTCCCATTTTCTCATACCTCTCGATATTTTTGATTGGACCTATTGGCTCTGGCGCTATTTGTTTTGGCGCAATTGTACGTTGCGGGAATTCATGAACTCTTCCTGGGTTTCGCCGCGCTGTTGCGCACCCAGCGCCGTCAGGCCATCGCCGGTGACGGCACCGATCTTCAGCAGCATGTAAATGCTGCCGCCGCCTTCCTCGACCAAGGCCTTCCAGTCGCGGTCGTTGATTTTCTGTTTCTCCCACGCCGAAAGACCGTGTTGATCCATATAGGCCTCGGGATCGGCCTTGAAGGCCTCGCGGTTCGGCGCTTCGTGAAGGGAATAGGCGAAGCGATTCAACTTCAGGCCCTGTTGCGACCGTTGACCCGTGAAAATACATGTTCCGGGGATATGATCCGTATGACCGCTTTCTTTGCTCATGATTTCCTGCACCTGTTTCTAGATGGTTGAGAGGAGCCGAACGCGATGCGGCCGGACGCCGCCAAGGGCGGCGCCACACAGCATCACGGAAAATTGTTTCAATTGACGAACCAATGTTTCGATATACAATACATCAGAGATCGACACTAATGTGCGATCATAGCATACCGGAGGGCAGCCATGCCGGCGCGACAGGACGGACAACTTATTCAATCGGTCGCCTTGACCATGCGGATTTTTGAGTGCCTTGCCGAAAGCGGCAATGAGAAGGGTGTGACGGAAATTGCGCGCGAACTTTCGGCCACCAAGGCACGGATTTTCCGCCATCTGCAAACGCTGCGAAAGCTTGGCTACGTCAGCCACAATCCGGCGACGAAAAAAGACCGCGTCGGCATGCGTCTTCATCTGCTGGCCAAGATGGTAGGCGAGAATGTCGAGTTGACCCCGGCGGTGCGGCCAGCCCTGGAAACGCTGCGCGACCAGACCGGTCAGACCGCGGTCTTCGCCACCGTCATCGACGGCAAGCCGACGATTATCGATTTCACCCTGGGCACCACCGTTGTGCAATACACCTTCCGTCCGGGCACCACGTTCAACCTCAATTCCGCCGCCCTTGGTCATATATCGCTGGCCTTTGGCCCGGCGGAGTACTGGGACCATGTTGTGGCCGGTGAATTCGAACAGGAGACGCCAAAGACCATGACCAATCCCGACAAGCTGCCGGCCCGGGTACAGCAAGCCCGCGCCCGCGGCTGGACGATCGTGCCCGAAGAGGCGGTGGTCGGGGTCAACGCCATTGCCGTGCCGGTGTTTTATCATGACGCCACCTATGCCGGCGCCATCGCGATTGTCGGGTCGGTTCAGCATGTTCCCGCCAATCCGCCCAAGGAATTGGTCGATCAAGTGATCGCGGCCGGACATCAAGCATCGCAAAATTTGGGCTGGCGGCCCGGCAACGAAAGCGACGCCTGCACCCAAGACGGCCGGGTCAGCGGCCATGTGATGGAAACGCCGCACCCCTAGAGCTCCGGCCAAAAGGCGAACGGCAATCCCGTATGCTGTTTGGCGTAGGAAATCTGAGCCGTCTCGTCGGACACCAAGTATTCCAGTTCCGCGACTTGCATGCGGCGATCGAAGGAATTGCTGTCGGGGTAAATGTGATATTTCGCCGTGTTGGTCCATGAAAAGCGCTGGCACTGGAGGTTGCGGGCCAAGGCCACTTCCGAATACCGGCCAAGGATCGTATCCTCGCCCTTGGTAAAGTGTTCGATCAGACCGGCGGACAGGACACTGACGTCGGCGAACGCCGCGTTCAGCCCCTTG
>CAZQPC010000035.1:0-22342 GCA_964595005.1 uncultured Magnetovibrio sp.
CGGGCGAGACGACGACGCTCAGCAATGTCGAGACGATCATCGGCGGCAGCGGCGCCGACATCGTCACCCTGGGCGCGGCGCAAACGTCGGGCACCTTCAATCTGGCCGCCGGCTCCGATCAATTGACCCTGCATTCGGGAACCGGCAACAACACCCTGACACTGTCGAATATCGAAACCATCGTCGGCGGCGGCGGCGGCGATGTCCTGACCCTCGGCGTGGCCCAGGGATCGGGGACCATCACCGGCGGCGCCGGCACGGATAGCGTGACCTTCGCCGACGGCACCAATTCGCTGGGGATTTCAACATTCGAGACCATCATCGGCGGCACCGGCACGGACATTGTCACCTTGGGCAGCGGCGTCGACAACACGGTGACGACGCTGAATATCGAAACCGTATCCGGCGGCGACGGCAACGATGACATCACGCTGGGCGCGGCGATCGCGTCGGGGCGCATGTCCGGCGGCGGCGGCACCCAGGACACGGTCAACATGGCCAATGGCACCAATGACCTGGAATTCTTCGGCGTGGAAACCATCAACGGCGGCACCGGCGCCGACACCATCTTGGTGCAGGATTCCACCGCCGCCACCATCAACGCCGGCGGCGGCGCCGATGACATCACCGCCGGCGGCGGCGACGACCATGTGACCGGCGGCGCCGGCGCCGACCGGTTTATCTTTTCGGGGCAATTGCCGGGCAATCTCGGCACCGATGTACTGGTCGATTTCAGCGCCGCCACGGCCTTCGGCGGCGGCGGCGGCGACAGCGACCAGATTATCCTGGACACCTCGAACCTGGGCATTTCGTCGATCAGTTATCTGGAGGTCGCCTGGAACGGCACCTCGGGCGATTCATTGACCGTCGGCGGCGCCAACGTGGTCGTGCTGCACGGCAACGCCGGCTCCGTCGCCGATGCGGCGACCGCCTTGGCGGCCAGCGACGCGTCGTCCGCCAATGCCGTGTTCTTGGTCAATGACAGTTCGAACGGCAACGTCCTGACCTTGGTTCATACCAGTGATATGGCCAATGACGGGACCGTCAATGATCTGGCGACCTTTAGTTCGATCACCAACACCTCGGCGTCGACCAATCTGGCCGCCGGTGATTTCGACGTGCAGGCCTAGCGCCCAGCGAGCCGTTGAACGAAAATCCCCACGCCGACCGTTTGCACGAAGGCCACGCTCTGCTGGCCGCCGGGAAGCCGGCGGCGGCCCTTGATGCGGCCCATGCGGTTCTGGCGGTGACGCCTGACGACGCCGACGGTCTGCACCTTGCCGGCATGGCCTTGACCATGCTGGGCCGCCGCGGTGAAGCCCTGGCGGTCTACGCCCGCGGCCATGATCTGATGCCGGGCGCCGAGGGCATCGCCTGCAACATGGCCGGCCTGCTTCGCGAGATGGGCCGTGACGCCGACGCGGGCGCCGTCTACCGGACCTTGCTGAAGACCTGCCCGAGATCCACAGAAGCCCTGTTGGGTCTGACCCTGAGCACCGCGCCCAGAGACGACGACCTTCCCGACACGCTGATCCACCAATTGCTCGATGACGACGGCCTTGCGGCGGATAAACGTACCGCGTTGCTGTTTGCGAAGGCCAATCGGCACCATTGGCAGGGCAATTATGGTGCCGCGATCCTGGGCTACCGGGAAGCCAACGCTTATCAGCGCGAACGTGACCGACCCTACGATCTGGATGCTTACGCCCAGGTCGCCCGGATGATCACGCAAGACCTGACCGATCAAGTGTTCGCCGGCGCCGGCCATTGGGGTTCCGACAGCACCGTCCCAGTATTTGTTGCCGGACTGCCGCGGTCCGGCAAGACGACGCTGGAAAGCATGATCACCGGTCATGAGGCGGTCCACGGCGCCGGCGAACTGCGGCTGTTGCAGGACACGGCGGCAGAGATTGAGAAGAAAATGACCGAGGCCGGTCCGGTTCGGCAATTGCATCGCGGCACCATCGATTTCCGGGCCCGGACGTTTCTGGCCGAACTGCAGCGCCGTGCCCCGGCGGCGGAGCGGATTATCGACACCAACGTGAACAATCTGTTGTTGCTGGGATTTGCGGCGTTGATGTTTCCCCGTGCCCCGATCATTTATTGCCGCCGCGAAGGCATGGATATCGGACTGGCCTGCTACACGGCGCGGTTTGCCGGCACCCAGCTCTACAGCACGGATTTGCACGACACGGGGCGGTTTATCCGCCTCGGTCAGGACATGTG
This sequence comes from uncultured Magnetovibrio sp., assembly GCA_964595005.1. GTDB lineage: Bacteria > Pseudomonadota > Alphaproteobacteria > Rhodospirillales > Casp-alpha2 > UBA3470. The sequence goes on from CAZQPC010000035.1 coordinate 2,227, forward strand.
GGATCACTGGAAAACCGCCGTCCCCAATCCGGTCCTGGAAGTGAATTTTCGCGACCTTACGGAGCAGCCTGATGATACGGCCCGCCAGGTCTATGGGTTTCTCGGTCTGGACGGCCCGGTCCCCGATGGTCATGCAGGGCGCCAGGCTACCGGCATCAAATTTCAGGCGGCCGCCTACGAAAGTCATCTCAACCCCCTGCGCGACGCCTTGACGGGTGGTGATACGGACGGTGAAACGGGCGGCGAGACGTGACAATCGGCGTTCCGGGCATTGCTCCGCCCCAGAGCGCGCCTTACGATCCGTGCTGATCAGACACCAGGAGCCCCGCCATGTACGTCCGCGTGCCGAAGTTGTTCAACGAAGACCAGTTGGAAGCCATCGACGCGGCCATGGAACAGGCGACATTTGTCGACGGCAAGACGACCGGAGGGCCGGCGATCCAGGACATCAAGAACAATCTGCAATTGGACCGCGACGAAAGCGGCGACCTGACCGGCGTCGACAACATGGTGCTGCAGGCATTCTGGAACAACTCGACAATCCGCGGCGCGGTGCTGCCGAAGCGGATCATGGCGCCCTATTACTCCAAGTACACCGAAGGCATGGAATACGGCGCCCATGTGGACAACCCCATCATGGGCACCAACCCGCCGATCCGTACGGACGTCTCGATCACCGTTTTTCTGAATGCGCCCGATACTTATGAAGGCGGTGAGCTGATCGTCAAAAGCGACGTCGGTGATGCGGCCCTGAAACTGGCCCGCGGTGACGCCATCATCTATCCCACGGGCGCCATTCACGCGGTCAAAAAGATCACCAAAGGCGAACGCCGGGTGATTGTCAGTTGGATGCAGAGCATGGTTGCCGATCCCTACCGGCGGCGCATGATCTATGAACTGGACATGGTCTGCCAATCCCTGTTCCAAAAGATGCCGCACACGGAAGAACACCGCATCCTCATGCGGACCTATGGAAACCTGCTGCGCCTGTGGGGGGAACTGTAAGTTAGGGCGCATTCCTTGTATCCGGGACGGTTCTCGCATGCTATATGTAGCGTATTGATTCAAATGACTGATTCTCTGCGATCTGGGGGCCGCGCCCGGCCATGAGAGAACTTTTCGCCCGCCTGTTTTCCCGTCCCGGCTTCATGCTGGAGATGGTCGCCGCGTCCTTGTTCGCCAACGTGCTGGCCTTGGCCTCGCCGTTGTTCGTCATTCAGGTGTTGAACCGCTACATTGCCCAGGGGGTCGACGCGACCCTGGCGACCCTGAGCGCCGGCGTCGTCGCCGCCATTATCCTGGAACTGGGCTTCCGCCAAATCCGCATGCGCCTGGCCGGCGCCATCAACGCGCCCTACGACCGTAAGTTGGCCGCCGCCGCCTTCCAAACCCTGACCCATTCGAAGGTCGGTGCGGTCGATCAATTGCCGGCCGGTGTTCGCCAGGAAATGATCTCCGGCGCGGAAAAGGTGCAGGCCGCCTATGCGCCGGCCAATGTGAGTGCCATTTTGGACGTGCCGTTCGCCTTTCTGTTTATCGCCGTGCTGTATCTTCTCAACCCCACCCTGGCCATCGTCGTCATCGTCTTCGTGTCGCTGGGGTTTCTCATCTCCGTCATCACCTTGGCGTCGCTGCGCCGCCCGTCGCGGGAGATGATGGCGGCGTCGGGGCGGCGCGGCGGGCTCATCGCGTCGGCCATTCAGGCTGGCGATACGGTCCGCGCCTTCAACGCCGGCGGATTCATGGGCCGGCTGTGGCATGACGAAACGGGCATGTTCCAGAAACTGGCGCGGCGCATATCGCAACGCCAGGGTTTCGTGCAGACACTGGGCATGACCATCCAGGCGCTGATGAGCACCTGCGTCATCGCCGTCGGTGCCCTGCAGGTGGTGAAGGGACAGATGGACGTCGGCGCCATGATCGGCGCCAATATCCTGGCCGCCCGGGCCTTGGGGCCGATCATCCGATTGGCGACGCTCAGCGAAGCCATCGCCAAGTCCCGCCAGGCGCTGAATATGTTCCAGGAGTTCGCCAAGCTGCCGGCGGAAAAAACCGAAGGCACGGCGCTTGGCCAGTTCTCCGGCACGATCGAATTCCAGGACATGGCCTTTGCCCACCCGGCGGCCAAGACGCCTTTGTTCGAATCCGTCAATCTGAAGCTGGAACCGGCCAGTGTTTTGGTGTTTTCCGGTGCCAATGGGTCCGGAAAAACCACCATGGCGCGGCTGGTGGCCGGTCTGATTGAGCCGACACGCGGCCGTATTCTTGCCGACGGGGTGGACCTGCAGCAGATCGCCCCGGAATGGTGGCGGGGCAAAATTTCCTATCTGCCCCAGGAGCCGAAGTTCCTGAACGGCACGCTGCGCGACAACATCACCATGGCCAACCCCGATATGGATCAAGCCGCCATCAATGATGTCGTCGACCGGGCCGGGCTGCGTCTGTATGTGGATCAAAGCACCGACGGTCTGGACACGGCCGTCGTTCACAATGGGGCCAGCCTGTCTTTGGGAATACGGCGCCGATTGGCGTTGGCCCGGGCCCTGGCCACGGACGGCATGTTGATGATTATTGATGAACCGACGGAAGGTCTGGACGCCGAAGGTGCCGGGCATGTCATTGACGCCATGAACGACATGGCGAAACGCGGCCGCACCGTGCTGGCCTTTTCCCATGATCCGCAAATCCTGCAAGGCGCGCCGCATTACGTGGACCTCAATTCGAAACCGGTGCCGACGCTTGTCAGGAAACCGGCCGAGGGAAGTGCTGAGCGGGCCCAGCCACCGGCCGCCAATGAACCGGTGCGGAGTGCCGGATCGTGAACGCCAAGGCCAACCGCAAAGCGCTCAACCCTGAGTCCGATGAAGGCCAAGGGCTGACGCATCTGTTTTTTCTGTTGTGCGCGCTTTTGGTGGCGGCCTTTTTCACCTGGGCCTATTTCGGTCGATTGGACGTCGTCAGCACGGCCGTCGGTGAGGTGATCCCGTCGTCCCAGATCAAAAGCGTTCAGCACCTGGAAGGCGGCATCGTCCGCGAAATTATGATCAAGGAAGGTGACGCGGTGAAGAAGGGCCAGGCGCTGATGAGCCTGGAACCGACGGCCAGCGACGCCGACGTGGAGGAGTTGCAGGTCCGGATTACGTCGCTTGGCGCCGACGTGGCCCGCCTGCAAGCCGAAGCCCGGGGCGCCAAGGCGCCGACCTTCCCGAAGAAGCTCGTGGAGACCCACGCCAGGCTGGTCGAGGAAACCATGGCTTTATTCACCACGCGGCACCAACGGATTGGCAACCAATTGGCCGGGCAGCGCGAGAAGATTTCCCAACAACAGAACAAGATGAGCGAGTACGGCGCGCGCATTCGCAACAACCGTAAAAAATCGAAATTACTGACGGAACAGATCGGCATCAGCAACGAATTGATGAAGGATCAGTTGACCAACCGCATGCAGCATCTGAACTTGTTGAAGGAGCAGACCTCGCTGAAGGGACAAATTGCCGACGACCGGGCCGGCCTGCGCCAGGCTGAAACCGCCATGAAGGGGGCCAAGAACAAGCTCGAGGCGATCCGCCATTCGTTCCAGGAAAAGGTCCGCGAGGAACTTGAGAAAAAACGCCGCTCGTTTGAGGAATATTCCAGCCGGCTGCGCAAGTTTGAGGATTCGCTGCGCCGCACGGTGCTGCGCTCGCCCGTCGACGGCGTCGTAAAGTCCGTTTACGTGTTCACCGTCGGCGGCGTCGTGGCGCCGGGCGGCACGGTTATCGACGTGGTCCCCGGCGGCGACAGATTGATCATCGAGGCCCGCCTGGCACCACAGGAAATCGGCTACGTGCAGCCCGGCCAGAAGGCCTTGGTCGCCCTGGCATCCAGCGACGCCGTCCGGTTCGGCCAGTTGGACGGCGAAGTCGTGCATGTCAGCCCGGACACCATCCAAACCCGCGACGGCCAGGCCTTTTACAAGGTCCGCATCGCCACCGAACAGGATTATTTCGAATACCGGACCTTGCGCTACCGGCTGGTCCCCGGGGTTCAGGTCATGGCGTCGATCCGGACGGGCCAGCGGTCTGTTCTGGCCTATCTGACGGACCCCTTCATCAATTCGGCGCGTGCCGCCATGCGGGAGCGTTGAGATCATGCGGTTTTCTTGGGCCTTAGTGTTGGCATTTCTGATCGCGGTTCATCTGACACCCACGGGCGCCGCCGGCGCGGAAACGGAGACGAAGAAGGGCACCGGCCTGGTGATTTCAATTCCGCCGCCGCCGGCCCGCACATTGAAGGGAATTTTCAATCCGCCGCTGCGCGCCACCCGGTTCGATCTTGGCGGCACGGTGCAGTTGGATCAGCCCTTCGATTCGACCGCCCAGGCACCCGAAGGCTGTATCGACAAGCCGGGTCTTGGCGCGCGCTTTTGCATGGACCCGGTCAACTGGCCGGCGGCCATTTCGGCGGCCCTGGAACTGGCCGATGACGAGACCATCTACCGGGGCGGCCGGGCGGTGATCCGCTACGACGATGGTCAGGTGTCGCAGGCCCACGTCATGTACCCGGCGTCGGCCTTTATCGATATGGTCGAACATCTGACGGCACGCTATGGCGCGCCGACGGAGCAGAATGTGACCGTCCGCCCGGTGCCCGGCGAAATGGAGATTACCAATACCATCGTGCGCTGGAAAAGCGTCACCGAAGACAGCAAGGCGCCCATGGTATTGGAAGTGCGTGCTTTCGACGATGTGCGCCACGTCATGCCAGACCGCCAGCACGGCTTCCTGTGGCTTTACCGGGACGGCGCGAGCCCTGTATTCCGGCACTTCACGACCGTTGATTTGATGATCCTGCGCCAGCGCCGCATCGGTCAGTGGCCGGCGGAGGAAGACGACGGCGATTGAAGAATCTCAGCGACGGCGTCCAAAACCGCCACCTCGTCAATGCGCGCCACGCAAGGATACATGCCGCCTTCCGGCGCCAGGGAACAATCGCCCAGACAGCCCTCACAGGGCATGGACTGATAGACGAAACGAACGTTGGCGGGCGATATCTCTGCGTCATAGGGGACGATTTCCCCGACATAAGCGGCGCTGGCCAGACAGAGGGTCGGGGCGCCGGCGACGGCGGCCAGGTGCATACAGGCCGTGTCCACGGAGATCACCAGCCGGGCGGCCCGCAGGCGCGGTGTCAGGTCTTCAAACGTCGCGCTCTCGAAGCTGACGTTGGGCAGCCCCAGGATATCTTCAAAGGCCGGGTTTTGATCACGGTCCGACGGGGCGCCGGCGATGGCCACCGCATATCCGTCGGGCAGGGCGGCGATGATCTTTCGATAGAGGTCCGGCGGGCTTTGCTTTTCCGCCACCGCCGAGAACGGCTGGATAATCACCAATGGCGACGGTTCCTCGGATGCGGGGAATGGACGGTCGGCGGGAAGTTGGAAGACGGGTAGCGGCAGTGGCTTTTCCAGCAGCCATTCGGCGAAGGCGTGCCAGCGCCGGATCTTATCGACGCGGGCCGGACCGCTATCGAACAATCGGTCGTAGAGGCGCCGGTTGGCCTTCAGCGCGGCTGCGTACTTGCGCCACGGCCGGGGTTCCATGGCGAAGCTTTGCGGCGCGGCGCAGGCCATCACCAAGGCCTCGTCCAGGTGCGGATGGCGCCGGAAATCCGTATGCACGACGAGACGGTAATGGGCCGTATAGAGCGCTTGCATGGTCTGGCGCCGATAGCTCAGGTCCGTACGCAGGCGCTGCAGGTCCACACTCTCGACCTCAACATCGGACGGCAAAAGAAACGCCATCTTGTCGGCGCCCTTGTTGAGCACAATCCGCACCGGTTCATCGTCCGCCGCCAGCGCGCGGAAATGCGCCACCACCAGCGACAGCATCACCGTGTCGCCAAGCCCGCCGCCGGAGATCAGCAGAACGCCGCGCGCCGGTCCCGGCCTTTTCCGGCGCCGCCAGGTCCACACCCGGTCCTGCAGTTGGAACAGCTTCATGAACGCGCGCTCCTCAGGGGCTTAGTAGGCGGCGTAGGATTTCTCTTCCATCAGCGTCGAGCCCAGCAGTTCATTGATTTCTCGTTTCGTTTGGGCACGCTGGTCGTTGGTGCGATAGACGGACCGGGCCAGTTCGATGAACGTATCGCCAAAATCCTGAGCCCGTTCGCAATCGCGGATATCGTCTTCGATCACCCACAGGCGTTCGTTGATTTCCTTCAACCGGGCGGCCAGGCCGCTCAAAGCGTCGGAGGCCGCCAGATTGGCATCGCGCGAGGCGCTCAGTACGTCCCATTCGGCGCGCACGTTGGCCAGTTTTGCCGCGTCGGTAATGCGTTCCAGCTTGATCTCCAGAATGGTGATCTTATCGATCAGTTCGCCGGGCGCGATTTCGGCGGTGACGGTGGTCGGCAAGATGGCGGCTCCTTGGTCGGCGGGTGCGCGGGGCGCGGTACCCCGTTCTTACCCCGGCTGGCCCGGGCGGGTCCAACAAATACCTGCGGCGATCAAAATTTTTGAAACGCGGTACCCTTGCCGGTCTGCGATGGCGACCGGATACTGCGCGCCGCAATCGACAGACGGGAGAGACCATATGAAACTCTATGATTTCAAAATGGCGCCGAACGCCCGGCGGGTTCGAGTGTTCGCTGCCGAGAAGGGTATCGATTTGCAGATAATCCCCGTCGATCTGGGCACCAAGGAACAGATGGGCGACGACTACAAGGCGATCAATCCGCGCCTTCAAGTGCCGGCCCTGTTGTTGGATGACGGCACGCTGTTGACCGAATCCGTCGCCATCTGCCGCTATCTGGACGCCCTTCACCCGGAACCCAATCTGTTCGGCCGCGGCGATCTGGGGCAGGCCCAGGTGGAGATGTGGCATCGCCGCATGGAACTGGAAGGCATGCAGCCGGCCGCTGACGCGGTCCGCAACACGGTCGAATTCTTCGCCGGCCGGGCGATCTCCGGGCCGGAGAATTTCGACCAGATCCCGGCCCTGGCGGAACGCGGCCTGCGACGCGTCGATCTGTTCTTCGCCCTGATGGATGGACGCCTGGGAGACAGCGAATTCGTCGCCGGTGATGAATTTACCATTGCCGATATTGCCGCCCTCATCGCCGTCGATTTCGCCAAAATCGTCAAGAAGCGGCCTTCCGAGGAAACCGCCAACCTGCAGCGTTGGTATCAGGCCGTGTCGGCGCGCCCGAGCGCCGCGGCGTAGCTTTCCGAAGTCGCGTAAGGTTCCTGTAAGGCCAATTGCCGAAAACAGACGGGGGATCAAATAGGGGGCGTATGTCCGCCGTCGCGGCGGCATGCCGAGGGGACAAAAATAAAATGAATCAGATTTCAACGCGCGACCGGGGCCGCGGCCACCCGGCCTACGACATTTCCGGGTTGAACATCCTGATCTTGGAAAAGCAGTCGCTCATGCAGAGCCTCATGAAGCAGGTCTTTCGGACCTTTCGTGTTTCCAAACTGAACATCACCGATGACCCGCACGAGGCATACCAGAGCCTTTTGCATGCGCCCGCCGACATTATTCTCTGCGACTGGTCCCATGACCTGGACGGCCTGGAATTCCTTCGCCTGGTGCGCAATGACGACAATTCGCCCAATCCGTTCGTGCCCGTCGTCATGGTGACGGCGCATTCCGAAAGGCATCACGTGATGAAGGCCCGCGACGCCGGGATGACGGAGTTTCTGGCCAAGCCCGTCTCGGCGAATACCATTTATGGCCGGTTGTGCGCGGTCATCGATTCGACCCGTGCCTTTGTCCGCACCCACAGCTTCTTCGGCCCCGACCGCCGCCGGCGCTCCGTTCCCTTCGACGGCGGCGACCGGCGCGGCTTCGTCGCAACGTAAGGTTTTCATTCTGATATTTTCGGTTCGGTTCCGCCGTTCACGGACCGTGGCGACGCTTGTCGCGACGCGCAGCATCGCGCTAGGCTGCTTCGGTGCCGCAAAGCGGTCCATTGAAAATGTCCGCAGGGAGCTGAAACCGGCATGACTTCGACACCCGACACCCCATACGACTTCATCATTGTCGGCGCCGGTTCGGCCGGCGCCGCCCTGGCGTCGCGGTTGAGCGAGAACCCGGCCAACCGGGTGTTGCTTCTGGAGGCCGGCAAGGCCCGCCATCATTACACCAGCCTGCCGATCAGTTTCGGGTTGCTGATCGATCAGCCGGGTCCCAACTGGCGGTTCTTTTCCGAGCCGGAGGAGAACACCGCGAACCGTCAGATCCCGGTGCCGCGGGGCAAATTGCTGGGCGGGTCGTCGTCCATCAACGGCCTGGTGTGGGTGCGCGGCCAGCATCTGGACTACGACACCTGGGGCCAGTTGGGGAACCGCGGCTGGAGCTGGCAAGACCTGGCACCTGTGTTCAAGCGCATGGAAAGCTACGAAAAGGGGGGTGATGACCTGCGCGGCGCGGACGGCCCCCAGGGGGTCAGTGAGATCGCCGACGAGAACCCCCTTTACGACGCCATTTTCGAAGCCGCCGAGGCCGCCGGCTACCCGCGCAATGCCGACTACAACGGCGCCGATCAGGAAGGCGTGGTCCGGACCCAGGCGACGATCCTGGGCGGCCGGCGCATGAGCACGGCGCATTGCTACCTGCGCCCGGCCAAGCACCGCCAAAACCTGGAGATTGTCACCGAAGCGATGACCCGAAAGGTCATCTTGGAGGGCAAGCGATGTGTCGGCGTCGAATACGTGCGCGGCAGCCGTACCGTCCAGGCGCGAGCCGCCAACCAGGTAATCGTCTCTGCCGGTGCCGTGTGTTCGCCGCAAATCCTGGAACTGTCCGGCATCGGGCGGCCCGAGGTGCTGCACGCCCATGGCATTCCGGTCAAGCATGAGCTGCCGGCGGTCGGAGAAAATTTCCGCGACCACATCATCGCCCGGCTGCAATGGAAGATCACCCAGCCCGGCATCTCATACAATGAGCGCGCGTCGGGACCCCGCCTGTGGGCTGAGGTGGCGCGGTATCTGTTCAATCGCTCCGGCTTCCTCAGCTTGCCGTCGGCGCCCATGCTGGCGTTCCTGAAAACCCGGCCGGAACTGGCCAGCCCCGATGTTCAGTTGCATCTGGTCCCTTATGCCATCAAGGACGCCAAGCGGCGCAAGCTGCAGCCGTTTCCGGCCATGTCCCTGACCAGCTACCAGTTGCGCCCGGAAAGCCTGGGTTCGATCCATATCCGTTCATCGGACCCGGCCCAGGCGCCGGCTATCCGTTTCAACTTCATGCATGAGCGCATCGACCGCGAAACCCAGATCGCCGGGGTTAGGATGGTCCGCCGGATCGCCCACCAAGCACCGCTGGACAAGTTCCGCGGCGAGGAGATCAAGCCCGGCACGGACGTTGAGACGGACGACGAGATCGAGCAGTGGATCCGGGAGAACTCCGAAACCGCCTACCATCCCATGGGCACCTGCCGCATGGGCCAGGACGGGGTGGTCGACGACACGCTCAAGGTCCATGGCATCGATGGCCTGCGCGTCGCCGACGCGTCGATCTTCCCGACCATGCCGTCGGGCAACACCAACGCGCCGAGCATCATGGTCGGCGAAAAATGCGCCGATTTGATTGCCGGCGAGGCGTGACGGGGCCGGCCGGTTTCGGTCAGTCGGATGGCGTGCGGTTGAATTTCAGAAGGCATGGCCGATCCGGCTAAAGAAGCCGCTCGGCGGTCGGAGCCGGCGGTTCATTTTGATTTGAGCCCGATCCGTGGCGCCGGCGAGACTGCAGGCCTCCGCCATGGTCGAATCAACGATGACGAACTCCCGCGCAGGATCGGACAGGGTGAATTTTCGCTCGATGCCGCCGACTACAACTGTTGCAATCTGGCCGCCAAGCCGCTCAACTTGCCGGGCAAGGTAAGTATTACCACCCCATCCCAAAATACGTTTGGGACATTCAGCCCGGCTGCCGAAGGTGCACGATCTTGCGGCTAACGACGAAATACCCTTTGACGATCGTTACCATGGCCTTGAGCGCGGCCCTGGTTACCGGTGTCGCCGCCTATCACATTTCGAAGAAGCAGCTGCGCCGGGCGGCGGAACGTCAATCGGTCGAAATTCTGGAAAGCCGCAAGGCCTCGCTTGGCCGGTATTTGCGCTCCATTCGTCAGGATTTGTCGCTCATGGCGGCGGATAAGACCGTGCATGATGCGCTGACCCTGTTGGCCGACGCCTGGTCCGGACTGGATGGTGATGCCGAGAAAGTACTGCAGAAATTATACATCCACGACAATCCCCATCCGAAGGGCGAAAAGGAACTTCTCGATGACGCTGGCGATGGTTCGGGATATAGCGGTATTCACGGCATCTACCATCCCTGGTTCCGCCAGTTCCTGGAACAAAGGGGCTACTACGACGTTTTCCTGTTCGATCCAGAGGGAAACCTAATTTATACGGTCATCAAGGAGAAGGATTACGCCACCAATTTGGCCACCGGGCGTTGGCGCAGCACCGATTTGGGCCACGCCTTTCGGACCACGGCCTTCAACAAGTTTCCGGATTTTCAGGCGTTTTTCGATTTCAAGGCCTATGAGCCGAGCGACGGCGCACCAGCCAGTTTCATCGCCACGCCGGTGATCGATGATGAGGATAATTTTCTTGGCGTGCTGGCCTTCCAGATGCCCATCGGCCGGATCAACGAGATCATGCAGGTGTCCACGGGCATGGGCAAAACGGGGCGCGCCTATCTGGTCGGCTTGGATTTGTTGGTCCGCAACGACACCCGCTTTTCAAAGGACTCCGAGATCCTGAAAACCAAGAAGCCGGCGGAGGTCGTTCATACGGCCCTGGAGGGCGTCTCCGGCGTCAAACAGGTGGTCGACGGCAAAGGCATCGCCTGGCTTCTCACCTATACCTCGATCAGCTTCGCCGGTCAGGGGTGGGCGATGATCGCGGAAATCGAACTTGCCGAGATTCTGGCCCCGGTGGCTGAAATGCGCCGGCTGCTTTTGATCGCCGGGCTGATCATCGGTGTCGTCGTCACCGCCGTTGGCATGTGGTTTGCCGCCGGCCTTTCCCGGCCTTTGGTAGTTATGACGGGCATCATGAACCGGTTGGCGGAACGGGATCTGGATCTCGACGTGCCGGCGTCGGGGCGCACCGATGAGATCGGCGACATGGAGAAGGCCCTGGTCGTCTTCAAGGAAAACGCCGTCGGGCGCAAGCGGGCCGAAGTTGCCCTGCAAGAGAGCAAGGACCGTCTGTCGACCGCTATCGAAACCATCGGCGACGGGTTTCTTGTCACCGACCCCGAAGGGCGGATTGTCCTGTTCAACGCCAAGATCAGAAACCTCTATCCGAACGCCTTCGATCTGATCGCGCCGGGATTGCCCTACGAGGGATTTTTGCGCGGCGGCGCGGAACGCGGCGAGTTTCCCGCCGCCGCCGACCGTGTGGACGAATGGGTGCGCGAGCAGTTGGCGGAACGGACGAAGAAACGCAGCGTCTTTGAAATGCCCCTGATCGGTGAGCGCTGGGTCCGCGTCGCGTCGCGGCAGTTGCCGAATGGCGGGCGCGTCGATCTGCATGTCGATTTGACGGAAATGAAGGAGACCCAGGAAGAACTGGCCCGGATGAATATCGAACTGCAGGACCTGAATGAGCTGAAGAACAAATTCATGGGCATGGCCGCGCACGATCTGCGCAATCCGCTGGGCGCCATCCGGGTCATGACCCAAATGATCATGGATTTGGATTTGGACCAGGAAAAGGAGAAGGAATTCGTCACCTCCATTAACCAGGTCAGCGACCAGATGCTCGATCTGTTGAACGATCTGCTGGACGTCTCAGCCATCGAAAGCGGCGAATTTGATCTCGATTGGCAGGTCGGAAACCTGGGCGACGTGCTTAAAAGCCGGATCGAATTGGTGGCTTTCAGCGCCAACGCGAAGGGAATTACCATTCAAACCGACATCGGCGATGTGCCGACCTTCGCCTTTGACCGCGCCCGTATCCACCAAGTGATCGACAATTTGTTGACCAATGCGGTTAAATTTTCTCCGCCCGACAGCTTGATCGAGACGTCCGTTTCCCTGCGGGGCGCCTCGGTCGCCCTGGCGGTTCGTGATCATGGACAGGGCCTGCCCGCGGACGAAGTCGACAGAGTGTTTACGGCTTTTGAAAAACTCAGCTCGAAACCGACGGCCGGCGAGAAAAGCACCGGCCTGGGCTTGGCCATCGTCAAACGGATCGTTGATGCCCACGGTGGTGATGTCCATGTGGAAAGCGTGCAGGGCGAAGGCGCAACGTTCACTTTTTTCCTACCCCTGGAAGCAAGGATGTAACGGCGGAGATGATTTCATGAGCGCCGCAAGCATAGGGAGTGCAACGTGAGCGACGACAAATCGAAATTCGAAATTGTCTTTGAAGGGCGCGGCGTGGCCTCCGGCAAGATGCGCAACGACATTAACGTTCGTTGGCCGGGCCAAGGCGAAGAATTTCAACTGGCCACCGACGAAGGGCCGTTTCACGGCGGTGACGGCACCGCCCCGCCGCCCCTGGCCCTGTTCACGGCCGGCTTCATCGGCTGCATCATGACGCAGATCCGGGCCTTCGGAAAACGCCTGAATATTCCCGTTGAGGACCTGGCCGTATCGGCCCGCATGCACTGGAAAGCCGAACAGGTGGGGCGCGATCCTTACGAATCGGCACCCGTCGGCTTCGGTTTCGATATTGAGTTCGAAAGCAGCGCGTCGGAGGCCGACAAAATCCGCCTCGTCGAGGTCGCCAAGAAGGGCTGTTTCATCGATCAAACCCTGGCCGTCAGCAACAAGGTGGCGCACCGCCTGAAAACGGCCGACGGCTGGGTCGATGTTTGAGGCTGGGTTTTTGCGCGGGTCGGCGGCCGCTCAATCCAGGTTGTCCGGCCGCTCAAGCCAGTTGTAGTGCGCCAGACCGCCGTCGACGGCGAGAATCTCGCCGCTGACATAGCCGCAGTGTTGGTCTGACAACAAGGTCAGCGTGGCGCTGGCCACGTCTTCCGGTGTCCCCGTGCGGCCCATGGGGATTTGCTTCTCCAAGGTGGTGACATCGGCCTTGAACCCGCCGCCCGGAATGGCGCCGGGTGCGATGCCGTTGACCCGGATGCCGTCGGAGCCCAGCGCGCGCGCCAATTCCCGGACGACCATGGCCTGGCCGGCCTTCGACGCACTGTAGTGAGGCAGGTTGCGGGGCGTGTGGGCGTGCAGCGACGTCATGAACACCATGCGGCCGCGCATGTGCGATTGGCGCATGCTGCGGGCAATGGCCTGGGCCAGAAAGAAGCCTGAGCGCAGGTTGGTGTTGACCATGGCGTCCCATTCGTCCTCGCTGACCTTCAGGACCGTCTGCTGCTCGTCGCGCGGCGGCGAGGCGCAATGAACGAACACGGAGAACGGGCCGAAAGCCCCAACGGCGTCGGCCAGGACCGCCTTCCAGCCATCCTTGTCGGCCAAGCTGCCATCTGTGAAAGCGGCGGCACCGCCGGCGGCCTCAATATCGGCGATCACGTCTTCGGCGGCGGCGCGGCCAATGCCGTTCAATACGGTCTTCGCGCCGGCCAGACCGAGCGCCCGGGCGACGGCCCGGCCGATCCCCGAGGTGGCGCCAGTGACCAGGGCAACGTCGGCCTGAAATTCCTGCTGGGACATGGTTCCCTCCCGTCCGTGGGGCCGCCAAGACCTCGGTGCGGGTGACAGCGACCTCCGTCTACGTTCTGGCACAGGCCTTGGGCCCGGTCCATGCCGACGGCGAGATTTCTTGGTCCAGCCGCATGAATAATATGCTCTGAAATTGGCGTCGATCGTTGGTACTGAATTCTCATACAACTATGAGAGTTACAACTTTAACTCCAAAACGCGATTTCCGCATCATCGAAGTATCCTTAATGCGGGTCGGGTTATCAGCGACCAATGAGGGTTGAACCCTTGGGGAACGAACCCAGGGAGTGGCGAATTAATTTGGGGATAAAATTTATGCAGCGTTCAATAAAGTTGATTCTGAGCTTCTTGGTTTTGGTGTTCGGCATGTCTTCGATTGCCATGGCGGACACGAAACTACGCGACGGGACGATGTTGTCGGATAAGCCGACATTTATTGTCACCTACATAGAGGCCGCCGCCGGTACGGCCGATCAAGTGGCCGCGTTGATCAAGGCTCAAACGGCGAAGAGCAAACGGGAAAAAGGCAACCTGCGTTTCGAAGGCCTGCAGCGGATCATCCGCGGCAACCACTTCGTCATCATGGAAGCCTGGACCGGCCCCGAAGCCCGCGCGGCGCACGCCGCGGCGGCCCATACCGTTGCGTTTCGCAATGCCCTGGAGCCGCACTTATACGCGCCTTACGACGAACGCCCCCATGTGGGGCTGGTCGCGGCCGATCCAAAATCAGTCGCCAAAGGCAACGGCTCGACGATCTATGTGTTGACCCATGCCGACATCATTCCGCCGGAACAGTTTGCGCCGTGCAAACGCCAAGTCGATCCGAACGGGCCCTGTGGGAATGAGATGCTGGTCGGTTTGGCGAAGTTCGGCCGGACCCATGGCGGCAACATGAGGTTCGACGTACTGACCCAATCGAACCGCTCGAACCACATGACCGTCGTTGAAATGTGGGACACGGCCGCCTCACAGGCGGCGCATCAAGTGACGCCGGAGAAAAAGGCGTTCCGCGATGAACTATCCGGAATTAAGGCGGCAAGCGGCGTCAATGCCGATCCGCAGTTTGTCCTCAATATGTTGACCGGCAGCCTCTATGACGAACGCCGTTACCGGTTGATCAGCAACTAGCGTTTGGCTTCCATACAAATCTAGCAAAAGGGCCCCTCCAGGAAGGGCCCTTTTCGTATCCAATAACGCCTGCCCAATTTTCGACGGATTTCGATTGGAGGCCATCGCCAACCACGGCGTTACGGACCGTTCCGATACGGCGACTGTTTTAAAGAAGTTTGCATTTCGCACGTGTGGCCAACGTTAGCTGGTATCGGCAATTGATCGGATACCATCCGTATACCGCCCGTATACCGCCCGTATACCGCCCGTATACCGCCCGTATACCGCCCGTATACCCATGTATCCATTTGGTCCCCCCGTAATACCCAAATGCCCATTATACCGTGCCGACGTTTTGTGGTGTTCTCATCCGGGGGCAACTGGCGGGGGTAACTGGATGATTTTACCCCGGATTTTGGAGGCGAATGATGGAACCGAAGCATAAGGGGCGGCGAATATTGATCGTCGATGACGATGAAACCATCGCTAAGCTGATTGGCTCCCTGGTTTCCAGGTTGGGATGCCAGGTCGTAACTGCCCGATCCGTTGAGGACGGCCTCCGAGGCTTCAAGAAATCCCATTTCGACGCCATTTTTATGGACATCTTCATGGCGGGCGTGGGTGGTATTGAAGGCATCCGGATGGTTCGAGCCGAGGATTTGGATGTCCCGGTGATCGCAATGTCGGGCGGCTTCGGCAGATCAAAGCGCGGAGATATATTGCGTGCCGCCGAAACTATTGGCGCGACAACATCCCTATCGAAGCCGTTCAGCGGCAAAGCCCTGTTCGATACCCTGGATCGCA
Organism: uncultured Magnetovibrio sp.; assembly: GCA_964595005.1. Taxonomy (GTDB): domain Bacteria; phylum Pseudomonadota; class Alphaproteobacteria; order Rhodospirillales; family Casp-alpha2; genus UBA3470. The sequence goes on from CAZQPC010000035.1 coordinate 17,779, forward strand.
TATGGGCCTGAGCAGCTATTGCGCATAGCGCGTGTCCGTTTCACGTCAGCAGCGGAAATGGCAATCGGCGTCCGAATTTGCCTGCGCGCCAAGACAAAGCAGACGGCATTTGTGCTAGCGTCCGTATGATGGCACCAATGTTGGCGGATTATTACGCATCAGAGAGGCCGACAATCTCATGCCCTTTTTTGATGACTTTGCCTTAGAGACCATCACCATCGACGGTGGCGCCATCCGCCTGCGCCGCGGCGGATCGGGGCCGCCCCTGTTGTTGTTGCACGGCAATCCCCAGACCCACGCCATGTGGCACGCCGTGGCGCCGGCCCTGGCGGCGCATTTCTCCGTCGTCTGCCCCGACCTGCGCGGTTATGGGCAATCGTTCAAGCCAGAGGCGTCGCCCGATCATGCCGCCTATTCAAAACACCAAATGGCCGGCGATCTGGTCCAGGTCATGGCGCATTTTGGCCATGACGCGTTTTCGGTTGGCAGTCATGACCGCGGCGCACGGGTGGCGCACCGGCTGGCTCTGGATTTTCCAGACCGGGTCCGCAAGCTGGCGGTGCTCGACATTATCCCGACCATTGAACATTTCGAACGCGCCGACATGGCCTTCGCCATGGGCTATTACCACTGGTTCTGGTTCGCCCAGCCCCATCCGTTTCCTGAAACGGTGATCAATGCGGCCCCGGACGACTGGTTCCGCGCTCATGTATCGCGCGAGCCCAAGGACGACGGCTTCTTTCACCCGGACGCCCTGGCCGACTATCTGGCGGCGGCGCGGAACCCGGACATGATCCGTGGCATGTGCGAAGACTACCGGGCCGCCGCGACCATTGACCTGGACGACGACCGCCTGAGCCGCGACGCCGGTGAGAAAATTCAATGCCCGCTGCTGGTGCTGTGGGGGGCGAAGGGGAAGATCGGCAAATGGTATGAGCCGCTGGATATCTGGCGGCGTTACTGCGATAGCGAGGTTTCGGGCGGTGACGTGAACAGCGGTCACTATCTGGCCGAAGAAGCGCCGGGTGAGGTGCGCGATCAGTTACTTGAGTTTTTCTCCTGAGATTTCCTGCAGCGCGGCGTCCGAAAGCCAAGCGAACGGCGTCAGCGCCCGGCGCCTGAGGGGCCAAATAAGAATCCTTTACCCAAGGCCCTGAATGACCAATATATGAGAAAGAATTTATCCCGGCGCGGTTCGTTCCGCGCCGGCTTGCATGAGAAGGAGTGGCATGATGGGCGGATGGCAAGGCAAGGTTCTCAGGGTCAACCTGACGGAAGGCACGGCGCAAAGCGAACCCCTGAACCAGGAATGGGCGGATTTGTACCTGGGGCAGCGCGGCCTGGCGACGAAATACCTTTTTGAGGAAATGGACCCGGCCGTCGATCCCCTGTCGCCCGAAAACAAGATGATCATCGGCACCGGCCCCTTGACCGGCACCATGGCGTCGACCGGCGGGCGCTGGTCGGTGACCACCAAGGGGGCGCTGACCGACGCCATCGCCAGTTCCAACTCCGGCGGCTATTTCGGCGGCGAATTGAAGCTGGCCGGCTGGGATTTCATCATCTTCGAGGGTAAGTCGCCGAAACCCGTTTATCTGCTGATCCGGGACGACAACGTGCAGATTCTGGATGCCGGTGAATTCTGGGGTCAGACCGTCTGGGTCACCGAGGACGCGATCCGCACCAAGCACCATGACCCGCTGATCCGGGTCGCTTCCATCGGCCGTGCCGGCGAAGCCATGGTGCGCTTCGCCTGTGTGATGAACGACAAGGATCGGGCCGCCGGACGCTCCGGCGTCGGTGCCGTGATGGGGTCGAAAAACCTGAAGGCCGTCGCGGTCCGCGGCACCCAAGGGGTCGCCGTCGATGATCCGGCGCGCTTCATGAAGGTGGTCGCGGAAATGCGCCAGAAGCTAGACACCCACGCCGCCCGCGAACGCCTCGGCCGGGTTGGGACGCATGCCATGATGGACAACACCAACGCCTACGGGTCCCTGCCGACCCGAAACAGCCGTGACGTGCAGTTCGACGGCCACGATGCGGTCAAGGTGAAGACGGCGCATACGCCCCGGCGTTCCGACGGCAAGCCGAACCTGATTTCCACCAAGGCTTGCTTTGCGTGTTCCATCGGCTGCGGCCGGATTGCCAAGATCGACCCCGAGCATTATTCCGTCGGTTCTGACGAGGCCAAGGACAAGTACGGCAAGGCCATCGGCGGACTGGAATACGAAAGCATCTTTGCCCTTGCCCCCATGGTCGGTTGCAGCGATCTCGATGCCGCCACCTATGCCAATGCGCTCTGCAACGAAGACGGCATGGACCCGATCTCGCTGGGCGGTTCGATCTCGGCGGCCATGGAACTTTACGAGGTTGGCGCCATCACCAAGGAAGACACGGGCGGCATTGAGCTGAAGTTCGGCAATGCGGAAGCCATGACCAAGGTGACCGAAATGATCATCGCCGGCGAAGGCATCGGCGCCGATATCGGACTGGGGGCCCGGCGGCTGTGTGAAAAGTACGGCCATCCGGAGTTCGCCATCGTCGTCAAGGGCCAGGAGATTCCCGGCTACGACACCCGCGCCATGCAGGGCATGGGTTTGGCCTATGCGACGTCGAACCGGGGAGCCTGTCACATGCGGGCCGCGCCCTTCACCGATGATTTCACCCACGTGCGCGCCGACGGCAAGGCCCAGATCGTCAAGGACACCCAGGACGCCAACGCGGCCAAGGATAACACGGGGCTCTGTGCGTTCTCCGGTAACGCCTGGGACATAGCCGACATGGCGGCCCAGGTCGATGCCGCCTGCGGCGGCGGTTGGGACGAGGCGCGCATGCTGGAAGCGGGCGAACGCACCTATACCATCGAGCGCCAGTTCAACCTGCGGGCCGGCATGACCAGCGCCGACGACACGCTGCCGGAGCGCTTCCTCAAGGAAGCCGCCAAGTCCGGAGTCGCCAAGGGCCGTGTGACGGAGCTTGATAAGATGCTGCCGGAATACTATGAGCTGCGCGGCTGGACCGCCGACGGCGTGCCGACCAACGAGACCCTGGACCGCGTCGGGGTCTGATGAAGGTTCGCGTCAAACTGCTGTCACCGGCTGGCGCCATGCCGGCCGGGTTCGACGAATACGGTGAGGCCAAAATGGACGTGCCGGCGGGCGCTTCGTTGGCGGACGTCATGGCGAAGATCAGCCTGCCCAAAGAAGAAGCCTACACGTCACTGGTTGGCGGCCAGGCCGTGGTGCCCGATGAGCGCGCCGGCTACGCCTTGGCCGATGGTGACGAGGTGACGCTGCTGCCGGCCATTCAGGGCGGCTAGGACGCTGTGAACTCCCGGTAGTTGACGGCCAGATCGGCGGTGGCGACAGCCATGAACCGCTCGCCGTGTTCCGCGTCGGCCAGGCCCGGGTTTGAGCCGATACGGCCATCGGGGAAGCTGCGGCGGTAATCGGCGGCATCGTAAATGTCCCCTTCCGGCGCGATCTCCGGTTCCAATGGCGCGTTGCGCACCCGGGCCGCCACGTCTGGGAACAGGGCGTAGGTCACCGACACCTCGGAAACCGTCGCATGATGGCCCTCCGCGACGCCGTAAAGCTCAGCCGCCAACTTCGTCACGCCGGGCATGACGAACCAGTTATGCAGCACGCATTTCACCGGCGCCCGGTTCGAAGCCCCGCCCAGGCTGCTATCGGCGTAAACCTCGGAAAAAGCCGCGTTCACCGTCGCGATATTGCCGCCGTGGCCATTGACGAAAAAGAACCGGTCAAAGCCGTGCACAGTCAGCGAATCGATCATGTCCTTGACCACCGCAATCAGCGTTGTCGGCCTCAGCGTCATGGAACCGGAAAACCCCAGGTGATGCTGCGCCATGCCGACACTGATGGTCGGTGCCACCATGGCGCCCACCTCATCGCCCAGCCGTTGGCCGATGGCTTCGGCGGTCAGGGCATCGGTGCCGACGAGCCCCGTCGGGCCATGTTGTTCCGTCGAACCGATGGGCACGATGATCCCCGTCGACGTCTTCAGGTATTCGTCAACCTCCGGCCAAGTGGCAAGTTGCAGGCGCATGGTGTCTCCTTTGTCAGAGACCGCATAGTGATCCCGGCGCGGTGGACCCGCAAGCCTCGATCACGTCTTTCCCTTGCGCAGGGCACGCATCTGGAAGCGCCCCGGATGCACGGCCGCCAGCACGGATTTAGCCACCGGCAGCGGCGTCCCGAGGATCAAGCTGGTCAGGACTTCTGCTGCCAAGGGCCCGGTCATGAAGCCGCGCGACCCCAACCCGGAAAGCACGAACAGGCCCGGCCGGTAGGTCGGGGCTGGCCCGTCCTTAACCGTTCGCCGGTGATGAAATTCCGCGTAATCCCGGCTGTAGGCGGTCCGGTCCGGCACCGCACCGACCACCGGCAAGCGGTCCGGCGTGGTCGCCCTGAGACCGGTCCAGCCGCCGCGAATGTTACTCAGGATATTGGCAAGTTCAGGCAACCGTGCCGCCAGTACCGACTGATTGTGGTGGTGGTCGTCATCGCGGTGGGCATGCCAGGCACCCGTCTGCCAATCGGGT
>CAZQPC010000036.1:0-22266 GCA_964595005.1 uncultured Magnetovibrio sp.
AATAGGCCCGGCCGCTGACCGCCGACCAGTCGGGCGGGGCCTGAAAAAAGAACGCGCCGATGGCGATGGGCACGGCGGCGAAGGACAACTGCCAGCCGGCCAGGGCGACGGTCGGCGCCGCCCAGTCGAACTTCTTGAACAAGATGGTGCCGATCCCCCAGGCCAGGGCCGCGCCCAACATCAGCATGGCGCCAATGGGGGCGGTCTTCAGATCGACCAGGTCCGGTCCGATCAGCACCGCCAGTCCGGCCATGCCGAAGGCCAGGGACCAAAGCTTCGATCTGGTCAGCGGTTCGTTCAGCACCTTGGCGCCCATGATCGAGGCCCAGACCGGCATGGTGAAGGCGATGATCACGGCCCGGCCCGCCGGCATCTGCGACACCCCGTAGGCGGAGAACAAATGCCAGCCGAGTACCCCGAACAAGGTGCACAGCAACAAAGGCCCGATCTCCCAGCGGCGCAGGCGCAGCCCTTGGCCGGAAAAATGCGCGATCGTCAACAGGCTGATGCCGCCACCGGTCAGACAGAAGGTGCGGAACCACCAGATGGGGATTTCCGCCAGCGCCGTCTTCATGAACGGCCAGTTGGTGCCCCAGAAAAAGGTCAGCGCCGCCAGAAGGGCGATGCCGCCGCCGGTGGCGACCACGGCGGTATTGGAACTTGACGTGGAAATAGCTGTGGTTCCTTCGTTGGCCCGGTGCCTGTTTAGTTGGCCCAATGCCTGTTTACATCACCTTGCGCAGCACGTGGCGCCGGTTCTTCGTGTAGGGCCGCACGTGCTCCGGCCAGCGGCCGTCTTCGATGGCGTCGGCCCAGGCGTCCGAGGTCAGCACGTCGGGGCTGTCGATCCAATAAAACGCGGCGAAGTTGGGCTCGCCCTCGGCGACGATCTCCATAATCTCGCCGCCCATGCTGAGCTTCAGGGGCTCTTGCGACAACCGCGTGATCTCGACGACGCCCGGCACCTTCAGCAGCATGGGGCAGTGTTCGGTGTCGTAAACGTCGTTGAAGATGTCGAGCTTATCGGGCTCCACGTCCATCGACGCGATGAACAGATAGGGGGCTGGGGGCATGGTGGGTCTCCCTTTTGGTCTGCGTGGCACCGGCGCTTTCGTGTTCCGCCATCAAATGGGCCGCTATGGAGCGGGTGCCAAACGATACATGTCATTCCCGCAAAAGCGGGAATCCAGATTGGCAAACCCGTGTCGTCGCCCTGGATTCCCGCTTTCGCGGGAATGACGCGAGCGCGCACGGAATGCCCAACCTTGATCTAATTGATACAAGCGCCGCCGTCCACGGGCAAAATCTGACCGGTGATCCATTTCGACTCATCACTGGCGAAGAACAGTGCCGCCGGGGCGACCATTTCCGGCTCGCCCAAGCCCAAGAGGTGCCGCTCGATCATTTTCCGGTCCGGCCCTGAATCATTGCCGCCGGCCATCAATGCCTTGACCCGCTCGGTCAGCACCGCGCCCGGCGCAATGGCGTTGACGCGGATGCCCTTGGCGGCGCATTGCACGGCCAGGGCCCGGGTCAGGGTGACAATGCCGCCTTTCGCCGACGTGTAGCCGTCGGCCCCCGAGGTGCCGACCATCGATCGGATCGAGGCGGTGTTGATGATCGAGCCGCCGCCGCGCTTTTCCATCAGCGGAATGACGAACCGGCAGCCGGCGAAGGGGCCGAACAGGTTGAGGCCGATGGCCTTGTCAAATTCATCCAGGGGCATGTTGAGCAGGTGGTCGTCGCGCGGCGTCGCGCCGCCGGCGTTGTTGTAGAGGATGTCGATGCCGCCGAAGGCCGCGGCGAAGTCTTCGATGGCGGCTTCCAACTGCCCGGCATCGGACACGTCGACCGTGATGAATTTCGCCGTGCCGCCGCCGGCGTTGATGGCGTCGGCAACCTGGATGCCGCCGGCTTCGTTGATGTCCACCAGCCCCAGTGTCGCCCCTTCGGCGGCAAAGAGGTTTGCGCTGGCCTTGCCGATGCCCGACGCCGCACCGGTGATGATGGCGACTTTCCCTTGCAGTCTCATGGTGTCCTGTCCCTTAATCTTCCCGCGTTGGTCTTTGTCTTAGGATGCGGAGCGATCAAATAACAAGGGTAAACGGGACGGCTTCATGAACTATCAAGCGTTGTTGGCGAATGCCGGCGGGCGTATCGTCCGGGCCGGCCTGGTCGGCGTCGGCGACTTCGGCGCCAGCCTTTTGGCCCAGGCCCGGCACATCCCCAACCTGGAAATCGCCCTGCTGTGCGATAAGGACCGTTCGCGCATGGAGGCGGCCGTTGGCGTTGCCGGCGCGGACGCCGGCAGGATCGCCATGGTCGAGGATTTCAGCGAAGCCGGCAATGTGGAATTGGATGTGCTGGTGGAGGCAACGGGAAATCCGGCTGCCGCGGCGGCAAATGGTGAACTGGCGATCCGGCGTCGACAGCATTTGGTCATGGTTTCAAAAGAAGCCGCCATTCTGGTCGGGCCGATCCTGCATCACAAAGCGCGTCAGAAGGGCCTGGTCTACACGGAGGTTGACGGCGACCAGCCGAGCCTGTTGATCGGTCTCATCAGTTGGGCGCAGACCCTGGGCCTGGACATCCGTGCCGCCGGCAAATCCAGCGAATACGATTTCGTTCTGGAAGATGACGACACCTTGATCTGGCGCGGCCAGCGTCATCCGGTTTCCGGGCTTTCGGACTTCTGGTCCAATGATGACTTGTCCTGGCCGGATTTGGTCGGCGCCCGCGCCGCCGCCGTGGCGCGTTTTGGCGTGCCGACCCGCACGGTCCCTGACTTCTGCGAAATGGGCGTCGTCGCCAATGCCACGGGCCTGTTACCCGACCGCCCCGACTTCCATACGCCGATCCTGCGCCCGACGGAACTGGCCGACGCCTTGCAGCGGACCGACGCGGGCGGCTTGCTCGCGGGTGACGGCCGCATCGACGTCTTCAACTGCCTGCGCCGGCCGGACGAGGCGAGCTTCGCCGGCGGCGTCTTCGTGTTGGCCGCCTGCCACGACACCCGGACCTGGGAACTGCTGCGCGAGAAAGGGCACATCGTCTCCGTGGACGCCAAGACGGCCTTGCTCTACAACCCGCAGCACCTGCTGGGTATCGAAGCGCCGATCACCATCCTCTCCGCCGCGCTCTTGGGCCTGCCGACCGGTGCGATGGACTCCAGGCCGGTGGTCGATCTGGTCGCGCGGGCGGACCGCGACTTCGCCGCCGGCGAGGTGCTGACCGTTACCGATGCGCATCATCACGAGGTTGCCGGGTTGCGGCCGGAACTGATTCCGGCCGTCGCCTTCGCGGAAGACCAACCGTGCCCCTACTACCTGGCAACGGACCAGCGCCTAAGGGAGGACGTGCCCGCCGACACGCTGATCACGGCAGGTATGCTGGAGATCGATACGGCGATGCCGCTTTGCAGGTTGCGGCGGGAACAGGATCGGTTGTTCGATCTCAGTTAGCCTATATTTTTGTCATGCCCGGGCGAAACATCGAGCCCGGTGATGACGGGGTGGGCGCCAGACGGTCGCCAACGTCTTCCAATTCCGTGCATCCCAACAACGCCAAATTCCGATCGACCTCCGCCGCCAGCAGGTCGATGGCGTGGCTGACACCGGCCTCACCACCCAACGCCGCCGCATAGAGAAACGGCCGGCCGGCGAAGATGAAGTCGGCGCCCAGGGCCAAGGCCTTGAGAACGTCCGTGCCGCGCCGGATGCCGCTGTCGAAGAGGATCGCCATGTCACCTTTTTCCCGGGCGATGTCGGCGAGAACCTTGAGGGGCGGCACCGCCGTGTCGAGCTGGCGGCCGCCGTGGTTGGAGACGATGACGGCGTCGAGGCCGGTCTTAGCGGCAAGGGCGGCGTCGGCCGGCGACAGCACACCCTTGATGATCAGCTTGCCCCGCCACTTGTCGCGCAGCCATTTCATGTCGTCCCAGTTGAGGCGCGCGTGGACCTGCGAGCGCTTCGGCGCGCTGAGCGACATCATCGGCAGGCCGCGCGCCTCGCCGGTGTTTTCCAGGTGCGGCAGGCCGGTCGTCAGCAGCGTCCTCAGGAAGGTGCCGAACAGCCAGCGCGGATGCGTCAGGCCGTCCCATGCGAGGCGGGGCGAGGGGCGGATGGGATAGCTGAAGCCCGAGCGCAGGCTGGGCCCCCGGTTGCCGGGCACCGGGACATCGACGGTGATCACCAGATGCCGGACCCCGGTCTGCCAAGCTCGGTCGGTTAAGGCGGTGATCAAGTCGGGGTCGGAATCGACATAGGCCTGGAACCAGACGTTCGGGTTGGCATCCAGGATGGTCTCCATCTTGATCAGGCTGGAACCGCTCAGGATGAAGGGAATGTTGGCGGCCTTGGCGGCGCGGGCGAAATTCAGATCGGCCTGATAGCCGAACATCGCGCTCGATCCCATGGGGGCGATGCCGAAGGGCGCGGCGTAGGTTTTGCCGAACAAGCTCTGTTCGATGGAGCGCTCGGAAACATCGCGCAGCACCCGGGGATGCAGCCAGATGTCATCGAAGGCGGTGCGGTTGGCGTCGCGCGACAGGTTTCCCTCGACGCCGGCCGAGGCGAATTCCCAGAGCGCCTTCGGCAGGAACCGTTCGGCCAGCGGGTCCAGGTCTTCCAGGCAGGTGATGTTATTGAGTATGCGGAGATCTGTCATATCCGGCCTCTCATTCCATCCGCAGCCATGCGGCCATGTCCCGCTGGCCGTGCAGGATTCGCCAGACATCGATGGAGTCGGCGCCCCGCATATAGAACACAAGATACGGAAAACCCGTGATCGGCCAGGCGCGGAGGCCCGCCAGGTCCAATTCCTGGGCGTAGCGCGGCGAGCCGGAGGCCGGCTGACCGGCGATGTGGGCGAAGGCCGCCGCGAGCGCGTCAACGAAATTGAGGGCGACGGCCTCACTGGCTTCAATCAGGTAACGGTTGAGCGCCGCGTCCACGTCGTGCTTGGCCTGCCGGCGCAGGAGGACCGGCTTTGGCGTCACCCGCTGGGCCCGGCCCGCGCGCGATCCCGCAGCCCATCGAAATAATCCGCGTCGGCGGGGCCGGCCGATGGCGATCCGGCGCCGTCGAGCAGCAGCGTCCTGAGGTGCTGGCGCTCCTGGTCCTGGCGGATCAGGGCGCGCACGTATTCGCTGTTGGTGCCGAAGCCGCGCGCTTCGATCTGCTCATCGACGAAGGATTTCAAGGTATCCGGTAAAGAGATGTTCATGGTGCTCATGGGGCGACTGTAGCGAGGATGGCAAAAATTGGCAAGAATGCCGCATGCTCCTGAGGCATGAGCCGCGTGCTTCGACGGGCTCAGCATGAGGATTTATTTGAAACCCTAAGTTCATGTGCCGCCCGGCATTGCCCGGCCTCCCGTCTCCTGGTTAGACTGTCCCCGACACAGCTTGGGAAGAAACCATGAAAATCACCGCCCTTGAAACCATCCTGGTCGATGAGTTTCCGAACATTTCCTGGGTTCAGGTACACACGGACGAAGGCCTCATCGGCCTCGGCGAGACCTTCTTCGGCGCCCTGGCCGTGGAAGCCCACATTCATGATTTCATCGCGCCCTACCTGATCGGCAAGAACCCCCTGGAGATCGAGAAGCACCATTCAAAAATGGTGCCCTATGCGGGCCGCGGCGGATCTGGTGCGGAGATGCGCGGCGCCTCGGCCGTCGACGTGGCGCTTTGGGATATTTTCGGGCAGGCCATCGGCCAGCCGATTTATCAGGCCCTGGGTGGGGCCTGCCGCGATGACGTGCGCGTCTATAATACGTGTGCGGGCTATCAGTATGTGCGGAAGGCGCCGGCCCAGGTGACGGCCAACTTCGGCTTGGGTCAGCAGAACGCGCCCGGCCCCTATGAAGACCTGGAAGGATTTCTCAACACGGCGGACGAATTGGCCGAGAGCCTGTTGGAGATGGGCATCACGGGCATGAAAATCTGGCCCTTCGATTTCGCCGCCGAGGCGTCCGGCGGGCACTACATTTCCAACGACGACTTGAAGACGGCACTGGAGCCCTTCGAGAAAATCCGCCACGCGGTGGGCGACAAGATGGAAATCATGGCGGAGTTGCATTCCCTGTGGAACGTGCCCATGGCAAAACGCATCTGCTCGGCGCTTGAGGATTTCGATCTGACCTGGGTCGAGGACCCGGTTCATATGGATGATCTGGACAAGATCGGCGATGTCATCGATTCGACTCTCAACCCGATCGCCGTCGGTGAACTGTTGGGCGGCAAGGCCCAGTTCAAGGATTTACTGGAGCAAGGCGTCGGCCTGGCGATCATGGATATCGTCTGGGGCGGCGGGTTGACGGAGGCCCGGAAGGTCGCCGCGCTGGCCGATACCTGGGGCACGCCGTTCACCGGTCACGACTGCACCGGGCCCATCGCGCTGACCGCTTCCGTGCACATGACCATGCACGCGCCGAACGTGTTCATCCAGGAAATGGTGCGGGCCTTCTACTACGGCTGGTACCAAGAACTTGTGACCCAGTTGCCGCCGGTAGAGAACGGCCGGATCACCGCGCCGGCGGGGCCGGGACTGGGGACGGCGCTCAACCCGGACGTCGCCAAACGCGCCGATGCGCGGGTCAAGCGGACAACGGCCGATGACCTCTGAGGTAAAAACCGTTCTCTGTTTTGGCGATTCCAACACCTGGGGCGCCAAGCCCGTGACCATCCTCGGCGCGCCCGAACGCTATGAATTTGAGGACCGATGGACGACGGCGCTGCAGCGGGAATTGGGCGATAGCTTCCGGGTGATCCCCGAAGGCCTGGTCAACCGGACGACCGTCTTCGACGATCCCATCGAGGGCGAGCATAAAAGCGCCAAGCGCTATTTCTGGGCGTGTCTGGAATCCCATTCGCCGCTGGATCTGGTGATCATCATGCTGGGCACCAACGATTTAAAGCCGCGCTTCGGCGTCACCGCCTGGGATATCGCCTGCGGGGCGGGGGCATTGCTGGACATTGTCGCCAATCCGCCGAAGCCGTTGTTCGGTGGGCAGCCGAAGCGGCTGCTGATTTCGCCGCCACCGCTGGGCAAGCTCAACCTGCTGGCCGGCCATTTCGCCGGCGGGCCGGAGAAGTCGTTGGGCCTGGCCGAAAACTTCGCCAGGGCGGCCGAGATGCGGGGCGTGCCGTTTCTGGATGCGGGGGAACATATTAAGTCGAGCGACGGTGACGGCGTACACTTCGATCCGGACCAGCATGCGGTGTTGGGCACCGCCGTGGCCGGCAAGGTGCGGGAGATTCTCGGTTAGTCTTTCCTGGGGCTTGCAACACCGACTGTCATTCCCGCGCAAGCGGGAATCTAGGACAGCAATCTCGGCATCTGCGGCTCTGGATTCCCGCTTGCGCGGGAATGACGGTGGAGACTGGGCACCTAATTGCGGTCCGCGTAGGCCGTCAACCGCGCCAGGAACGTAGCGTCATCGGCCAAGCCTCTGTTGACCATATGCGCCGGCGCTTCGCCGTTCTTGATCATCAGCACCTGGGCGACGTCGGAGGCGCCGATGCCGGCGAAGCATTGATCGGTCCAGCACAGCGCGTGCGGGGTGACGATGACGTTGTCCAGATGCAGGATCGGATCATCCGGGGGTGGCGGCTCGGGGTCGAAGACGTCGAGCCCGGCGCCGGCGATGACGCCGGTCTTCAGCGCCTCGACGAGGGCCGGCTGATCGACCGTCGGGCCGCGCGAGGTGTTGATCAGATAGGCCGTCGGTTTCATGGTCGCCAGGCGCTGGGCGTTGACGATGTGCCGGGTTTCCAGGGTCAGCGGCGTATTCACACAAAGGAAATCTGAGTCCGTGAATACCTGTTCAAGGGACACCAGGTCGACGCCCATATCTGCGGCCACCTTCGGGTCGCAAAAGGGATCATGGGCGATATGTTTCATCTGCAGCGGCGCGCACATCTTGAAGGCTTCGGCGCCGATGTTGCCGATGCCGATGGAGCCCATGGTGCGGCCGACCAACCCCAGCCCCATGTAATCGGCGCGTTTGTCGAACCCGGCCGGTCCTTCACGAGTCAATCTGTCCTTGTCGAACAGCTTGCCGGCCAGGGCCAGAATGAAGGTCAGAATGGTCACGGCGACGGGACGGCGCACACCGTCGGGAGTGATGCACACGGCGATGCCGGCGGCCGTGCAGGCGTCGACATCGACCGTGTCATAGCCGACCCCGAACCGGGCGACGACACTGAGCCGCCCGTCGTCGGGAATGCTGTCGGCATCGAACACGGCGGCCAACAGTATGAGGGCATCAAATCCGGCCAAGGACGCGGCGCTCATGCGGCCGTTGACGGGGTCGGCATAGGCGAACTCGATATCGGGGTCGTTCGCCAGCGGGCTCAGATCAAACATGGGAAAGGCCAGGGCGCCGTCGGGCGTTTTGAAATCCCCCGAAAGCGCGACGCGGAAGCTGCTCATTTCTTTTTCGCCCGCTTCGCTTTCCGGCGCGGTTTGCAGGCGGCGCGAATCTCGTTCATGCCGTCGATCAGGGCCTGCTGATAGACCCAGAGGTCCCCCGCGTAGCACAGCACGTCATAGCCTTTCCTATAAAGCGCGATGCATCCGGCCGGATCACCGGCCAACCGGCCCAGCGCCTTGCCATGTTTCTTGGCGGCGCGTTCGACCGCCCGGCAGGCCTTGAGGAAATCGGGATGGTCAAATTGGCCGTTGATACCCAGTGAACAACTAAGATCGAAGTGCCCGATCCACAGACAATCGACGCCTTTGACGGACGCAATGGCGTCGATGTTGCGGATGCCGTCTTCGGTCTCGATCAAGGTGACCAGGGCGGTCCGCCGGTTGGCCGCCGCCAATGTGGTGGCCGGATCGCCCGGCTGGTAATGATCGTGGGCGATGGTCAGGGCGACGCCGCGGTTGCCCATGGGCGGGTACTTCATGCACGACAGAATGTGTTCGGCCTCTTCTTTCGATCCAACCATGGGCATGACCAAACCGTCGGCGCCGATATCCAAGGCCCGCGCGATGTGGTGGTAGGCGTTCGACGGCGGCCGTACCAGGGCCGGGATGCTGCCGGCCCGAAGGCCGGCGATGGCGCGCTTGGTTTCAGAATAATCGAAGCCCGAATGTTCCATGTCGAGGAAGATGAAGTCACAGCCCGCCGTGGCAATGATCTGACCGACGCCGGGCGAATTGAACTCGAAAATGGAATGCCCGACCTTCAGTTTGTCGGCGGCGAAAAGGCGTTTGAGATTGGCGATGGCCACGATGTTTCCCCTGTGATTACCCGACGTCTAAAACGCCGTTGATGATTATTTGCGTGCCAAGTTCAACCGATCCCGGCAAAAAAAGAAACCGGCATGTGTTTCAGTCCGCCCACAGGGAGATATGACATGGCGAAAATTCAATCTGTTGAGGCACGCCTCTTTGCCGTGCCCCTGGCGGAAGTCCTGTCGGACGCCAAGCACGGCGACCATACCCATTTCGAGTTGATCACGGCGACGGTGCGGCTCGACGACGGCACCGAAGGCACCGGCTATAGCTATACGGGCGGCCGCGGCGGCCAGGCGGTACGGGCGATGATCCGCCAGGACCTGGCGCCGTTTCTGATTGGCCAGGCCGCCGATGACGTGGAAGCCCTCTACGAAGCCATGCAGTGGCATATTCATTACGTCGGCAGGGGCGGCATCGCGTCGTTCGCCATTTCCGCCGTCGATATCGCGCTGTGGGATATCCGCGGCAAATCACGTGGCGAACCGCTGTGGAAAATGGCCGGTGGCGCCGGCGACCGGTGCCGCGCCTACTGCGGCGGCATCGATTTGAATTTTCCCTTGGAGAAGTTGCTGGCGAATGTTCAAGGCTATCTGGATGCCGGCTTCAACGCGGTGAAGATCAAGGTCGGCCGCCCGTCGCTGGCTGACGACGTGGCGCGGGTCAAGGCGGTTCGCGAGCTGATTGGCGCCGACGTGACATTTATGGTCGACGCCAACTATTCCATGAGCGTCGATGAGGCCATCGACGCGGCCCGGGCATTTCAGAGCTATGACATCCTATGGTTCGAAGAACCGACCATCCCCGACGACTATGCGGGCTACGCGAAGATCGCCGACGCCACCGGCGTGCCCCTGGCCATGGGCGAAAACCTGCACACCATCCATGAGTTCGAATTCGCCTTCGACCAGGCGAAGCTGTCGTTCATTCAACCGGACGGGTCAAACTGCGGCGGCATTACCGGCTGGCTGCAGGTCGCGGAACTTTCCCGGACGCACGGCATTCCGGTTTGTTCTCATGGGATGCAGGAACTTCATGTCAGTTTGCTGTCGGCGCAGACCAACGCCGGCTGGCTGGAGGTTCACAGTTTTCCCATCGACGAGTACACAATCCGGCCGCTTGTCGTCGAAAATTCCCTGGCGTTGGCGTCCGATGTCCCGGGCGTTGGCGTGACCTTTGATTGGCAAAAACTGACCAGCCACGAAGTCACGGCGGCAGGTTGATTAAACCGAAAACACTAAGGTTTCTCTAGCGTTCGGGCCTGTCGTCATTGCCGGTCTTGTCAGCGGATGAGCCCAGATGAGGGTGCAGTCGCCGAAATTTCATTGGCGGGCGGGCACCATGCGGCAATTATTTTTTCTTGTACCGGCGTCGCCGCGCCCTCAAAATGTTGACAAGGGGTATCTTCGGATATTCAATGATGACAGGCCGTAAAAAATTCAATAACGTATTTGTTATTGAAGGCCCAATCCTCGATTGAAGGTAATCTCAGTAAACAGGGAGATGAGTATGAGTTACGCAAAAACACTTGGTTTGGCTGTTGTAGCCGCCGCGGTTTCCGCGGTCATGGTTGCTGGACCGGCCGACGCCGCCAGCAAGCGCGTAAAATGGAAGCTGCATAGTGCGTGGGGTGCTGCGGTACCGCATCTGGGCACCTCCGGCGTCCGTTTCGCCAAGAACATCGGCCGTATGTCCGGTGGCGCGTTCACCTTGAAATTCTTCGAGCCGGGAGCCTTGGTTCCGGGTAACGAAGGGTTTGACGCCACCTCCAAGGGTTCCATCGAAACCGCTTGGTCGACGGCGGGCTACGACGTTGGCAAATATCCGGCTCTGGCGTTCTTCACGGCCGTGCCGTTTGGCCCGGGCTATGGCGAATACTTCGCCTGGAAGAAGTTTGGCGGCGGCGACAAGATCGAGAACGAAATTTATGCCAAGCATAATATCGTCCGCATGGACTGTTTCGCCATCGGCCCGGAAACGTCGGGTTGGTTCAAGAACGAAATCAAGGAACTCAGCCAGCTTCGTGGCATGAAGATGCGTTTCTTCGGCCTTGGCGCCCGCGTCATGCAGAAGATCGGCGTGTCCACCCAGCTTCTGGCCGGCGGCGACATCTTCCCGGCTTTGGAAAAAGGCGTCATCGACGCGACCGAATTTTCCATGCCGACGATGGACATCAAGTATGGTTTCTATCAGATCGCCAAGAACAACTACTTCCCCGGTTGGCACCAGCAGACTTCCGTCAGCCAGCTCTTGGTCAACAAGGGTAAATGGGACAGCCTCTCTGATCAGAACAAGGCTCTTCTCGAAGTTGGCTGCGGCGACAGCATCCATCACACCTACGCGGAAACGGAATACAAGAACCCGTTCGCCATGGTGGAAATGGGCACGAAATACGGTGTGAAGACCCGTCGTTGGCGCGACGATCAGATCGCCGTGTTCGAAAAAGCCTGGAACGACGTGATTGCTGAAGATTCGGCCAAGGATCCGCTGTTCAAGCGCGTGCACGACAGCTACGCGAAGTTCCGCAAAGCGTATGCCAAGTGGGGCGCCGCGCAGTCCCTGAAGCCGACCTACCTGAATTAAAATACGGGTTGGTTTAAGATTGACGAGTTAGCGAGGCGGCCGGTGTCCAGGTAATTGGGCGCCGGTCGCTTCGTACTCGTTGTACGATCTCAGTTTTTGTAAATTTTTTCGGCAGACTGCCCGCGCTTGGAGTCTACTTATGAATGCCATCGTTAAATCCGTTACACGTGGTGGGCCAGGACTGGTTGCACTTATTGTTATCGCGCTGATCGCCATCGGCTTTACCTACGTTACGAATTTGGATGCTGAGGCACAGGAACAGCTTCTGTACGGCGTTCAAGATTTCCTGCCGATCATTATGTTCCTATCGCTGGCTATTCTATTATTTTCCGGTTTTCCTGTCGCCTTCATCTTGGGCGGGCTGGCCCTGTTGTTCGGCTTGATCGGATTTTTCCTCGATATGTTTTCGCTGATCGAGTTCTTCAATTTCCTGCCTCGTATTTGGGGCCAGGCGGCGGAGAATTTGGTTCTGGTTTCGGTGCCGGCCTTTGTCTTCATGGGCGTCATGATGGAACGCTCGGGCGTCGCCGAAGACTTGCTGTATTGCGTGCAAGTGCTGTTGAAGCGCGTGCCGGGCGCCTTGGCGCTGGCCGTGACCATCATGGGTACGGTGCTGGCCGCCATGACCGGCATCATCGGCGCCTCGGTGACCATGATGACCGCGCTGGCCCTGCCGACGATGATGCGTCAGGGTTACAGCCACTCGCTGTCGTGCGGCACGATTGCCGCGTCGGGGACGCTGGGCATTCTGATCCCGCCCAGCATTATGCTGATCATCATGGCCGATCTGTTGGCGGTGTCCGTGGGCAACGTGTTTATGGCCGCCGTCGTGCCGGGGCTTTGCCTGGCTGCCCTTTATCTGACGTATGTCGCGACGATTGCGCGGTTGAAGCCCGAGGTCGCGCCTTCCTTGCCGCCGGATCTTTTGAATGTGCCGCGCAGTGAATATCCGGGCATGATTTTCAAAAGCTTCCTGCCGCCGGTGCTGTTGATCTCCTTGATCAAGGGCTCGATCCTTTTGGGTTGGGCGACGCCCAGTGAAGCCGGCGCCGTCGGCGCCTTCGGCGTCATGGTCCTGGCCTTCTGCTATGGCCGGTTGACCAAGGACATGGTGCAGGGCGTCTGTCACACCTCGGCCCGCACCGTCGCCATGATCTTCTTCATCATCGTCAGCGCCACGTGTTTCGCCTACGTTTACCGCTCGCTGGGCGGTGATGACATCGTTGAGCATCTGATCAAGAACGCCGGTCTGGATTCCTGGGGTCTGCTGATCCTGATCATGGTCATCACCTTCTGCCTGGGCTTTTTCCTGGATTGGATCGAAATCACCTTGATCGTCTTGCCCGTGTTCGCGCCCTTGGTGGCGGGCATGGACTTCGGCGATCACATCGCGTCCAAGAACATCATTTTCTGGTTCATCATCTTGATGGCCATTAATCTGCAAACGTCGTTCCTGACCCCTCCATTCGGATTTGCGCTATTCTACCTGAAGGGAATCGCGCCGAAGGAAATCAAGATTCAGAGCATTTACAAAGGGATCATCCCCTTCGTGTTCCTGCAGCTCATCGGCCTCATCATCGTCATGTGGAAGCCGAACCTCGCGCTGTCGCTCATGCGCGCCGTGTACGAATAAGTCGGAAGGTATGTTGATATGAACGATACAACCACACCTGAGGTGACGGCTTCAGACGTGCGGCATCTGACGGAGGATGATTATCCGACATTGCTCATGCTGAGTGAGAAGCTGCGCCGCTTCGTCGATCTGGTCGGCCGTTTTGGTTCCTGGTTCATGATCCCCTTGGTGCTGATCACCGCCTTCGATATGGCGCTGCGCAAAACCGGCGAAGTGCAAATCTGGATGATCGAGAATTTGAGCGAGTATTTCGGATCGACCATGTTGCAGGAAATGGAATGGCACTCCCACACCGTCCTGTTCACTTTGGTGCTGGGGTACGGCTACATTTGGAACACCCATGTGCGCGTTGATCTGGTGCGCGAAAACCTGGCCTTTAAGAAGAAAGCCTGGCTGGAATTTCTCGGCCTGACGTTCTTCTATATACCGTTCTGCTGCATCCTTCTCTATTTTGCCGCCATTTATGCCTTCGACGCCTGGAAGATTAACGAAGGCTCGGCCTCGTTGGTCGGACTGCCCTATCGTTGGACGATCAAGTCATTCCTGGTCGCCGGCATCTTGGTGGCCATCGTCGCCGGCGTATCCGTCTGGTTGCAGGTCGCCATGGTGCTCTTTGGTCCGAAAAATCTGCGTTATGCGTTGATGACCATTGAATGGCCCGAAGAAGAAGGCACGAAAATCGAAGGCAAGGAACGTTTGGACCTTGCAAAGGCCGAAGACCTGATTGAAATGAAAGCACGCGAGCGGCAGAAGAGGGAGGCCTCCGCCTAACAAGGCGCGGATTAACCTTCATTCATTGGTGGGTTCAGGCCATGCCTGAAACAAAAAAAGGCGGACTGGAATGGGAAAAACTGTTCCGTAAATACGTCTGGAATGACCAGACGACGCCGTACCTTACGTCGGTTCCGGACTTGAACCGGCGCCAGGCCAATAGTGAAATTCTGTTCTTTTGCCTGTTCCTGGCCGTGCTTTTCGGCGTCGTCGGGTTGACGTCTTTGCGCGGTGGGCCGGAAGGCCGGTCCATCGGGGTCGCCTATTACGGATTCTCTGTGGTCTGCGCGGCGGTCTTGTTCGGCATCGCGAAAACATACGCGGCCGCCCTGTATTTGAGCGCCACGCCCTTGGCTGGCCTGGCGTACCTATTTTTTTACGGCATGGGCGCCGAGCGCCCGACCGGCGATACGGTCATCGTCACCATCGTCTTGTTGGTGTTGCTCCGCTATTCCGTGCGCATCGTCGCCGTCGCCCGGGCCTATCCGGGCTTGCCGACGGCCCCTCCGGATGCCCCCTGAGCGGCAACCGACGATGGGCACCGAACAACCCGACGAACCCACCGGTGAGATGGCAGTGTGGCTGACAGAACGGTACTTCAAAGTTCACAGCGCACTATTTATCGCCGCCGTCCTCATTTGGCTGATTGCGAACCTGTTTTTCCCCGGCGACTGGTCGGCCTTCTGGCCGCTGATGATTTGGACCATCATCTACATGATCCATTTCATGGTCTTCAGGGGAACCCATATCGATCAAGACTGGGTCGATGAGCGTGTCCTTCGGATTGCCGATGAATCAAAAGATTTCAGCCATATTGAAAATATCCGCAAGGACTACACGGGCCGGGTTGCCCGTCCACCGGCCGCAACCACACCGGATGATCGTGCCAAGGATTGAACGCGGCGCCCTAGCCTAGGCGGCCGTGAATGAGGCCAGAGCCGCGCGGTCGATTTCAATGCCCAACCCCGGTCCGGTCGGAATTTGAACGATACCGCCGATGTGCTCAATGGGTTTGCTCATGATCGCCTGACGGGCCGGATGTTCGGAACGGTCAAATTCCAGCATGGGCTCCCAGGGACGCCGCCCGGGCGGGTTGTGCGGCAGCACCGCCAACAGATGCAGGGCCGCCGCAAGACCGATGCCGGTGCCCCAGACATGCGGCACCATGCGCACCCCGAAGGCGTTCGCCATGTCGGCGATTTTTTTGCATTCGCTCAAGCCCCCGGCGGCACAGGTGTCGGGCTGCAGGTAATCCATGGCGCCTTGTTGGAGAATATTGCGAAAACCGAAGCGGGTATATTCCGTCTCACCGCCGGCCATGGGAATGGAGGTCGCCGACTTGACCGCCAGATAACCGTCCAGGTCTTCCGGCGGCACCGGTTCTTCGAACCAGGTGATGTTGAGATGTTCGACCGCCTGGGCCAGGCGGATGGCATCGACCGAATCGTATCCATGGTTGGCATCCAGCATGAGGCCCATGTCGGGGCCGATGGTGTCGCGCACCTTGGCCACCAAGGCCGCGTCTTCATCGACCTCGAAACCGATTTTCAGTTTCATGGCCGAGAAACCTTCCGCCTTGTAGCCGGCAGCTTCCTTACAGATATAATCCATGGGATCGCCCTCGCGGGTCCGGTAGGTGCCCGTCGCGTAGGCTTTGACGTCGGTGCGCAAGGGGCCGCCCATGACCTGATGGATGGGGGCGCCGAAGTGTTTGCCCTTGATGTCCCAAAGCGCGATGTCGATGCCGCTGATGGCACAGATGGGCACGCCCTTCTGGCCCTGGTCGCGGAACGACGCATACAGGTCCTGCCAAATCTTTTCCGTGGCCAGGGCGTCGGCACCGATCAGCCAAGGTTTGTAGGCATCGACCATGGCCGCCGCCGGCCTGGCCGGGCCGAAGCATTCGCCCCAGCCGACCAGACCATCGTCGGTGGTGATTTCGACCACGCAGGAGCTTCGCACGGTCGCTTCGCCGATGGACCAATGGAAGGGCTCGGACAAGGGCGTTTCGATGATATGGGTGCCGACCGACTGAATTTTCGTCATGTTACCTCAAGGATTTCTATGCCGCCAAATGCGGGTGAATTCGAATTGCCGGTCAATCATGGCCCTTCGGCATGCGGATTAACAGGATCAATGGGATCGCCGCAACGGCGGTCACGGAAAACAGCTGGAAGGCGCTCAAGTATCCATTCATCAGGCTTTGACGGCCCATCTCCTTGGCAAAGGCGCCGATTGCCGCCGGCGTCCCGAAGGACCATCCGCCGGTGATAAAGGGAATGTCCAACAGCTTGTTATAAGGTGAGATCGCTTCGCTCATGCCGGCATAGGAAATGGTCGCCGAGCGCAGCGTGACCGTCACGCAGATCGAGATAAAGACGCTGGAGCCCATGTTGCGGATCAGATGCAGGATGGCCGTGGCATCGGGAATATAGGCCGGTTTCAGGGTCGAAAAGGCCATCACGTTCAAGGGCACCCATATCAAGCCGACACCCAGGCCCTGCACATAGCTGGTCCAGGCCACGTCAAAGCTGGTCAGATTGATGGAAAAACCGGCAATGACGAAACCGGAGAAGGCCTGCAGGGCAAAGCCCGTGAACACGGGGATGCGCGGATCCACGCGCTGGGCAAAGGCCATGATCAGAAATCCGGTCAAGGTGCCGGCGCCGCGTGCCCCCAACAACAAGCCGATCACCGATTGCGGAAAACCCCGAAGTTCCTGAAGCAACGGCGGGAACAAAACCATGGGCACGAAATTCAGCATGCCGAAGATCAGAATAATGATCATCGCCACGGCATAATTGCGGTCCTTGAAAATGACCGGGCGCAGGAACGGGCGGTCCGTGGTGAAGGTGTGGGCCAGAAAGAAGTATATGGCGGCGGCGACGATACCGGTTTCAATGATGATCTCAGCGGAGTCGAACCAGCCGGCGCGTTCGCCCCGGTCCAGAATCAACTGGATGCCGGCGATGGCCACGGCCAGGGACAGGAACCCGAACCAGTCGAAGCGGATGCGGCCGTCCTTTGATGTGTCCTTGATGACCAGCCAAATGGCCAGAATGGCGGCGAAGCCAAAGGGCACGATTAGGAAAAACACCCACCGCCAGCCGTACAACTCGTTCAGATAGCCGCCCACCGTCGGTGCGATGATGGGCCCGAAAACGGCGCCCATGCCCCAGATGGCCAGCCCGACGTTGTGCAGTTTCTTCGGAAACCGTGCCATCAGGATGGCTTGCGACATGGGCAGCAACGGCGCGCCGGAGAGGCCCTGGATGATCCGGTAGGTGACCAAGGCCTCCAGGCTTTCCGCCGTGCCGCAGGCGACCGAGGCGATGGTAAAGATGATGGCGCCGGTCAGCATCACCTGGCGGGTGCCGAAGCGCCCGCCGATCCACCCGGCGATGGGGGTGGCGACGGCCGAGGCAATGATATTTGCGGTGACCACCCAAGCGACCTGATCGGTTGTCGCCGAGAGCGCGCCGCGGATATCGGGCAGCGCGACGTTCACGATCATCACCGCCATGGTGTAGAGCAATGTGATAAAGGTCAACGTGAACAGAAGAATAAAGCGTTCAAGCGTCAGGCCTTCACGCGCCGGCGATGCGGCTGCGGCGGTGGCGCTTTCGGCGGTCATGGGGTTGCCGTTATTGACCCTTGAAGCGTTCGGTCAGGGCCAACGCCTGTTTGACCAGCGACGGCAGGTGCGGTTTGTGACCGGTGTGGATGGAGACGCTAACGGTCATGCCCGAGCGCAGCGCCAGCGCATCGTTGGGCTTCACCATCGATAATCGGACCGGCAGCCGTTGCACCACCTTGACCCAGTTTCCCGACGCGTTCTGTGCCGGCAGCAAGGCAAACTCGGCGCCCGTCGCCGGCGCGATGCTGTCCACACGGGCCCGCCAGGTGGCGTCGGGATAGGCGTCGATGACGACCTCGGCGTCCTGGCCGACCCGGATGTGGGTCAGCTTGGTTTCCTTCAGGTTGGCTTCGATCCAGACATCGTCTTCGTCGACCACCAAGATGACCGGCTCCATGGCTTCGACAACCTCACCCGGCTCCGATTTGATGCGCGCCACGATGCCCGACGCCGGCGCCAGCATGCGGGTCCGGCGCAGGTCCAGCATGGCGCGTTCAATGGCCGCCTGGGCGCGCTGCACGGCCGGGTGCGTGTCGGCGGCCGATTTGGGATCGCCGCCCAGGTCAGCCAACAGCTTGCGGCGTTTTTCCCGCGCCGAGCGCAATTCCTGTTCGGCGATCTGCAGCTCAAATGCCGCTTCATCGAGGCGCGCCGCACTGCTGGCGCCGGTGGCGCGCAGTTTCTTCTGCCGGCCGTGGCGGGTCGTCAGATAATTGATGCGCTGTTTTGCCAGTTCGATATCAACGGATGAGCGGCGATATTCGGAACGGATGGATTTGATATCCTGGCGGATCGCCGCCAGTTCGGCCTTTGCCGCACGCATGGCGATTTCGTAGGGTTCCGGGTCCAACTCCAACAGAACCTGGCCTTTCTCGACGCGGTCGTTTTCCTTGACCAGAACGAACTGCACCCGGCCGTCGATCTCCGGGCTCATGTTGTGCAGGCGTGCCTTGACGTAGGCGTTCTCCGTTTCGATAAAACCGCCGGACGTCACATAATACTGAACCGCGGCAAGGCCCGCGGCGGCAGGGATGACCAGCAACAGTATCGAGCGAACAATGCGCCGTCCCCAGGAACGGCGGCGCGGCGCATCTTCGATCTCAGGATCAGCAGCCACTAGGCGACGTCCCTCTCATTGGTTTCCGCCGGCGCGCCGCCATTGGTGTCCGACAGGTCGGCCTTCATGCGGCTCAGCATGTCGAACATTTGGTCGCGTTCGTCTTCGGACAGGCACGCAAGGGCTTCGTCCAAGGTCCGCTTCGCCTCCAGGCGCATGGTTTGCATGGTCGGGCCGGCGGCTTCCGACAGATACACCCGGTTGATGCGGCGGTCTTCCGCATCGGGCCGGCGGTCAATCCAATCCTTACTTTCCAGGCGATCCAGCAGCCGGCCCAAAGAAGCGCGTTCGATGTCCAGCAACTTGGCCAGGTTGGTCTGGCTGATCCCCTGGTGGAAATACAAATGATTGAGAACCCACCATTGTGAGCGGGTCAGACCCAGCGGTTTCATGCGCCGGTCATGGGCCGTCCGCATCAGTCTGGCGACGTCGTGGATCAAAAACCCGAAGTTGCTTTCGTAGTCTTCCTGCATGGTAACCCAGCATAATGATGTCTAGGCAACAATGTTAGTGTCCTAGACAACAGTATGCAAGGCGACAATTATTTCGGAATGTGTCGCGGTGATCTGCGAAACCCGTCATGCCGCGCCCACCGTGGGGGGATGATTAAAGCCTTTCGTCGCCTGGCAGTGGCGCAGTTGCGTCAACCAGCCCCTGGTCGCGGAGTTCCCGCCAAAAGGCCGCCGGTATGGGCGCGGCCATGTTGCCGAGATTCTGGCGGACCCGTGCCGGCGTGTCGGCGCCCGGTATAACCGAAGTCACCAGCGGGTGCGCCAAGGGAAATTGCAGCGCCGCCGCCGCCAGAGCAACGCCATGGGTCGTGCAGGCCGCTTCCATTTGCCGGACACGTTCGATGACCTCATCGGTCGGCGGGTTGTAACCGTAGATCGCCGGATTGGATGACCCCGTCGCCAGAATGCCCGAGGCGAAGACGGCGCCGATGATGACGTTCGATCCGGCCTGTTCGCACAGCTTGAAATCCTCTTCCAGGGCGGGCTGGTCCAACAATGTGTAGGGCATGGCGACCAGGAAGTAGTCGATCTCAAAGCGCTCCAGGAAGGCCGGGATCATGCCCGTGTGATTGATGCCGACACCGATGGCCTTGATCTCGCCGCTGTCCTTCAGGTCCTTGAGTGCGCGGTAGCCGCCTTCGTGGGACAGCTGGTCCAGATACCGTGTCACGTTGTCCCGGGTCTTGTGATGCTTCAGATCCAGATCGTGGATCGCCAGGGCATCGACCCCGGTCAGGCCAAGCCGCGTCAGGCTGTCCTCATAGGACCGTTTGACCCCGTCGCCCGTATAGTCGAACCGCAGGTCGAAGGGCAGGCCGCCCTTCCAGCGCGCCATCCAGGGCGAATTGTGAAAGGAGGCGGGGTCATCGGGGCGGCAATAAACCCGGCCGACCTTTGTCGAGATGAGGAAATCGTCGCGCGGCTTCTGGCGCAAGAAATGCCCCAGGCGGTGTTCGCTTTTGGTGTTGCCGTACCAAGGTGCCGTGTCGAAGTATCGTACGCCGCCGTCCCAGGCCGCGGCCAGTGTTTGCTGCATCCGGTCTTCGTCCGTCGGCCCGTCCGGGTCGCCCAGGAAGACACAGCCCAGGCCCATGGGCGGTGTTTGAAATGAGCTGTTGCCGACAGTTTGTCTGCCGCTCAGGTCGATCATGATGTCGCTCCCGTTCTTGCCGCTTCCATGTCGATGGCGGCGGCCATGCCATTATCCAAAATTCCGCTCAGCGCATCCGTCACCTCGGCACGCCAGATGTCGTTTTCAACAAGCGGCGCCGGAAAAACCGAACCGATCCCCTGCAAGGTGTTGACGATCGATCCGGGCGCGTCACCGGCGGGCGCGATCACGGCGCCGATCCGCGCCGACAGGGGGTCGCGCAAGTCGTAGGATTGGCCGTCGTCCGTGCGCCCCAGACAATACCGCATCCAGGCGGCAACCGCGAAGGCGAAGGGGCGGACATCTTGGCCGTGTTGCAAGGCATGCATCGCCGGCACCAGCAGGCGTTGGGGTATTTTCTCGGTCCCGTCCATGGCGATCTGATAGGTCTCATGGGCGATCGCCGGGTTGGTGAAACGGGCCACCAATGCCGCGCCGTATGCGGCGTAATCCAGGGCGTCGAGCGGTGTCAGCGTTGCCGCGGCGGCCGCCAGATGACGGCCGACCAACGCCGCCAACCGCCGATCCGCCATGGCATCACGCACGTAGGTACAACCGCTCAGATACCCGGCGTAGGCGATCAGCGAATGGCTGCCGTTCAGCATCCGCAGTTTCATCTGCTCATAGGGCGCAATGTCGGTGACGAACAGGGCACCGCCGGCTTCCCATGCCGGCCGCCCCGTCGGGAAGACATCCTCGATCACCCATTGGGTGAAGGGTTCGGAAACGACCGCGCCGGTGTCCTCCAACTTGAGCGCCTGGGCGGCGCTGTCCTTATCTGCGTCCGTCGTTGCCGGCACGATACGGTCGACCATGGTGGCCGGGAAGGCGACATTGGCGGTGATCCAATCGGCAAGGCCGGGATCGCGCAGCCGCGCAAAACCGGCCGTGACGGCGGCCAGGCTGGCGCCGTTGTTGGGCAGGTTGTCACAACACAGAACCGTAAATGCCGGCGTTCCACGGGCCCGCCGCCGGGCCAAGGCTTCGACCAGATAGCCCAGCGCCGTCTTCGGTGTCTTCGGATGTTCGAGGTCATGCAGGATATCCGGGTCGTCGGCCTGCAGACCGCCGATGCCCGGCGACCGGTAGTAGGCCTTCTCGGTGACGGTCAACGATACAATACGGACAGCGGGATCCGTCAAACGGTCCAAAGTCGCCGCCGGATCATCGGGCGCGCAGATGACTTCTTTGACGGCGCCGCATATGCGGTAACTGTCGCCGCCGCCGGATTTGACCGCCAGCGAATAGAGGCCGTCTTGCGCCGACAGGGCATCGCGGACCGCCGGGCTGCGCAGGCTGACGCCGCATATACCCCAATTGCCGGGCGCCGCCGCCAAGGCGTCATCCGTATAGATCGCCTGATGGGCGCGGTGAAAGGCGCCGATGCCCAGGTGCACGATCCCGACGCCGCAGGCCTGGCGGTCATAAGCCGGCCGTGCAATGGAGCTTGGCAGGTTCGGCAAGGTCGTCCGAGAGAGCCGCATGTGCAGTCCGCCGGACGGATTTAGTGGTTGAGGGCGGCGATGACGCCCCGTATCTCGGCCAGGCCCTTGAGCCGGCCGATGGCCGAATACCCCGGGTTGACCTGTTTTGTCAGGTCGTCGAGCATCTGGTGACC
>CAZQPC010000037.1:0-21633 GCA_964595005.1 uncultured Magnetovibrio sp.
CGGCGGGGATATGGAACAGGTCGGGTTTATTGGCAATGCCGTCGGTGCCATGAAGGTTGGTATTGTCGGCCATCGTGCGTCGATAGAAAAAGTACCCTTGGTTAAATTCTTAACCACATTGATGAAGTAAGCCGCACCCGCGAAACGTAAAAAAATTTCAACAACGTCGAGACCCACGAAAATGATGCAGAATTCCTGGAATGTCCTGGTCACCGGCGGCGCCGGATATGTCGGCAGCGCCCTGGTACCAAAGCTGCTTGATAAAGGCCACAAGGTAACCGTCCTTGATCTTTTTCTCTACGGCGAAGAAGTGCTGGAGGCCTCCATTGGTCACGACAATCTTCGCCTGGTGAAAGGTGATTTGAGGGATCCGGCGGTTGTTAAGGATGCGCTTCGCAATTGCGACGCAGTCATCCATTTGGCCTGTATCTCCAATGACCCCTCCTACGATCTGGACCCGGAACTGGGGAAGTCCATCAACTACGATTCATTCCGGCCGCTGGTCAAAGCATCGAAGGAGACCGGCGTTCGGCGTTTCGTCTATGCCTCTTCGTCCAGTGTCTACGGCATCAAGGACGAACCCGAAGTGACCGAGGATCTGCCCCTGGACCCGTTGACGGATTATTCGAAGTTCAAGGCTCTGTGCGAAGAGGTCCTTGAAGAAGAACGCGAACCGGGCTTCGTCACCTGTACCATCCGGCCGTCAACTGTCTGCGGGTATGCGCCCCGCCAACGATTGGACGTGATCGTCAATATCCTCACCAACCACGCCGTCAACCGGGGCCGCATCCGGGTCTTCGGCGGATCACAGAAACGTCCGAACATCCATATCGACGACATGGTTGATCTCTATCTGTTTCTCCTTGATCAGCCGGATGAGAAAATCGACGGCAAAACTTTCAACGCCGGATATGAAAATCATACGGTGATGCAGTTGGCGGAAATGGTGAAGTCGGCCGTCGGCGGTGACCTGGCCATCGATGTGGAGCCGACGGACGACCTGCGTTCCTATCACGTGTCATCCGAAAAGATGCGCAGCGAACTTGGGTTTGAACCCAGCCATTCCATCGAAGATGCGGTCGTTGGGTTGGTCGAGGCGTTCAAGGACGGGCGCCTGCCAAATTCCATGGATGACCCCAAGTACTTCAACATCAACCTCATGAAGCAAACACATCTGAAATAGCTGTCTGTTGTTGATTGGGCTTGATTTCGACAACACCATCGCCGGCTACGATGCGGTCTTCAGCCTCGCCGCCGTCCGGGAAGGTCTACTGCCTCCAGGGGAGGCGACCACCAAGCTTGACGTCCGCGACGCCATCCGCCGTCGCCCCGATGGTGACCGCGAATGGATGCGGCTTCAGGGCCGCGCCTATGGTGCTCACATGGCTGATGCCACATTGATCGAGGGGGTCGGCGAGTTCCTGATCAAGTGCCGCAAAAAAGGCGTGCCTGTGTGCATTGTCAGCCACAAGACCGAAGTCGGCCATTTCGACCCGGACGAAATCAACTTGCGCGAAGCTGCCCGGACTTGGATGGAGACCCAGGGGTTTTTTGGAGAAGCGCAGTTTGGATTGGCGGCGGATCAGGTGTTCTTTGAGCCGACCCGGGAAAAAAAGGTGAACCGGATTGCGGCGATCGGCTGTACCGACTTCGTCGACGATTTGGAGGAAGTCTTTCTGGAACCCCGCTTTCCACGACAGACAACCCGGTACCTTTTCGCACCGGATACCGAACCATTACCGGTTGGACCGTTCAATGCCTTTCGCACGTGGGCGGAAATTTCCCATGAAATCATCGGTTCTTAACGACGATATCAGCACCGCAGCCGCGGCACTTGCGGAAAGGCTGTTGGGCAGCCGGGTTTTGTCTTTCGAACCAGCACGGCCCGGCGGCAACAATCGGGTCTACAAGGCCGAGACCTCTGACGATGCCTACGCGGTCAAAATTTATCCTGATCACGCCGCGGGCGCTCATGACAGACTCGGCGCCGAATTTTCAGCCTGCGAATTCCTTGATGAACGTGGCGAGAAATCAATACCAAGACCCGTCGCCTGCGACCCAGTCGAGCGAATTGGAATTTACCAATGGATCAATGGCAGTGCCGTCTCAGAACCGGAACCCACGGACGTGGACGCGGCCCTGGAATTCGTCACGCGGTTGCGACGGTATTCGGAGACAAGTTCCGCCACGGACATTGGCCACGCCGCAGAAGCCTGTTTGTCAGCGGCCGAACTGGTCCGGCAGGTAAAGAACCGGTTCAAACGCCTATCGGAAGTCTGTGATGCGCATCGTGAACTGGAGGACTTCATCCATGCCCGCGCCTTGCCATTCGTGGATGCCTCGGCAGCTAGGGCACGCCGGGGTTATATGGCCGCCGACCTGCCATTTGATGATGATATATCATTGCAATGCAGCTCTCTCAGCCCCTCGGACTTCGGCTTTCACAATTCACTGAGACGTGCTGACGGCGCCATCGTTTTCATTGACTTCGAATATTTCGGATGGGATGACCCGGTCCGCCTAGTGGCCGATTTCCTGCTTCATCCAGGCATGAACTTATCGGACAAGAACTGCACAATGTTTTCCCAAGGCGCCTTGGATGTTTTCGGCGGCAGCCTCCGCGGCGACGGTGATTTTCCTATGCGGTTTGATCTGTTATATCCCCTCGTCGGTGCGCGCTGGTGCGCCATTCTATTGAACGAATTCTTACCGGAACGCTGGCAGCGCCGGGTGTTTGCCAATCCCGACCTGGATCGAGAAACCGCCCAGCACAATCAACTTGAAAAGGCCCGCCGAATGCTGGCGCGGGTAGAGGGCTCGCTAGAAGGATTTGCCCATGACACATGACACGGCCCAGGCTTTGGTCAACTCGCCGGCTCTGGATGACAGATCCCTTTATCTGCGCCGTCAAGCGATCCGCGCCCTTGATGGCGGCGGCCGCGGCCATTTGGGCTCGACCCTATCGCTGATCGAAATCATGCGGGTCCTTTATGACGACGTCCTCGATTACCGTGCCGACGACCCCACTTGGGAATTACGTGACCGTTGCGTCTTTTCCAAGGGCCATGGATGTATCGCGCTCTATGTGATTCTGGCCGACAAGGGGTTCTTCGATGACTCCTTGCTGGAAACATTTTGCACCCAAACCTCGATCCTTGGTGGCCATCCAGAACGCGACAAGGTGCCGGGCGCCGAAGCTTCCACCGGCGCACTGGGCCACGGCCTGTCAATCAGCGTCGGCATGGCGCTGGCGGCGCGCATGAAGGGACGCGCCAATCGAGTGTTCACCGTGATGGGTGACGGTGAGATCAACGAAGGCGCGGTGTGGGAAGCCGCCATGAATGCCGGCAAACACCGGCTTTCAAACCTCACGGCCATCGTTGATTATAACAAGCTTCAATCCTACGGGCCGACGGCGGAGGTCCAGGATCTGGAGCCCTTGGGCGACAAATGGCGGAGCTTCGGTTTCGGCGTCAGGGAGGTGGACGGCCACGATGTGAAGGCCTTGCGCCGCACCTTCGCCGCTTTGCCTTTCGAGGACGGCAAACCGAACGCCATCATCTGTCATACGATCAAGGGAAAGGGCATTCCCTTCGCCGAAGGTGAACCCACCTGGCATCACAAGTCGCGCCTACCGGCCGACCAGATTGCCGAGATTTATCAGGCGTTGGGAGCGGACTGATGCGCAGAACCTGCCTCGATACGGTCTATGAGTTGGCCAAGCGCGATCCCCGGGTGGTCTTTATCGGATCTGATCTGGGGCCCGGCACCCTGGACGAAATGAAACGCGAAATGCCGGACCGGTTTTTCATGGAAGGTATCCAAGAACAGCATGTCATCGGCATGGCCGCCGGTATGGCGATGGAGGGATACATCCCCTTCGTCAACACCATCGCGACGTTCATCACGCGCCGCTGTTACGAACAGGTCGCCGTCGATCTTTGCCTGCACAATCTGCCGGTCCGCCTGATCGGTAACGGCGGCGGGCTGGTTTATGCGCCGCTGGGGCCGACCCATCTGGCCATTGAGGACTTGGCGATCATGCGGGCACTGCCGAATATGACCGTCGTCGCGCCGACCGACGCCGATGAGATGCGGCGCTTTATCCCCGAAACCCTGGACCACCCGGGGCCGGTCTATATCCGCCTCGGCAAGGGCGGTGACCCTGTCGTTTCCAATGATGAGGACGGTTTCAACATCGGCAAGGCCATCGAATTGCGGCCGGCCGGCGCGGTGGCGATGATCACCACGGGTGTCATGGCGAACCGTGCCTTGACGGCCGCCGACACATTGGCCGATGACGGCGTGCGCTGCGGGGTGGTCAATATGCACACCCTGAAGCCCCTGGATGAGGAAATGATTCTCCAACTGGCCAAGACGGCCAAGCTGTTGGTCACCCTGGAAGAGCATACGACAATCGGCGGGCTGGGCAGCGCTGTCAGCGACGTGTTGGCCGACCGGTTCGAAGGCCGGCCGCCGGCGCTGAAACGGATCGGCATTCCCGATACCTTCCCGAAGGAATACGGCTCCCAAGATACCATGATGGAAACCTTCGGGCTGCAGCCGCCGCAGATTGCCGAGGCCATTCGAAGCGCCGTCGGGATGCTGTCTGCGGCGTGACTTTGACCATCCGACGTCGTTACGGATTTCGCCTGGAATTCCACTGAAATTCCTTGATATTGGGCCCTCTCCAAAGTATGTTCACGTTGTGAACACGCTTGCGCTGTCAAGCGATTCTGAAGATCGCGCCGGGACCTGCACATCGATCCGAATTTTTGGCGACACCGGCGCGAGATTCACAAAGCCAAGCCGTTTGGCGGCGATCTTTGGGTGCCATGCATTTCACCCAAAATGCGGTAGCGTGGAAATTTTCAGCTAACCATGGAACAACCCTCCACCCCCTCAAACGAATTTTTCGCACCCGGCGAGACCAGCCTGGGCGAGCGGTTCTTGGCCGATGGTTATGTGATCTTGCCGGTCGAGGACGACGCGGGCCTAATGAATATTCGCGCCGCGGTGGCGGCGGCCGGCGCCGATCACCTGGGCACGGCGGCGCCCAACGATGTCGGACTGTTTCTCGATGGCATTGCCGGTCAGGTCGAGGCCGACGCGCTCAACGAATTCCGGCTCGCCGTCATCGGCGGCCTAAACGCTCACCTTTGGCTGCGTGCCGCATATTTCGGTTTGGCCCGCGCGGCGTTGCAAAATTTGGTCGGCAATGAACTGGTCATGCAGCGCCGGGTTAATCTCAGCATTCAGATGCCCAACGATGACAGTTCCCTGCTGCCGGTCCACACCGACGTCTGGTCCGGCGGCTCACCCTTTGAAGTGGTTGTCTGGCTGCCGTTGGTCGATTGTCATGCGACAAAAAGTATGTATCTGCTGCCGCCCGGACCGAACGCGGAAATCCAGAAAAACATGGCCGGCTTCAAGGGCAAGAGCGCTGAGGATTTATTTCTTGAGATCGAAAAGGACGTGACCTTCCTGGATATCAAGTTCGGCGACGCCCTGATTTTCAGCCAGAACCTTCTGCACGGCAACCGCGTCAACCGCGAGCCGGGTACGCGCTGGTCAATGAATTGTCGGTTCAAAAGCTTATTCTCCCCTTATGCGGACAAGAAATTGGGTGAATACTTTGAACCGATCACGCTTCGGCCGGCAACCCGCCTGGGCTTGGACTACGAATTGCCAGGTGGTTTGGATGCCTGATCAATCGGTGCCCCGGCGCGGCTTTCGCGGCTATGTCACGAGCCGGCCGTTCATGGGTGAACGCGCGCCCCAGCACATCCAGAATCTGGTGATCCGCGATTATGCCGACCGCAATCGCATGGATTACCTGCTGAGTGCCGCCGAATATGCCTTGGACGGCTCTCAGATGATGCTCGATCAGGTGCTGGCCGAACTGGCGTCCCTGCAGGGCGTCATCTGTTACAGCATTTTCCAGCTGCCGCTGCAGGCCTCAAATCGCCGCGCCGTTTATGCGAAAGTTCTGGAGGCGAACGCAGAACTGCACGGTGCCGTTGAAGGCATGGCGGTGCGCAACGACGATGATATTGAGCGGATTGAGGACATCTGGCGAACCCGCCAAACGCTGACACACAGTCCAAGCGCCGAAGACATCCGGCGACTGACGGGCGGAAGATACGGCTGACGCCTGTGGCCCGCTATTACAGTAATCTCAAATTTCTGCGTTATCCGGACCGCCTGCGCGCGATAGAAACGCAGACCGTGAGTGCCCCAGTTCACGTCCGTATCAAACCCATCAACCACTGCAACCACAGTTGCTGGTACTGCGCCTACCGCGCCGATCAATTGCAGTTGGGCGACGGTATGGATTTGAAGGACCGGTTACCGGAAGAAAAAATGCTTGAGCTTATCGATGACCTCATTGATATGGGCGTCGAAGCGGTGACCTTTTCGGGCGGCGGCGAGCCGTTGCTGTATAAACCGCTGCCCGATGCGATCAAAAAACTGGCCACGTCGGGCATTCGCGTTGCCGCGCTTTCCAATGGATCCAATCTGAAGGGCCGGGTCGCCGACGCCATGGCCGAGCACGGCACCTGGATCAGAATATCGATCGACGCCTGGGACGATAAAAGCTATGCGAAAAGCCGCGGCATCAAAGAAGGTGCGTTCACCCAGGTGATGGCGAACATCCACCAATTCACAGCCCGCCAATCGGGATGCGCCTTGGGCGTTAGTTTCATCGTCGGCCGGGACAATGTGAACCACATCTTTGACGCCTGTCAGTTGGTCAAGGTTGCCGGCGCCGGTCACGTCAAGGTATCGGCCGCGGTTGTTTCCAATGACATGCATGAAAACAATCTCTATCACCGCGCTATCATGGAAACCGCGACAGACCAGATCGAGCGCGCCGCCGCATTGTCCGACGACGGTTTCGCCGTCATCAACCACTACCACGAAACGGATGAACGCTTCGACAAGGACTATGACATCTGCCCCTACCTGCAATTCCTGACGGTCATCGGCGCCGATTGTTCGGTCTATAGCTGTCAAGACAAGGCCTACAATCAATCGGGCCTTATGGGCTCGATCAAGGACCGCTCATTCAAGGAATTCTGGTATTCGGACGAGAACCGCCAGCGCCTATATGGCCTTAATCCGGCGCGCGACTGCCGCCACCACTGCATGACCCACGCCAAGAACCTGGCGATCATGGAATACCTGAGCGTCGATCCCGAACACGGCCGGTTTGTCTGATGGCGCGCCTGGATTTTATTTCGAAACTGCATACGCGCACCGAACGCGATTACGTGCAGCGCGTCGTCGAACACGACAAGGCGGCCTGTGCGACTAAGGCCAAGCAGTGGGGATACGACTACTGGGATGGGGAGCGCCAATTTGGCTATGGCGGCATGCATTACGATGGCCGCTGGTTGCCGGTGGCCCGGGAGATGGCGGCCCACTATGGCTTGAAGGCCGGCGACCGGGTCTTGGATATTGGCTGCGGCAAGGGCTTTTTGCTGTACGAGCTCACCCAGGCCGTGCCGGGGATCGAAGTGGCGGGTCTGGATATTTCCGCCTACGGCATCGAAAACGCCAAGCCGGAGATCAAGCCGTTCCTGCAACTCGGCAATTGCACCGAATTGCCTTTCGGTGATCGTGAGTTTGATTTCGTCTATTCCATCAACACGTTCCACAATCTCCTGAACTTCGAGCTTAGCAAGGCCCTTCAAGAAATTCAGCGGGTTGGCAACGACCAGCGCTATATTTGTGTCGAGAGCTATCGCAATGAACGCGAGAAGGCCAATTTGCTGTATTGGCAGCTGACCTGTGAGACGTTTTTTACGCCGGATGAGTGGGATTGGTTTTACCGCTTCGCCAATTTTCAAGGTGACACGGATTTTATTTTTTTTGAGTGACTGCAGTATTCTGATCTCAAAATCATTTTCGGCTTAGCCGTCTGGAGAACCAAGCAGATGGCGCATAGTTTTCTTGTTTTTGGCGGTTCCAGTTTCGTCGGCAGACATTTGTTTGAGACTCAAAATACCGCCGATTCCATCGTTGCAACTTATTGCGCAAATCCCTTCCCGGGAATGGTTGAATTTGATTCCCACCGCGACCGCGTTGACGCTCTCATCAATCCAGGCGACGACATCGAGCACGCCGTTCTGTTACTTGGCGACACCCAGCCCGATAGCTGCTTCGCGGACCCGGTTCGATCGCAACGGCTAAATGTCGAGAGCATCATCAATTTACTCGACCAGCTTTTCGAATTGAATATCCGGCCCGTATTTGCGTCATCGGAGTTTGTCTTTGATGGCGACAATGGCGGTTATGTGGAAACGGACGAGGCCGAGCCAATCCTTTTGTACGGTGCGCAAAAGCTTGAAGTTGAACGATACATCGAAAACCATTGTGACGATTTTACGATTTTGCGGTTGGCGAAGATTTATGGATTCACGCCCGGTGATGGAACGTTATTCACCGGCATGCTTGAAATGGTTCAGGCCCGCGCCGAGGCCCCGTGCGCGACCGACCAGCGGTTTTCCCCCGTATGGGTCGGCGATGTCGTCTCGGCAGTCATGGCGTCCATGAATGACCGGCTGACGGGAACCTATCATGTCGCCGGTCCTGTCGGATTGAGCCGGATGGAACTTTTGGAGTTATTGCTGGCGGAGGCCCGTCTGCACCGCGATCTCGCATTTTCGCCCAAACCCTGTTCAATCCACGATTTTGATCTACCGGAGAAACGGCCACTGGACGTATCCATGCGGGCCGACAAACTGGTCGATGCAAGCGGCATTGCGCTCATGCACCCTGGCGAGGCTTGCCGGCGGATTTGCAATGACGCATTCGCTGACCAATAGACCCTGGCTCGTGTGTCGGATGACGCCGTGACACTTTCAAAAATCGATCTTCTCAATCCTGATCGGAACAAACTGTGGTTCGACGACAAGGCAAAGGCCGTTGCGTTCTTTTGTCTGACCCGGCCGGTACGCATTGACCAAGACGTCATTGCCGACCTGAGAACGCTAGCCGCCGAAAATGGCGGCCAGAATGCCCGCATATGTTTACATGCCGGTCCCGACGCAGTTCACCACGACATGGTGGTGCTGGAACATCGCGGAAAATATTATCGCCCACATAAGCATGCGGATAAGGGGGAAGCGTTTCATGTCATGGACGGCGCCCTGGGGATATTCGCCTTCAACGAAACCGGCACCGTCATCGACGCCCACGTTCTTAATCCCGGTGACATCTATCGGGTTGAAGCTGGCATGTATCATGCGGTCCTGCCGCAGTCCGCTCAGGTTCTTTATCACGAAAACAAACCGGGGCCATTCTTGGGTGATGGCGACAGTATTTTCCCCGATTGGGCTCCGGATGGCGCTAATCAGCAATCCGTCGACGACTATGTCGACACCTTGAATGCCCGCCTGATGAAAGATTGAATAAATCATGGATCAAGCCAAAGCCGAAGAATATCTGAATCGCCGCATCAGCCCCGACGAAGCATTTTCGGATCTGTTGACCTACCCGCGGTACATCGAAATTGAGACGGTGAACGCGTGCAATGCCCGATGCCCCATGTGCACCATCGATGATTGGCAGCGCAACACGCCGACGATGAAAGAGCCGCTGTTTCGGCGTATTGCCGACGACATCATCGACCACAAAGACCAGGTCAAGCGGGTCAGTCTGTACCGCGACGGCGAGCCACTTCTCGACAAACGATTGCCCGACCGGGTTGCGGTTCTCAAAGAGGGCGGCATCCGCCAGGTCTCGATCAGTTCCAATGTCTCCTTGCTCAACGAGGAACGTTCCCGGGCGCTTCTGGAAGCCGGCCTTGATGTCATCATCATGTCCATCGACAGCCTGCAGAAAGATATTTTCGAAGCCATCCGTCTGCGGCTCGATTTCGGCGAGGTTGTGGAGAACGCCAAACGCTTCATCCGTCTCCGCGACGAGATCAATCCGGGTACTCAAATTTGGATGCGGATGATCCGTCAGGAAGAGAATAAGGATGAGTGGCCTCATTACCATCAGTTTTGGTCCGAACTGATGGCGCCGACGGATCGCATCTATCACCACAATATCTTCAATTGGGGCGGTCAGCTGGACGGTTTCCAGGCGCTTGAGAAAAGTTACGAGCCCAATCTGCCCTGCGTTGCCTTATGGTCCTTGCTGGTGATTTTTGGCAACGGCGACGTACCGCTTTGCAATGTTGACTTCAACAACAAATACCCGACCGGGTCGGTCCTCGACAACTCCATCGAAGAGTTGTGGCGCTCAAAGGTCATGACCGAACGGCGGCGGTTGCACCTGGAAAATCAGAAAGGTCAGATTTCCCTGTGTGCGAATTGCAATGTCTGGGAAGAGCCGGCATCCGACGATATGTTCGTATCGGCGGATTACGCCGACAAAGTCGCCTTGAGCGCTTGAACCCAATTTCCAACACGAGGGGAAACAGATAATGAAGAAAGCACTGGTCATCGGTGCCGGATTTACCGGTTGCATGTTCGCCATGATGCTCCGGGGAAAAGGCTGGCATGTGACGGTTGTCGAAAAGGCCGGCGTCATCGGCGGCGGTGTCAGAACATTTTATCACGGCGGGCATCCCTTTACCTACGGCCCCAGGCACTTTATCGGCCCCGAGGACAGCCGTCCGGCATTCGAGTTTCTTGAGCAATATGTCCCCATGCGCCATCTCGACAAAATGAACTTCAGTTACCAGGAAAAAGACGACCTATTCGTCTCCTACCCGACCCATGCCGACGATATCGACAAGTTGTCCGACGCCGATCAGATTTGGGCCGAACTGGATGCCCTGCCGAAAGAAACCCAAGCCCATAATTTTGAGGAATTTTGGATCGGCCGTGTCGGCCCGACGCTCTACGAGCGCTTCAATAAGCACTACAACATGAAGGCTTGGCAGATCGACGACAATCGCAAAGTCGACTTCGGATTTGAGGCGACGGTCAAACGCAAGCCTTTGGAAACTGAATCGCGCTATGAGTTCCATACGGGCCATATCAACGCCTATCCAACGGCACCGGACGGCTATAACGCGTTCTTTGACGTCGCCCTTGAAGGCTGCGACGTCCTGCTGAATACGGAAGTCGTCAATTTCGATCTGGACGGCTGCGCGGTCGACTTGAAAAGCGGCGACCGGCTGACGGCGGATATGATGATTTCGACGGTGTCACCGGATCTCATTTACGACTATTGCTGGGGCGAGTTGGCCTATGTGGGCCGGGATTTCTTTAAAATCGTCCTGCCCATCGAACAGGCTCTTCCCGACGATGTGTTCTTTCTCTACTACCCGAACGCTTCAGAACAGCAGACGCGGGTCACCGAATTCAAGAAATTCACCCGCCACCAATCGCCGAACACATTGATTTCACTTGAAGTCCCGTCCATGAAGAACAAGCTATATCCGACGATGATCAAATCTCAGGTCGACTTGGCCCAAAGATATATCGACGCCTTGCCCGATAATGTGCATTCGGTCGGCCGTATGGGGATTTATCGGTATGTGGATATGGATGACATCATCCTTCAAGGCCTGGAATTTCAAAAGGAGCTCTGATGTCTGGAGAAACCGCCCCACAGTTGGCTACGGCATATGATCCGAAAGGCTTTTCCTTTCGTGCCCTGCCGCTACCGCATGTCGATCGGGAATTGTATGACCAGGAGCTTGCGGCTGGTTTTGCCGCCTATCCGGAACGTCGCGAAAATTATAGCAAATACGAGCGCGCCAAACGCGGCGAGTCCGTCGACTATTTGCCCATCAAGATCGATATCGAAAATGTCAGCCGCTGCAATTTCCGATGCACCATGTGCCAGGTCAGCGAATGGCCGAAAATGACCCGCGCCGCTGATATGCGGGTTGAGGATTTCCAGGCCCTTCTTGAAGAACAGACGGGCCTGATTGAAGTCAAGCTGCAGGGCATGGGCGAGCCACTTCTCGACGCCGAGAACCTCTTTGAAATGATAAAATTGGCACGAGCACGGCGAATCTGGGTGCGCTCGACCGTCAACGGGTCGCTTCTGCACCTGAACGAAAATTATAAGAAGATTATCGATAGCGATATTTGTGAGGTTCAGGTATCCGTCGATGGGGCGAGCGCCGCATCTTACGAGAAAATCCGCCGCGGCGGAAAGTTCGACCGGCTGAGGAAAAACTGCGAACTTCTCAATGGCCACGCCCGCGCCGACGGCCGGCATCGCACGCGCATGTGGGTGGTTGTGCAAAAAGATAACTTGTCCGAACTTGAGATGTTCCCGCAACTGGCCGCGGAATTGGGTTTTGCGCGCCTGTCCTTGTCCTTGGATCTCAATGACTGGGGACAGGAAAGCTGGCGCGGACGCAATGACCCGCTGGATGTGCATCATACATTTACGGCAGAGCGCGGCTTGCAGGTTGCGGAGATGGGCAGGAAGCTTGGGGTCGAAACAACGTTCTGGGCCATAGACGAAAAATACGACCTTGAAGACCCGGAAAAGCTATGCCCCTGGCCTTTTGAACGGGCCTATATTTCATCGGACATGCGGGTCGTACCATGCTGCATGGTCGCCAATCCCGACGTCTTCGAACTGGGTGACGCCAAGGATTTCAGCGGCGTTTGGAATGGCACCGAAATGGCGGCGTTCCGCAAAACCCACCTGAACGGTCAACTGCACGATATTTGTAAAACGTGTTACAAAACCCGTTCTTAGAGGTTTTTGGTTTCTTTTGCATCAATCTAACACTATTTTCACAAGTAGATTCTTGGACAACGTGGCGTTATTAGAAACATTACAATACCGACCCGTGGAGATCGCCGAGAACGCGCAGCGCAGCGCAGTTGAGGACTGACAATGAAAATTCTTCTTGTTTCCCCGTGTAGCGACGAAGGAATTTTTGACCGATCGTTCATGGCGCCTCCATTGGGCGTCCTGAGACTGGCCGGGTTTCTGAACGGCCGCGGTCACGTTGCCGAATTTTTTGACCCGAACATTCATCGTGTCTCTCAACCCCGAACGACCCTCGAAGAGAAGCTGCAGGAAAAGGACTGGGACATCATCGGTTTCTCTTTATTGGATGAAACGCTGGTGAAGGATCTCGAGAACATTCATCTGGCAAGCCGTATGGTCCCCGGCGCGCAGCTTGTTGCCGGCGGCATTGAGGCGCAGTTCAATTATCAGACCGTCCTCGATAAATCGCCCTGCAATATCGTTGTCCTGGGTGAAGGCGAAATTCCAATTTTGATGATGGCCAACGGTGAGCCGCTGCACGAAATACCGGGAATTGTATATAAAAACAACGCCGTACCCTTGAGTGCCGAGCTGTTCAATGAGGCAACCGACGCCATTCACTGGGAAGACATCCCCTATGAACGGTACTGGGATTTCTACGTCCAAAAGTACGGCGGGTCGATGACCGTCGAAAATGAGCGCGAAGTTCACACGGTCCGGGTTTTCTCTCGTAATCGCTGTCCCATCGCGTGCAAGTTCTGTTCATCGACGAACCAGCTTACCTGGGGGGCCGATGCCAAGGTCCCGGTAATCTCTGCGACCGGAGAAATGTTGATCTCTGTTATTGATCGAATTGTCGAAGCTCATCCACGGGTCAAAACTATTTACCTCACAGACGATGATTTCTGCATCAACAAACGCGATGTCATCCGTTTTTGTCAACGTGTCGTCGAGCGCAATTACCAAGACCTCTCCTTTCTGTGTTTTGCCCGCGTCACGGACCTCAATGACGAGCTTCTCGGTTGGATGAAAAAGGCCAACTTCCGGCGCCTGAATATTGGCGTCGATTCCTTCTCCGATGATGTTCTCGTGGAAATGGGCAAACGCTGCACGGCCGCGCAAATTCACAATGCCCTGGAACTGGTCAAGAAACACGACATCCGGCCGTTCATGAATTTGATACTGATCACGCCCGGCACAATGCTAGACCAACTTGAGGTCACCATTGGCGAGGCCCTGCGTTATGCGGAAGATCCGTTTTATAACACCGGCTTCGCCTTGGCCGTCATCCCGCTGAAAGGCAGTGAATTCAATGAGCTTCACTGGGACTTCCAATCTTCGATCGAAACCATTGCCGGCACGGACATTCACATCCGTAAAGATGAGATGATTTGGGCCGATGATCTGATCGTCCGCGAAGTTCAGGAACGGTTTTTCTATGAGGCGGATGCATTTGTCTCACGGGAGGCTGATCGACTAAAGATCGTTCATCAGAACTCATCCAACATGTCAGTTTTACGCCTTAAGTTCATGATGAAACTCATTAATGAAGCCAAGGCAACCGCACCGCCGCCAGTTAATCAGCGCCAAATCGCCAACTGAGTTAATTAACACCGAACCTCAAATATCAGAGACGTCTACGACCGTTTCGTTGCTTCAACGTATTCCTCATCATGCAAAAGCCTTCTGCCGCCCTATTTTAGTGGTTGCGGCGCATGTCATATTGGTCGTCGCCGTTCTGCCCATTCTGTATCTCCTCGAGCCCTTTCGCCCAGTTAGGATCACACACTTTGCGACCGAACGTATGGGCCATCTCAGCGGCGATATCCATCTATTCCGGGCGCGCCGTTTCATCGCCGGCAAAAAGGATCGGTTTTTTCGAATTTTTCTCGGCGGATATCCATGCAATCAGGCATTGCTGAATATTTGGAAACGCTATTTGCCGATTAACGACAATCCGTGGCTTTCGACTTTTTGGCACTATTGTAAAAACACCTTGGCGCGGACCCGGTTTGATCTGCCGGAAACGCAGACGACCAATATTCATTTCGAATATGCAAAATTCGCAGATTATCCGGAGTTCACGGCAGAAGAAGAAGAGCAAGGCCGGGAACTATTGGACAAGATTGGCATTGGCCCCACC
This sequence comes from uncultured Magnetovibrio sp., assembly GCA_964595005.1. Taxonomy (GTDB): domain Bacteria; phylum Pseudomonadota; class Alphaproteobacteria; order Rhodospirillales; family Casp-alpha2; genus UBA3470. The sequence goes on from CAZQPC010000037.1 coordinate 14,846, forward strand.
GATTGGTTTGTGACCTTTCATGTCCGCGATAGCGCCTATGGCCGGTACCGGTTTCCGCATCTTGAGGTGCAGGAATCACCGAGAAACGGCAATATCAACGACTATCTCATGGCAGCCAATGCGATTGTTAATATGGGAGGCTTCGCAATTCGCGTCGGTGATGTTACCCAAGACCCACTTGGCTGCCGGACAACAGATAAGATTGTGGATTATTCGCACGATTTCCGCTCCGAGTTCGGCGATGTTTATTTGGCCGCAAAATGCCGTTTCTTCCTTGGCGGGCCAAGCGGATTACCGCAGCTGTCGACGATTTTTGGCGTTCCCGTGGCAATGGCGAGCATGGTGCCCGTCACCCCGCATCCCGTCGGCCCTGATGCGTTGTTCGCACCCGTTCGCATTTGTGACCGAGGGACCGGCCGCGTCCTGCACTACAGGGAAGCTCATGAACTGGGCATGTTTGACAATCGGGAGGGCTACCAATGGCGCGACACACAGTACGACGAGGAGGGCTTTGATGTCCTCCAAAGCAGTCCAGAAGATATTCGCGATCTGGCTCTCGACATGATTGACCAGACAAACGATGTGCGGCCCAGCGATGATACGGCAAGATTGCAAAATATTTATCGGCACGAATATGCGAATTGTGGAGCCGGATACGAATACGCTCCAACGATCGCACCGAGGTTTGCGATGAAATACCGCCACTTGATTGAGGCACAGTAATTGATTTCACACTGCCCCGTATGCGCGGGAACTGACCATGCGCAGATATTCAGCGCTGTGTCTCCGGTCTTTTTCTTGGTACCGGTCGATAAAGAGATTGCCGCCGAGGACTTCCATGCCCTGGACGTTCGTGGATGCCGCCGCTGCGGCCACATGTTCAACGGTGCATTTGACGACGATCTTGCGGCGCGTCTTTATGGTGATGTTCCGCTGACAAACGTCCCTGTGCATCCATCCATGCATAAACGGTTCCAGGATCTGATGAATTGGCTGCCGCGTGAAACGATTGACGACCGGGTCGTCATCGAAATTGGTGGCGGCAGCGGTCATCTTGCGCGACTGTTGGCGAAATTTGCGGCGCACGTCGATGTCTACGAACCGTGTGCAAATTTGACCGGTGACATGTTACCGGAACCGAATATCAAGATTATCCCCCGGACTTTCCCAAACGAGGAGGGACGTCGCGACGCGGACCTAGTGGTATGCCGGAACGTCCTCGAACACGTGGCGGATCCGATTGCCATGATGCGCGACATTCGGGCCACCCTATGCGATGACGGTTTTGCGTATTTGGAGGTGCCGGATGTCCGATACATCATCGAACATGCAGCCGTTCCAGACATTCACCTTCAGCATGTTCAGTATTTCTCAAGATCAAATTTTATCGCCCTCGCGCGCACGGCGGGAATGGACGCGATGAAAGTTCTCGACATCAAGGACGGGCACGACTTCGGTGTTCTTTTCAAGGCTTCCCAGCCGGTGATAACGGACGATTTCTCGATGGAGTTTCCGGAAGTAGTCACGCTCGATCGGAATCTGAAATCAAAAACCTCCCGCTCAAGGAACGAGGTCGCGCGGATTGAAGGAAAGACGGCGCTATACGGCGCAACCCCGCACGGACAGGTGTATTTCAATTCCTTGGCCGGATCGGGAGAGTTCACGTGCGTATTCGATGACAGCCCGATGAATGCGGGATATGCGTTTTATGACCCGCGGCGGAAGGTGCCTGTCCGGCCGGCTTTGAAAGATGACCTTTTGACGCACGATGCCATCATCATAACTGCCTATCTGCACGACACGGCCATCGCCTCGCGCCTAAGGGGGTTGGGTTTTTCCGGTGCTATCTACTCTACGCGCCCGGCTCCGACCGACGATGGCGTGGTGCAAATATGATCAAATCCGGGTTGCTGTTCGTGACCACCGATCAATGCTGTGAAAGTATCGTTTGAGCGATTCCATGTTCGCCGCTGACAGCAAAGACCCATCGAAACTGCAATCGTTGACGCGGGCCGTCGCCGAGCTTTGGTCGATGTTCGATGCCAGGATGAAATTGCAGGCGTTCGGGTTGTTGGCCATCATGTTGATCATCGGTGTCCTCGAAGGCCTGGGAATCGGTTTGATTCTGCCGCTTTTTGATCTCATCGGTGACCCTCGAAATGTCGCGACCAATCGGTGGCTTGCTCCCGTGCATGAGATGCTTGGGCGTCCCGACCATGGTGATTTTATCATCATGGTATTTGCCGGTTTTTTCCTATTGTTTCTCATCAAAAACATCTTGATCTATGTCAGTTTGTTTTTGCAGACTCGTTGGGTCTGGCGCAGCGGCGCGATGACCATGACAAAGCTCGTCGCGAATTATGTTCGCATGCCATTTTCGCAATATCTAACGCGAAACACCGGCGAATTTCTGCGCAATGTCACCACATCGGTAAATCAAATTTTCCAAGGTATGGTCATTCCCATTTTGAACATTATTGCGGAAACAATCATCGCCTTGTCGATTATTGGTGTGTTGGTGACGGCAAAACCCAGAGAAGCGATAATCGTTGCCGCCGTCCTTGCGATCCCGACGTTGATATTTCTACATTTGAGTAAGCCGTATTTGATAAAATGGGGCGAAGTGGCCCATGCCCTGCATTTTCGCAATCTTGCCGCCTTGAACCATGCCTTTGGCGCCATTAAGGAAATCAAGGTGCTTGGCAGGGAAGAAAATGTCATCCAAGCCTACCAGGAAATTCCGTTTGCAACCGCCGCCGTCAATGAGAAGACGATCATGGTGAACGGGTTACCAAGATTGCTTTTGGAAACCTTGACAATCGGAAGCCTCCTGATCGTCGCGGCAACAATCCTGTCGCAGGGGCGCGCTGCAAGTTCCATACTTCCGACGCTCGGATTATTCGCCGCGGCTGCGTTCAGATTGATGCCTTCGGCAAACCGCATTGTGAGCCTGCTGAACACGATTAATTTTTCCCTCGCCGCCGTCAAAGACGTCCAGGATGACTTGCATCTGGCGCCGGCTCGCGGCAGCTCTCATTCGCTTAAGGCCTCCCGATCACAAGACCCCGACGGGTTTTTGTTGGAGCGCATCGGGTTTAACTACGACGGCACGGAACTGAAAGCGCTCGACGATATCAATTTGCAAATTACCAAGGGCGAGGCAATTGCCTTGGTTGGCCCGTCCGGCGCCGGCAAGACGACTTTGGCGAATATCATCCTTGGCTTGTTGACGCCGACCGATGGGCGCATTGGATTGAGCGGCGGCAACAACGGTGCCGAAGTGAAAACATTCCCCTATCGGATTTCACTGGTCCCTCAGGAAACGTTTTTGATTGATCATACATTGCGCTCGAACATTGCCTTTGCCGTACCCGATGCCGAAATCGACAATGATCGTGTTTCGAAGGCTGTCAGCATGGCCCATCTCGACGCTTTGATCCAAACCCTGCCTGATGGCCTTGATACCGTCGTCGGTGAACGCGGCGTGAGGTTATCCGGTGGCCAAAAGCAACGTGTTGCCATCGCTCGGGCTTTGTACGATGACCCCGATATATTGGTTTTCGATGAAGCCACTTCGGCTCTCGATGCGGAATCGGAAGCCGCCATCACCGAAGCCATTAATGCCCTTAGCGGCGACAAGACACTGATCATCATCGCCCACCGGCTAAGCACGGTGCGCAATTGCGACAGGCTGTATTGGATGGAAAACGGCCGGATAGCAGATAGCGGTACCTTTGCCGAATTGACAGTGCGAAACGCCGGGTTCGCGAGAATGGTCCGACTTCTCGATCTTTCCGGCACCGCCGAGACCGAAAAAATTGCCGGAGAGATTTCATGAGCGGCGAAACGGTCCTGGTCACCGGTGCAGACGGCTTTATCGGCTCTCACTTGGTCGAATTGCTGGTTCAAAGGGGATATAAGGTCCGCGCCTTCGTATTCTACAATTCCTTCAATTCCTGGGGATGGCTTGATCACGTGACCCCCGACATTAAGTCGCAATTTGACGTTTTTGCCGGCGACGTTCGTGATGCGCATGGCGTCCGCACGGCCATGCAGGACTGTGATCGCGTCTGCCACCTGGCGGCATTGATCGGCATTCCCTACTCCTACCATTCGCCCGCAACCTATGTTGATACGAATATCAACGGCACACTGAACATGCTTCAGGCGGCACGGGATCGACATGTTTCCAAGTTTGTCCAGACTTCTACCAGCGAAGTTTACGGCAGTGCTCAGTTCGTTCCGATTACGGAAAATCATCCGCGCCGCGGCCAATCCCCTTATGCGGCAACAAAGATCGGTGCCGATGAATTGGCGTTGTCATTTCACCGGTCCTTCGAATTGCCCGTCGTCGTCGTCAGGCCCTTCAACACCTATGGCCCGCGCCAATCAGCCCGCGCCGTCATCCCCACATTGATAACTCAAATGCTTTCCGGAGGCGGCAACGTGCAGCTGGGCGCGACGGAACCAACGCGGGATTTCAATTATGTCGATGATATCGCCGGCGCCTTCGTTGCTGCCATGGAAAGCGAACCGGCGACAGGTGAAACGATCAATGTGGGAAGCAATTTTGAAGTCTCTATTGGAGAGACTGCCCAGATCATCGCTGACACGTTGGATATTGAAGTTGAGATCAACACCGCCGAGAGTCGCCTCCGCCCCAAGGACAGCGAAGTCGATCGTCTTTGGGCGGACAATTCGAAAGCCCGTGAGCTGCTGGGCTGGACCCCCGAACACGGAGGTTTGGATGGGTTTCGCCGCGGTATTCGCAAAACCGTGGAATGGTTTTCACGACCGGAAAACCTAAACAGGTACAAACCGGACACATATAACATCTGATGACCGATCAATTCCACCTGGACGATATCTGCGTCGCGCCTGACGTGTCTTTGATGGACGCCATTAAGGCTCTAACCGCCGCAGCTAGAAAAATTATTCTTGTCGTCGATGTAGAACGGCATTTGCTTGGCGTCGTCACGGACTATGACGTTCGCAATGCCATATTAAACCATGTCGGCTTCGACGAACCGGTCTCGGCAATCATGAAGAAAAAGCCCATTGTTGCATCGTCGGACGCGACGGAGGCGGAAATTGTTGCGAACTTGAAAAAGGAGCGTGTCGCCCAGCTTCCGATAACGGATAAGGACGGCACATTGGTCGATATTCGGTTCATCGAAGACTACCAGCATATCGAGGAGCATCACTCCGAGAGAGTTGCCGTCATCATGGCCGGCGGATTGGGCACGCGCTTGCGCCCGGCGACCGAGCAGGTACCCAAGCCCCTGTTGGAGGTTGATGGACAACCCATCTTGTTCATTCTCATCGATCAGCTGTTGAATGAACGGTTCGACAAGATTTACGTCACGTTGAATTATTTGAGCGAAATGATTATCGCCTCGATAAACGCGGTGCCGCGATTTCGGGAGAAAGTTGAATTCGTTATAGAGAGCGAGGCGCAAGGCACAGCCGGCTCGCTCACCTTACTGCCGGATCGCCCAGAGTCGCCTTTCCTGGTTATCAATGGTGACCTGGTGACAAATGTGTCCCTCCAGGACATGCTTTCGCACCATCATGCGGAAGGCAACGCGGTGACCTTGGCGACGAAACGCCATTCCTATGATCTGCCATATGGAATTGCCGATATCGAAGGCACGCGGATTTTGAAACTGCGCGAAAAACCCAGCTTCAACTATTTCATCAACACCGGCGTCTATGTCGTCGAACCAAGTGTCCTCGATCGGTTGCCGGACGGAAAGCCCATCGATATGACGGATGTTGTTCAGGATCTGTTAGATGCCGACGAACGGGTCGGCAGTTTCGCCGTTCACGAATACTGGATTGATATCGGCACCCACGACAAATACGAACAGGCACAGAAAGATTACCCGATCCATTTCCCCAAATCCGGAAAATAGATTGAACGCCGGCGAAACGGCCGTATCCGAAGCGGTGGGGCTTCTGGACGACTATATTCGCGGCCGACTTGACCAGGACGGCGGCGTGGCCCTGCATGAGCCCTGGATTCATGGCAACGAATGGCATTACGTGAAGGATTGCCTGGACAGCGGTTGGGTTTCATCGGTCGGCGGTTACGTCGATCAATTCGAAGCCGATATCGCACGACTGTGCGGAACCGAATTTGCTGTCGCAACGGTCAATGGGACGGCGGCGCTGCATGTTGCCCTTGCCGCCATGGGCGTCGAACGGGGCGATGTCGTCATTTGCCCGGCGCTCAGTTTTATTGGCACGGCGAATGCCATTTCCTACTGCGGCGCCGATCCATTTTTTCTCGACATTGACCCAACAACATTGGGGTTAGACGCGGCGGCTTTGGAAGAATTTCTGGAGACCGCATGCGAGCTTCGCGACAACGGAACTTTTCATCGTGCCAGCGGCCGCAGGGTGGCAGCCTGTATGCCGGTTCATATATTTGGTCACCCCGCTGACATGGATCCGATTGTTGGAGCCTGCCGGGTCCATCGCGTCCCCGTTTTGGAAGATGCCGCGGAGGCCCTGGGCAGCCGCTACAAGGAACACCATTGCGGTTCAATTGGTACGGCCGGTGTGCTCAGTTTTAACGGCAACAAGATCGTCACGACGGGTGGCGGCGGCGTGGTAGTGACCAACGACAAGACCCTGGCGGCAAAGATCAAACACCTATCGACAACCGCGAAGGTTCCTCATGCCTGGCAATATCAACATGACGCCGTCGGGTTTAATTACCGGATGCCGAACCTCAATGCCGCCCTAGGGTGCGCGCAGCTGGAGCACATTGATCAAGTCCTCAA
>CAZQPC010000038.1:0-21594 GCA_964595005.1 uncultured Magnetovibrio sp.
GGCGACACCCGCAACACTAGACCCGGCACACCCTCGCGGTCCCGGTAGTCGGTTTGCTTGCCGTCAATGGCGCTGAGACGGCTCAGGTTCGGTTTTCGCTTGGGGATATCAGGCATATCATTTGCTCCTGGCTCTGTTGCCTAGGCAACGATAAGGCAACATATTTCGCTTACGCCTTGATACTGCCTGAAGCCCACCTAGGCAACAAAAACCTTTGAATACCGCAGAAACATAGGATATATAGGCGTGAATGCTAACGCTTGTTTACGGTGCTTTAGGGGTAGCCCATCTGACTACGGATCAGGAGGTTGGGAGTTCGAGTCTTCCCGGGCGCGCCATTCTCAAAGCTATAAATTTCATTGATTGAGACGAGATAATTCGGGGAAATGCTGCCCTCGAAACGCCTGTGCCGGCCTGATGCGTGTTGCCAGGCGACCGCCGCGGTCAAGCCTGCCGGAATAATCGAGACGTATGATTCGGCGGCACGAACGGCGTTATCAAACAGTTCCTGCGTTTGACATCGCGCCGCCGGAACTCGGGGCACGGATATCGATCGCCTTCGGATCGACGATGCAAGCTTCGCGGCAAAGTGCGCATCCCGTGCAGGCCGCAACATTAATGAATGGCCTCAAGCCGTCCGGCCACGTCAAAGCTCCCGGTAGCGGGCATGCATGGGCGCAGGCGCCGCATTCCGGGCCGGCGTAGGGCAGGCAGGTCCCTTCATTAATGGCCAGATGTGCCAGCTTCGGCAAAACCGGATCGTCACCTTCTTCCGGTTCGGGCCGTGCCAAGGCGTTGGGCTCGCAGGCCACGACACAGGGCCAGTCTTCGCACATGTGGCAGCCCCGGTTACCCAGGTCGAGAGCCGGCGTATCGGCCACCCGATCGCCCAAGCGGGCCGGAAGCTTGAACAGCACATCATGGGGACAGGCGCTGATACAGCCATCACAGCGCGTACAACCGGAAAGGAATTCATCCTCCGGCAGGGCGAAGGGCGGCCGCAGCCAGTCGGCAGCCCGCAGACCGGCTTTTGCCTTGACCACTTCCGCCGTGATCTCGGCCGCTTTTTGTGCGCCGAGCTTGAAGAATTCCCGGCGTTTCATGCCATCCTCATGCTCATGCCGTGCCGGTGCCGGTCCCGGGCGCCGCACCTTTATTCCGTGCATTGCGGACTTTGCCGGTGATCAACCGCCGGCGCTGGATGAGGCTGACCGAGACGAGGACAAGCATCAGGCCGCCAATGGCAGCGCCGATGGGGCCGAAGGGCGAGGGTTCGCCAATGCGAATGGGAAAATCAATGACATAGTGTTCGCCCTTGTCCCGGAATCGGGCTGAGATGAGATAATCGCCATCCGCCGGGAAAACGACCCGTTGGCGGAAGACATGATCGTCGGGAACCTGAACGCCGAGTGTGGTCGGGTCAGCGGCGTCGAAACCGAGGTTCGAATACCAGGTATTGTCGAGAATTTTGAACGTGATCTTGCCGTCGAAGGACGTTCCCTCAGCGACGCGTTCCGCCGTCACGTTGATCTGTCCTGGCTCACCGGGTTTCGGAAACGCCGGATAAACCATGTAGTTGACCAGATACTCACCGATCCGGATTTCTTCCTGGATGCTGGGCGGCGTGTTTGAATCCTCGTTCAGGCTCGACGCCGGGCGGCCCAGAATATGGTGGGCACCGGCAATTTCCGTCAGCAAAAGGACAAGTGCCGAGGTGCAAAAAAACACACGCAGGCATTTTCTATCCATGGCGATATCCTTTCGCGCCCAGTTGGCGCTTGGCAATCCAAATGGGTTTTGACGGGTGTGGACAAACCTCAACACAAAGCCCGCAGCCGATGCAGCCCGAGCGAATGATCGGCCGGTACTGGTTCCACAATTTGAAGCTGATCGCCTTGGCGCCCAAGGGACAGATGCTGACGCAGGCGCCGCAAATGCCCCGGTCCACCCACGGATAACAGGCCGTGCGTTCGATTTCGGCGACACCCATATCGATCCGGTCGCGCGGCGTCGGGGTCAGGGCTTCCGTGGGGCAAGCTTCCATACATTTGCCGCACAATGTGCAGGCTTTCTCAGCCGCAACAATAACAGGGGTATTGACGGCACCGCCGCCATCGCGGGCATGGAATTGGATGCAGCGCGGCGGGCAAACCTCGCCACAAACCCCACAACCAATACAGGCGGCGGTGAAGGCGTTGGCATCCTTGAGGGCGCCCGGCGGGCGCAGAACATTGCGGCGTCGCGCCGCCGCTCCTGTTTCGCCCCGTGGCGCCAGCAGGCGGGAAAACCCGTAGGGCAAGGTCGCGGCGGCAATGACGGCGCCAGCCAGGATCGGCTTTTGCAGGAAATCCCGACGTTCCATCATGCCGCCTCATCGATTATCGGTTCGTGCTGGCGACGGTAGCGTTTACCCAGATGCCCGGGGCCCTGTGCCGCCAGGTCGGCAAGGCGGAGATTGAAGGTCAGGGCATCGGTGGGGCAAATGGCCATGCAGGCCGTGCAGTTGTTGCACTCCTGACCGAACCCGTCACGCAGGGGATCGAGGCCAAACTCGCAAACGGCATTGCACTTGGCGCAGTCGTTACAGTCTTCAACAGTCCGTTGAATGCGAAGCAGGCGATAACGGCCGAGCAGGGCATAGAGCGCGCCGCCGGGGCAGATGGTGCGGCAAAACCCGCGCCGCGCGACCAGCAGGTCGAACAACAAGGTCGCCAGGAAGAACACGGCGCCGGCACCGAACCCGCCGAGCGCCACGGCGTAGTAGATTTCGCGGCCGATAATGGCCGGCGGGTAAATCCCGGCGACAAGAACCGAGCCGGTCACCATGGAGCCGATCAGCCCGGCACCGAGAACGGCGTACTTGATACGGCGGTCCAGATGACGGTTGCCAACGTTGATGCCGGCCCAACGCAGCCAAGCGGCAAGATTGCTGTTCAACTCATAAATCAAGGTTGCCGGACAAATCCAGCCGCAGAAGAACCGCCCAAACACGATGGTCAGGATGACCGGGATCAGCGCCGTGATGACGAACGGCCAATTGAAAGACAGACTGGGTACCGACAAGCCCGCCGCCATCTGGCCCAGCGGCGCCAGGGGGTCGGACACCTTCAAACTCCAGAAAGTCGCCGACCAGGTATTGCCTTTGATGGCATCCAAATCCGCCGCGGGATCGTCCGTAAAGGGCCCGGTAAGCGCTTCCATGACATCGTAGATTTGGCGCTCGGATGGCGACAGCAAGTCGTAGGCATGAGCCGCCGCATAGGTCTGATAGAGATGAACGAAGGGCAGCGCCACGAGCAGGGCAAAAACCAGGCTCAAGGTGAACCATCGCGCCTTGTTTAAATGGCGCCGGAGGACGAAGGGGCGATGGGAAGGCATGTGCATGACGTCAATTCCCCCAAATTAACCGTCGTTCGGAATGATGCGGATGGCTTGCGGCATTTGGATGCAGGAGCGCTCACAAAGCCCGCAGCCGACGCATTTATCCGTGATATGAGGCTGTTCCATGAAGCCGACGGTGATGGCGATGTCGGGCAACGGACAGGCTCGGTAACAGACGCCGCAGGATTTGCCCTGAAAGGAAAGACAGAGGCTTTCGTTGACCCGGGCCTGGCCCATCTTGACTCCGTCCAGGATTGCCCTCGCCTCTCGTTTCACGGGTTGAATGGCGCCGGTCGGGCAGATATCGCCGCATTTCATACAGAGAATGCAGGCCTTTTCACGGGGGATGATATAGGGCGTATCGAGCGAGTCCCAACCGTTCTCCGGACCGAAATACTTGATCGTCCGGTTCGGGCAAATCTCACCGCATTGGCCGCAGTTGATGCAGCGGCTGAGAAAATCCTGTTCCGGCAGCCCGCCTGGCGGCCGCAGATAGCGGCGCGACGGCCGGGTGCGCGCTTCCGGCGACGTGACCGGCGAGGCGGCGGCAACGGCCCCGGCGATCAAAACGGAGAGGAAATTTCGGCGTTCCAACTGACCATATTACCCCTTGAGCAGCGGGCGGGATGATCCCACCCGCCCGCGGTTCAAGCGTCAGATCTTCTCGATACGGCAGGCACTTTTCTTAAAGTCGACCTGCCCGGAGATCGGATCCCAAACGCGGCTGGTGACGCCGTTGGCCAGCCATTTGTTCTTCTTCGGATCGGCACTATCCGCCACCGACAGGTTCCAGGGCCCGAACATGTAGCCACGCGGGACATTGTTGCGGGCCGGCTTGACCAGCGAATTGGTGCCGACCTGGGCGCGCGCCTCCAGGGAGCCGCGCCGGGTCACGACGCGGACCTTGTCGCCATCCTTGATACCCAGGTCCTTGGCGTCGTCTTCGTGCATCTCGACGTACATCTCCGGCACAAGCCGGCGTGTCGTCGGGCTGCGGTTCGACTTGGCCGTATGGAAATGTTCGTAGACGACGCCGAGCCCGAACCAGTAGGGATATTTATCCTTGGGCACGTCCTTCCAGGCCTTGCCGCGATGATCCTCATCGGGGATGTCCGGCGTCAGGCCGTTGTCACGCGCCGCGAAGATCAGATCCATATGATCGATCGTATGGAAATCCTTCTCAACCCCGAACCGCATCAGTTCCTTGGTCAGTTCGGCGCGCTTCGAATAGTCCTGTTTGCAGAGCTTCATGTGAACCTTGCCGTCTTTGGTCCGAAAGTAGCCGTAGGGCTTGTTCGGCCAATCGCCTTCCTGGAGCATATAACGCCGTTTGGTGCCGCCGTTCTGCGCACTTTCATAGGTCGGTGCCGGCCATTGGATGCCGCGCAGTTCGATCAGTTGCTCGTAGGGTGAGGTCTCGTCGAGCTTCTCGACTTCCAGAATGCCTGTGAGGTCCGTATCGGTGCCGGCCGACGCCTCGACGACATCGCGGAACACTTCCTCGGCGTCGTAAAAACCGTCTTTCTTGCGCTCGTAGGGCAGGGATTTCGACATGTCGAGGCCCAATAATTTGCCGATGCCCTTGGCCTTGTCGATGACCATGTCCATATCGGGACGGCAGCCCTTCGGCGGTTCGGCGGCTTTCTGGCAGATGTTGATGCGCCGTTCCGATGATATGTAGACACCTTCCACTTCGCCCCAGGTGGCGGCCGGAAAGATAACATCGGCATAGAGATTGTTAGGCGCGTGCCGGTAAATCTCCTGGACCACATTGAAGGTCTTGGAAATCGCCGGCCGGACCAGATTGTATAGGTCGGGCAGATCGATGTGGGTGGCGTAGACGAAGAAGAAGGCCTTCACGTTGCCCTTCAGGGCACGCTCCATCATGCCCACCGCATAGCCCGGGTTCTTTGAATTCATCGCCGTCTCTAGGTTCTTTTCCGGAACCCCCCAGAACTTCGCCATGCGGGCCCGATGGATATCGTCCGACAGGGGCAGGTTGAACGGCAGCCGTCCGGTCAGCCCGCCGGTGAACCGCTCGCCCATGGCGTTGGGTTGTCCGGTCATGGAGAACGGGCCGCAACCGGGTTTTGCCAGGTTGCCCGTCAGGGTCAGCAGGTTGATGATGGAAATGACGTTGTACTGGCCGTGGACGTGCTGGTTGTAGCCGATCCCCCACATGATGATGACGCCGCCATAGCCGCCCTTCTGTTTGCCCTTGGCGCGGGCCAACCGTTTGCGGGTGGCGTCGGCGAACATGGAAGCGACGCGGCGGATCAAAGCCGGGGAGACGTCGTGATTGGGCCCGCCCATGCGGTCCTGTACCTGCTCGGGGCTGTAGTCCTTCAGAACACCTTCCGTGTATTCCTGCCACCCGGCGGTGTGCGCCTTCAGGAAGTCCCAATCGATAATGTCCTTGTGTTCGGTCAAAATCACATGGGCGATGGCGTTCAGAAAACTGATGTCACCGTTCAGGATTGGCACGTGGATGTTGTTCTTGGGGTTGATGTCCTCGTAGCCCATGACCGTGCCGGTGCGCCGGGGATCGCAGACGACGGTCGGGATATCCTTTTTCTTTTTGTGGTCGGCGGCGCGCCAAAAGATGATCGGATGCGATTCCCGCGCATTGTGACCGAAATGCATGATCATGTCGCAAAGCTCGATATCCTCGTAGGCCAGCGGCGGCGTGTCCGAGCCAAGCGTCGCGAAATAACCGGTCACCGCCGAGGTCATGCACATGCGCGCGTTGGCCTCGATGGTGTTCGAGCCCAGAACGCCTTTCATGAATAGATTCTCCAGGTACTGGCCTTCCATGGTCAGCTGGCCGGAGCCGTAAAGACCGATGGAGTTGCCGCCATACTTTTTGGCCAGGTGGGCGATCTTGTGGTCGACCATTTCCGAGGCGTCGTGATAGGGGACACGAACGAAATGTTCTTCGTCAAAGGAGCCCTTGGTCTTCGAGATATATTCCAGATCGCCGTGCTTGGGCTTTTTCCATTCCGCCCAGACATCCTTGCGGACGTAGGAATCGCCCTCCATGCGGTCCACGTACATGGGCTCCGCCGCGGTCAGGCCCTTGATGCATTGCAGGCCGTAATTGGTCGGGTGGTCCTTATCGGGCCGCATGGAAACGATTTTGCCGTTCTCGGCTTGAATGATGGTGCCGCAGCCAACGCCGCAATAGGGACACTGGGCCAAGGCGGTGGTCCGGTTATCTTCCGACTCCTGAGCTTGCGCGGAACCGACCAATTCGGGGTTGTCGCCAACCATCAGGCCCGCGCCGGCGGCGGAGACGAAAGCGCCGGTTTTCATGAAGTCCCGGCGGGAAAACTTATTTTTGATACGTTTCATGGGTTTTTCTCCACTCTTACTTTTTCATCTGGGTGCGCAGATAGACGATGATGTCTTCGATTTCCTGATCCGACAGATTGGCCAGACCGGCCGGCCCTTGGAAGGCGAGCATGCGGGTATTGGAGCGGCCGTATTTGATGGTCTCGCGAAGGAAGCCATCGGAAACCTTGGTCAGGAAACCCGGCAAGCCAATGGCCGTGCCCGCACCTTCCGATTCGTAGCCGTTGCCGTCGGTGCCGTGACAGGTTGAACAGATGTAGTTGTACCATTGCTTGCCGAGGCGCGGGTCGCCATGGGCGTCCGGTTGGGCATCCACTTCCTTGGCCCGGTTGGGGCCCTTGGAATGGGTTCGCAGGTAGGTGACGATATCGCGAACGTTGCGGCGTCCGAGATGCGCGAAGGGCGGCATGCCCGTGTCCTCGCGGCCGTCGCGGATGGTGCTCATGAAAAACTTATCCGACGAGATGCTAAGCAACTCGGGATTGCTCAACGACGGCGCGACACCCGGTTTTCCGATGGCATCGGCTTGGTGACAGACGGCGCAATTCTCCATGAACTGTTTCTTGCCGTTCTTCAGTTCCTTGGCCTTTTTCATCACCGCCGGGCTTTGCGTCTTGGCGTGACTTGGCATGCCGAACCCCAAGGCCAGCAAGACCGCCAATCCGTAGATCATCCGTTTTCTGTTCGTCATCTCTTCCTCCAAATCAACCTTCGAAGAATCTCCCGAGGCCTGACCCCGCTACCAGTCGTTGCTCTTGGTCGCGCCGGCCATGTCCGTGTGGCATTGCCGGCAATCAATTTTTTCCTTTTCCATGCGTTCATGGAGCTCGTCCATGAGGATGTTCTTGTCGAAATCCCGGGGCAGCGAATGGGCGATACCCTTGTGGCAGTCGATGCACGTTTTGCCCCAATCCCGGGCCAGCGAATGCATCAAGCTGGCCTTCGGCGTCTGCGTCTCCTCGGTCATGAAATCGATGCCGTGACAATTGCGGCACTCGCGCGAATTGGTCTCTTTCATGCTGGCCCAAACATGGCGCGCCAGCTCCGGCCGCTTGGCCTCGAACTTCTCGCGGGTGTTGATGGAGCCCTTCATCCAATGGAACAATTCGTTGCTGGCGCGGACCTTGCGGACCACCTTGTGAACCCATTCCCGCGGGACGTGGCAATCGGGACACGAGGCGCGCACGCCGGTACGGTTGGCGTAGTGGACGGACTGCTTGTATTCCTTCAACAAGAACGTCCGCATGGCGTGACACGACGTGCAGAAGGTTTCTGTGTTGGTCAGTTCCATGCTCCAATTGAAGCCGCCCCAAAAAATCATGCCGGTCAGAAAAATTGCCGAAAACCCCGCGAATGGGTACCTGACCATGCGTTGAACAAGGGCATCCGAAATCCTCGATAACCGAGTGATTGGTACCCGTGAGGATATCAGCGAAGGGCTAGGCATGATCGCAGCCCATCGACCGTCATCAGAGTCCACAAAAAATTCATGGTCGAGAATAGACGAAAGCCACCTTGTCAGAATTGATTCAAATCAATCCATCAACGTGATGAGCCTATCTTGCCGGCAATCGGGATTACGGCCCGGCCGATGCCGCCGCGTTGGCGGGAAACCCGGAGAAGGTCTATGCCTTCAAATCCCTAAGCCACGGGCGCGGTGAAATCCTTATCGTCGACGGCCTCTAGCCAATCGGTGGCGGCGCCCGTATCATCGCTCTCCGATAAGGCCAGATGGCACATCATCTGGTCCGGCGCGGCGCCATGCCAATGGCGCGTATTGGGGGGAATGACGACCGTATCGCCGGGCAGGATTTCCTGGACGTTGTCGCCATCAAGCTGAAACCGCCCGGCGCCTGACAGCACATGGAGGACTTGGCCGACGGCGTGGGCGTGCCAGTTGGTCCGCCCGCCCGGCATGAAGGTGACGCGGGTGACCCGCATCCGTGACGGGTCTTCCGGCACGAACACCTGATCTTGCAAGACCTGGCCGACGAATCTGTCGGCGGGTGCGGTTTTGGTCGTGCCTTCGTTGGCTCTGACGATCCGTGCTTTCATGATGGTTCTCCCCATAGATGGCGTGAGTTATCAGGTGCCGGCAATCTGTTGACCTTCAAATACGATATTGGCGAGCGCCTCACCGTTGACCGCACGCCTCAGATTGGCGGCGACGAATTGCCAGCGCCGTTCGACCTGCTCGGCCGTTGAGGCGCTTTCATGCGCACTGAGAATAACATTCTCCAGATCCTGGAACGGCAGGTTCGATGGCCAGACGTCTTCCTGGTCCGGACCAATATAATTGTACCAGACGTCCAAGGCCGCGCCGCCGATGTCGCCGTTCTTCAGGGCCTTGTACAAGGGCTCTTCGGCAATGACCCGGCCACGCGACACATTGATGATGACACTGTCCGGTTTCATCAGGTTCAGCTCAGCCGTGCCGATCATGCCCTCCGTCTCATCGTTGAGGTCGCAGGCGACGACAACGAAATCGCTTTCGCCAAGCAGGTCATGCAGGCGCTCCGGTGTGCCCAGCCAGGCAAGCGGTGCCGGCGTGGGTTGGTTGGAGCGGCGCGTCCCAATGACCCGCATATCAAAGGCGGCGGCGCGCCGGGCAACTTCACGGCCGATATGTCCGTAGCCGACGATGCCGACGGTGCGGCCTCTGATTTCGTTGTGATAAAGCGACGTTCCGGGCGCCCGCCCGCCCCAGCCTTCATTGCGGAACCGGTCATCGATGGCGCGCAAGCCGATCTTCGATTCAAGCATTGCCGCCAAAATATATTCGGCGATCGTACTTTCATGCTCAAAACAGTTACAGACCGGAACGCCCAGCGGCATGGTTTCGGGCGAACAGAAATCATATCCGGTCCATGGAATCTGAAAGAGTTTCAGGTTCGGTATTTCGGGCCAGGTTTTGGTCGGAATACGGCCGCCGATGATGGCGTCCGCCTGATAAGCCATGGGGGCAAATTCAGCCGTCTCATTTTTGGCCGGATCCCAAACGTCAATCTTCCAGGTGCCGTCAAGTTCGCCGCGCAGCAGGTGTGCGAACTGGACGGCAATCCGGCCTTGGACAAGTGCTGTCGGCATGATGGGTCCTCAAGCTCCGGTTAGTTGTCGCGAACAGGCCGGGCCGCTAGCCGGCAAGCTCATGTCTGACCATCGCGGCGCCGTCGGCCATGGCCTCGAGTTTGCGGAAAGCCACGTCGCGGGGCAGGTACTTCATACCACAATCCGGCGCCGCCATAAGCCGCTCCGGCGAAACGTGGCGCAAGGCACCGCGCAGACGTTCGGCGACAAGTTCCGGTGTTTCCACCTCTTCGGTGCCCAGATCAATGACGCCGAAGAGGATTGTCTTGCTTGGCAATTGTTCCAGGATCACCGGATCAAGACCGGGCTGCGCGGCCTCCACGGAAATCGCCGCGGCGCGGCAGCGCTCCAATTGCGGCAAGAACGAATATCCCGACGGCTTGTCCTTGACCACATAGGCGTAGCCGAAACATACATGCACCACCGTCGTGCCCTCGATCCCGTCCAGGGCCCGGTCAATGGCGGCGACGCCATAACGATCGGCTTCTTCCGGATTGGCCTGCATGTAGGGCTCGTCGATCTGCACGACGTCGGCGCCGGCCTTCTTGAGATCGCGAATCTCTTCGTTGACGGCTTGCGCATAAGCCGCGATCAGGGCCTCTTGGTCGCCATAGTGTTCGTCGACGGCCAGCTTCGCCATGGTGAAGGCGCCCGGAATGGTGATCTTGATGTCGCGTTCCGTGTGCGCCCTCAGATAAGCGACATCACGCACCTGCACCGGCCGGGCGCGCCGAATCGGACCGACGACGCGGGGCACCAGTGTCTGCTTGCCGGTGCGGTTGCGGACCGTCGCGGGGTTATCGAGATCAATGCCGTCGAGGGCATTGGCGAAGCGGTTGAAGTAGCTTTCGCGGCGGATTTCGCCGTCGCTGAGGATATCGATGCCGGCGCGTTCCTGGTCGTGGATGGCGCTCAGGGTGGCGTCGTCCTGAGCTTCCTCCAGGTCCCCGGCCGGCACCCGCCAGATATCGCGCATGCGCACCCGGGGCGGGCTGTTGGATGTCAGCATCGCCCGGTCGATCAACCACGCCGGTTGCGGATAACTGCCGACAATCGTCGTCGGGATGAGTTTATCGTTCATGGCCGCCCCCAGCTTCCGTGCATTGTTCCCGGCGCCCCGAAATTCATCATCCGCAGGCGATCATGCCAGCGCCCGGAATGAAGGTAGAGGTTTGTCGGTGTCAGGAATATCCATGCCCGCAGTCGCCGGATCAAGAGGTTAACGTATCGGCATGGAAGGCGGTGCCGCCATTCACTTCGCGCTGCAGCCGCGTCACCGCCCGCCAGTTGACGTTATCGGGTTGCGGAAAATCGAGCCGAAAATGCGCGCCCCGGCTTTCCTGGCGCTTTAGGGCGGCGGTTGCCAGCAGTTTACCCAAAAGCGCCAGGTTCTTCACCGACAGGGCGTTTTCAAGGTCCTGGCCGCGGATTTTGTCTGAATGGCGTGCTTCCGGCGACAGCCGCAGGCGCGGAATTTCGTCGCGTTCCATGCGTTCGTATTCGGCGATCGCTTCGCTGCAAGCACCGGCCTCGCGAAGGGAGCCCAGGTTTTCATGGGCCAGCATACGGCAGCGCAATCGAACGTCCGCGTGCAACGGTCCGGTATCGCGATTGATTAATGCCTCCAGCACTTGCGACGCATCATCGGGGATGTCGACGGGCGGCGTGGCGGCGGTGATGGCAGCGGCGGCGGCGCGGCCCGCCCGGCGGCCAAAAACCAGCGATGCCGACAATGCCGATCCGCCAATGCGGTTGCCGCCATGGATGCCGCCGGCGGTCTCACCGGCCGCCCAAAGTCCGGCCACCGGCGTCTTCCCGTCGATGTCGATTTCCAGGCCACCGAGCCAGGTATGGCTGCCGGGCGCCACTTCGAGGGGCGTTTTGGAGATATCGATGCCGCGATGCAGACAGGTCTTATAGACATGGGGAATTTGTTTGAGAATGGTCTCTTTCGGCACCGCCGTGGCGTCCATGTAGATGCCGCCCGTCAATCCGGCCCGCCCGGCGTGAATTTCCCGGGCCATGGCCAGAATGACCTCGGCGCGGCTGCTTTGTTCGGCCGTATCGGGATAATAACGCTTCAGGAATTCCTCGCCGTCCTGGTTGCGGAACACCGCGCCGGCGTTGATGAAGCCGGTCGGATGGGGGGCGAAGCCGAACAATTCCTCCGGCGAGCAGCACATGGCCTGAAAATCGATCATCTCAATCCCCAGCAGCGGCGCGCCGGCCCGAAACCCCAGCACATAGCCGTCGCCGGTGACCTGCGAGGGGTTGTCGTTGACGTAAAACAGACCGCTGCCGCCGCCGGTGCACAGAATGACCTGCTGGGCGCCGTAGGAGACCAGCGTTCCCGTTCCGTAGTCAACGCCCCAGGCACCGATGACCTGATCGCCGTCCTTGATCAGATCAACCACCGAGGTCAGGGAATGTTTGTCGATCCGGTCGTCGGCGCGCAGTTTTTTCGACAGCGCCTTGGTCACCATGTTGCCCGTCGTGTCGTAGTGATGGACGGCGCGGGCGTGGTTGTGGCCCGGAAACATTTTCAGATCCAGATCGCCGTTTTCATCGGTGACGAAGTCGGCACCCCAGGCGCGCATGTCATTGACCACATCGACAATGTCGGCGGTCCAGACCGCCGCCAGGTCGGGATTGATCAACTCACCGCCGTGTTCCAACACCTCGGCCAGGTGCTGCGCCGGGCTGTCGTCGGCGCCCATGGCGGCGGCGAACCCGCCGCGGGCCACTGTCGTCGTCCCCGACGTGGCGCGGCCCTTGGTGGCCTGGATGACGCGAACCCCGGCCTGGGCGCATTCAAAGGCCGCCATGGTCGCCGCCGCGCCGCCGCCGATGATCAGGACATCGGTCTCGAAATCCCTGCGGGTGATGGTCATGGGCCGAGCGATGTCATCAGTTCGCTAACGCAGGCATCCGCGAATTCGTGATCGTTGATGTGAAGGTCAAGTTCCTCGATCCGCCCGTGGGTCAGATGACGGCGTATGGATTGGGTGAAGGCCTGATCGGTTTCCGGTTGGTGCCAGGACCCGACCGTATGGCCGTCAATATCCTGGGTCTCGCGGATCACATGCTGGCTGAACCCCTGGGTCGGGATCATCACGGTGACCGGCCCCTTGGCGTCGTTCAGGCGTTCGGCCATCATCGCGCCCAATGCGGCCATCTCTTCGGCGTTGGTGCGCATCAGAAGAATTTCCACGTTGTACTGATAAAACTCCCGCCCCTTGTAGCGTTCCGGGCATTCGCCGACCCACCAATTGGTGTGATCGAGGGCGCCGGGCACCACCACCTGGGCGATGCCCGCGGCACCGGCAGATCTGAGCCGGCCGTCGCCGGCGCTGTAGACACCACCGGTCAGCAGGTCCGTCAGTTCCGACGTGGTCAGGTCGATGACACCGGCCAACTCGCCTTGCCCGGCCAGGTTCTCCAGCGCCTTGCCGCCGGGGCCCGAGGCGTGAAAGTGCATGACTTCGAAGCCGCGCGATTCCAAGCCCTCTGTAATGCGATCAACACTTTTCTGCAGGTTGCCGAAGGACGACACGCCGATCAGCGGCGGGTTGTCTTGCGTCCGCCCCCGGCGTCCCTGCCAGGCGCGCGCCATGCCGGCCACCGCATGGGCGGCGTTCTCCATGACGGCCTTGGTGATCCTATTGAGGACGATATCGCCGATCGTCGGATACATGGCGATATCGCTTTCCGCCACATACCACTGAACGGCGGCGGTGGCGGCCACCGGCGTCACCATGACCTTTGGAAACAGCGCTGGCAGGGCCCGCATCATGGCGCAGAATACGGTTGAGCCATTGGCCCCGCCGACACCGATGACCCCTGACAGGCGGCCGGCGTCGACCGCATCCTTAAGCGCTTGAGTGGCGCCCCGGATCATCGTTTCCGCCGCTTCCGAGCGCTCCATTTGAGCCAAGTCATCCCAACTGACCCCCGATGCCCGGGCCAGTTCATCGGCGCCAATTTGCGCACCGGCCTTGTCATGGGGCCGCAGCGACAAATCCATCAGCCAGGGCTCCGTGCCGGCGTTGCGCAGCACCTGACACATGTGCTGGGCGGCATCATCCTTACTGTCGAGGGTGACAAGGACGGCGATTTTTGGGGCTGACGGGCTCACTTGGATTTCGGCAGCGCGACGGTCTTGAAGGCGCGGGTCGCCTTGGGCACCGCATCCTCGATGGGGAAACGTTCCGCCGATGAGCCGCCCACGTAGCCATCGAGGCGCGGTTCCTTGGCCAGAAATTCGGCGAAGTCTTCCGGCGTTTCGATGGCGCCGCCGTGACAGGTGACGATCAGATCGCCGTGCTTGGCGGCCAGGGCATCGCAGACGGCAGCGGTCCGCTGAACCACTTGATCTTCGTCCATCACGGTCGCCGACCCGATGGTGCCGCCGGACGAATTGCCGAAATGCACGATGATGTTGTCGACCCCGGCTTCCGCCATGGCCAGGGCTTCGCCGGGCGACGTGCAGAACGCCTTGGTGAACAGGCCGAGGCCGGACGCATACCCAAGCACCTCGACCTCACGGTCGTAGCCCAGGCCGGTTTCCTCAAGATCGCTCCGGAACTTGCCGTCGATCAGGGCGACGGTCGGGCAATTCATGATGCCGTCGAAGCCGACATCCGCCAGCTTACGGACAAACAGGCGCATGTCTCGGGTCGGATCGGCGCCCAAGACGCCGGCCACAACCGGGGTGTCGCCGACCGCCTGGACGATGGAACGTTCGCCCAATTCCAGGGTGATGGCATTGGCGTCGCCAATGGGCAGGTATCCGGCCATGGAACTCAGGCCCTGCATGCGGAAATGCGCCAGATTGAAGGTGGTCACCAGATCGGCGCCGCCAAGCGCGGCCATCTTTGCGGTGATGCCGGTGCCGCACAGCGCGTCATAGATGGCGCGCCCCGCATCGCGCTCGGCGCGCAATCTGGCGACCACCTGTTGGCGGTTATATTTTCCGTTCATCGGCCACCTCAAGGTAATTTTTAACCGACCACATTGACCGCGTCACTCGGTTTTGCGGCCGCTCACGCCAACGGGGCGGCGGCGGGATATTTGACCCGCCGCTTGCCGTCCTTGACCGATCCCAATTTCAATCGCCAGACGTCATCGGGCCATCGGTATTCGGCAACGCCCCCGGCAGGGTCGTAGATGGCCGTATATATGGTCCCAAAACCGTTCTCGAATGCCATGGAATACAGCGGCGGCTGCAAAAAAGCGGCGATGAATTTTTTCACCGGCTCGTCGTGCAAGGTCAGGCGTTGCAGAAGAAACCGTTCGCGTTCGACGGTTGCCGTGGCGCGGGCGTGGCGATGCCATTCGACCCGTTCCTGGTGATTGGTGGCGACCCGGGAATCGGTGACGACGGCGTCCCGGTCCGGTGACATCATGACGGTGAAATATGTTCCCGTCTTGTCGACCACGGTGACGTTGTAGGCCATGTGGCAGGGAATTCGGCTGAGGGCGGCGGCGGCTTCTTTGGCGGTTTCACAGACTTCCAGCACATAGCGAAGGATCAAGGGCACGCCGAAGCCGTCGCCGACGACGCGCCGGCCACCGAAGGTCAGCGAGACGGCCAAGCCGGCGTCGTTCATGCCGTCAACCAATCCCCACAGGCAATCGCTCATGCCGATGACCCGGCGGCCGTTCCACTGGGTTTCCATGATGATGCCGTCACAAAGCGCCGGAGAATAATCGTAATTCCGGACCAATATGGGTTGGCGGCCCAACCACACGGCCTGCGAGCAACCGGAAAGATAGGGCGGCGGGCAGTAGAAACTTAGGAACCGGGCCTCCAGGTCGCCGCCGCCGGCCAGTTCACAGAGCACTTCATAGGACGGCACCAGTTCCGGCATATGCGCCTTCAAGGCCCTCAGCCCGGCCAAATAGGTTTGCCGCGCCGCCATGCCGTCGGACAGGAACCATTCTTCGTAAGCCGGCCAAAGACGGTCGAATTGGCGCCGCCAACCGGCGTCCGGCTGGGGCTCCGAAACGGTAGTGAAGGTCAATTCCATGGGCTTGGTGAACGCGAGGGGCGCTGATTTCCTATAGTATCTTGAAAGCTGGATCGCTGGCCGTAAAGGTTTCCGCCTTCGGCAGTTTTTTCGCCTTGAACTGCGATTTGATTCCGTCGATCCAGGCCTTCGAACGCTTGGTCAGGCGGAAACGTTTGTCCATGGCGCGGCCGCGGGTGATCAGAATGCCCAGATCGGCACCTTCATAACGGTAGTCGCCGGGTTTGGAAATACGCAGGAAAAAGGCCTCGTTTTCGCTGTCGACGGCGCGCCGGTGATAATCGAAACGGTCGAATTCAACGCTGCCATCCGAATTCAATTTCCAGATTCCCGATTCAGGTGCTTGCGTCAGGATATCGACGTTGTCTTCGGTGTGCTTGATGACCATCTGGCACCAGCCGTCGATGTTGGCCGAATCCGCCCAGCGTTTGTTCAGTTCTTCGACGTCCAGATCGAAGGGGACACCGGAGAACTCCAACAGATGGAACAAAAACAGCGGCGCGTCGGCGTGCGCGAAGGCGGCATGGTTGGTCATCGAACTGGCGCCGGTGACGCGGGGATTGCATTCGCCCAGATAGATGTCACCGGTTTTCTGATCGATCAGGAAATCCAATTCGAAGTATCCCCGATACCCTTCCTTGGCCAACTGGTTGCCGAACTGGAAGGTGTATTTGCGGGCCTTGTCGCGGATCTTCTTTTCAAACGCGTCGGCGAAAATTTCGTTGCCGCACCAGCCGCCCCGGTAGGGCGTCAGTTGCGGGAAGCCGACCAGTTCCGTCATCAGCGGACCGACGATGGTGCCTTTCTTGGTGGCGCAGGCTTCGATCGCCGAGCCCCGGCAATCGATCCGTTTCATCACCTTGATTTCACCTTGGCCGACGATGTCGTGCTCATGGCGGCGGAAGTCGCGTTCGGTTTTGATGAAGAAGGTGGTGTGACCGGAATCGCCAAATGCCGACTGCAAAACCATGTCCGTGCCGATCGGCTTGGCGACCATTTTCAGGTGTTCCCAGCTTTCGATTTCGGACAATACATTGGGCACGCTGGGCACCCCGGCCTTGTTGCCGATGCGGACGGTTTCGATCTTGTGGTCGATGCTTTCACGCAGCGCCGCCTTCGGGAACCAGACGTCGATGCCAAGCTCCTTGCAGATCTTCTCGACGCGTTCGTCGAACATCAGAAATGCCGCCTTGGGCTTCTTGCCGCGCGACTTGATGAAGTCGATGACCTCTTTGTGCTCCAACAGATAGGCGTTGATATCTTCGATCGATTCAAACTCCGGATGGGCGCGTTCGGAGGGAACGAAGGTGTTCGGATGGCGTCCGTCGTAGCAGTCCAGGTAATTGATATACTTGAAATTCCGGCACCATTCATCAATTCCGAGCAGATTGAAGTTGGTCGCGCTGATAAAATAGATCGGCGTTTCATTGCGGTGGAAGAAGCGCCTGACGTCGGACATGTTTTTGAGCTTTTTCGGCCGCGGCGCGGCCTTGCGCCTGGCTTTCGCCGGAACAGTTTTAGCCGCTTTTGCGGCTTTCGGCGGTGCGGTTTTCTTCGGTGCCGCCTTCTTCGCAATTGCTTTCTTCGGGGCAGCCTTCTTCGCAGCCGCTTTCTTCGGCGCCGCCTTTTTCGGGGCCGCTTTGGCGCGCGCTGCCGGGGCTTTCTTTTTCGCCTTGGTTTTGGTGCTCATGATCTGGTCTCCCTGTTCGGCGGCGTCATTGCGCCGCCGTTTGATGTTTCGTCATTTCGGCCTCTAGGGCTTCTTCGGTAAAGACGCGTAGGCCCAGTTCCGGCCGGTAGCCGTGAATTTCGCTGACGTCGAGGTTGCGCAGGAATTCGATGATCTCGGTGCTGGCGACTTGCCCGGGGACCAGAATCGGGAAGCCCGGCGGATAGGGTATGATGAACGTTGCCGACACCACCTCGCGGCCCGACGACATGGCATCGTCCAAGGCCCGGTCATCGAGGCTCAGGTATTCACAAACCGTTTCGTCGTAGGCCAGGAAGTAGGCATCGCGGATGACGCCCTCACGGGTATCGTCCGACGGCACAGGCCGGAAGGCATCGTGGAAGCGCGAGAAATCGGGCAACGGCGGCAAGTCTTCAATCAACGACTTCACCTTGGTTTCGTGAACCCGCAGTTCCGGCCCGCTGAGATCTTCGATGCGGCGCTCCATCTCTTTCGCGACCTTGACCAGGACTTCGATCAGGTAGGCGACGGAACTGCGCGTGGTGCCGATGTTGGTCATGAACAGTACGGTGTTCCGCGATGTCTTATTGATCTGGATACCGTACTGGTCCATCAGAATCTCGTTCTTGAAGGTATCGCCGTCGAGACCCGTATGACCGACCGCCAGGGTCACCCGGGTGGCGTCCAGACAAAATTCGTCTCCGGCCCAGGCGTCCCAGATATCGTTCCATCCGTGATCCGGGTCATAGTAGCTCTCAATCCCCGATGTGCGGTATTCCTCGGGGATCATGTGGGCGACGGTCAGGACGGTGAAAAACTTGCTGAGCAACGGATGGGTGCGCACCCTTTGGCGCAATGCCATGGCCATCTCGACCTGCTTTTGGACAAGTTCGAACCCTTCCAGTTCAACCTGCCGTCGGCCAACGTCGAGTGAGGCCAGTATCTGATAATTGGGCGACGTTGAGGTGTGGGTCATGAAGGCTTCGTGGAAGGATTCTTCAACCTTCGATTTATAATCCTGGTCATGGACGTGGATCATCGATCCCTGGCGCAGCGCCGTCAGTGTCTTATGGGTCGATTGGGTTGAATAGGCCCTTATCCGCGTCACGCTGGGGTCCGGGTACAGACGCATGGACAACAAGGCCTCATGGTCATCGGGATCCAGTTTCGCCAACGCCTTGGCGTGTGTTTCATATTCCTTGCGATAGCGTTCCGACTTCATGCGTTCGCGCAAGACGCCGGCCGTGTGCATGGCGGTGCGTTGGCGGTAGGTCGGCCCGAAGCGGGCAAATCCGAACCAGGCTTCGTCCCACAGAAAGACCAGGTCGGGCTTGATCGCCAGGCATTCCTCCATCACCCGTTCAACGTTGTAGACGATGCCGTCGAAGGTGCAGTTGGTGAGCAACAGCATCTTTACCCGGTCAAGCTTGCCGGCCCGTTTCAGGCTCAGCAGTTCATGCTTGATTTCGCGCAACGGGACGGCGCCGTACATGGAATATTCATGCAGCGGATAGCTGTCCAGGTAGGCCACCTGGGCGCCGCACAGCACCATGCCGTAATGGTGGGACTTGTGGCAATCGCGGTCGACAAGCACGATGTCGCCGGGCCGCACCAGCGCCTGGACGACAATCTTGTTACAGGTCGATGTGCCGTTTGTTGCGAAAAAGGTGCGGCGTGATCCGAACGCCCGTGACGCCAGTTCATGGGCCTTCTTGATCGGCCCGTGCGGCTCCAGCAAGGAATCCAGCCCACCTGACGTTGCGGACGTTTCCGCCAGAAATATGTTCATGCCGTAGAAATCGCCCATATCCCGGATCCAATTGGATTTGGTGATCGATTTGCCCCGCGAAATGGGCAGCGCATGGAAGACGCCCGTGGGTTGTTTTGAATATTCTTTCAGGGCGGTGAAGAACGGCGTGTGATAACGCGATTCAACGCCACGCAGAATGTTCAAATGCAGCTCCACATAGTCTTCCTGATTGTAGAAGACCCGCCGGCAAGCATCTGAAATGCGCCCCGCGACGTCTTCAACGGAACGGTTGGTGATCAGATAGAGGTCGAGCTCCGGTCGCTCCCGGGCGATGACATCGGCCAGCACACTGCCATAGTCCTGATAATCGATGTCCTCAAGGTCGGCGCAACCGGCCTGCGCCAGATAGCGCTTCAGCACCGGCAGTTGATGCTTCGAATGCAGTTGAAAATCGAAGCGGATCACGGCCGCCTGGATGTTGACATTGAACAATACGGCGATCAGCGCGTCCTCAAAGCTTGGCACGAACACCGGCTGGTAGGTGAACTTGTCCTCGTCGCGGCGCATGGCCGCCAGTTCGGCCCGCTGATGGTTCTGCAAGGCCTGCGAAATGTCGTCGACGATCAAGATTTCGAAATACGGGCGGCGCCGGGCCCGCTCATCTTGCGTGTCGGGGATGTCTTCAATTTCCGTCGCATCGGCGCCGCCGCTGAGCCCCAGATCGATATGCATGCGCCGGTACAGACCGCTCATCAGACCGCCGACACATCGCGATACGGCCCGTGACAGGGCGCCAAATTCGCCCGCGTATAACAATCTGAAAAGCTGCTGGAAATCCTGATCGCCGGGAAACGCCCAATACATTTCCGTCGGCGCGAGATTATCCAGATGTTCGCGGACGGCGTCTTCGTCGCCGTCGCGGCCACGGTCGTCGGCCAACCGCTGGATGATGATCTTTAATTCGTTCCAAGTGTCGATCCGGAACTGGGAAGCGTTGTAATATCGGCTGAGTGAAATCCGTTCGCCCGTTGCATCCTTCGCCGGCATGTCAGTCCTCCCCGTGTTCGTCGTTTTTCGTGTTTTTTTACTTTCGCAGTCGTCGCGCCTTCTGATCATTGGCGGCGGTCGGCAATGTTGGTTCCGGGTTGGGTGACGGTTTCGCCAACCCTGCCCGGCCGCCCTTTTCCGGCATTTTCAGCGGCCCCAGGCTTTCCAAATATGTTTCGTCGAAGTAGCCCCTGTCATAAACATCGAAATTTACCGCCCGGTCACGGAAGCTCTTGTGGGTCTGGCCCAATCCCATGAGCCCGACGGCCCGTTGGCGGCGAACCAATTCGAGATCGATTTCGACGGGGATAATCTCATCGCCATCGCCCGCCTGATAGAGCACCGTGCCGGCCGGATCGATAACCGTCGACCGACCAATGCCGCCGGCACCCAGACCGTTGATATCGATCACATAACACTGGAACATGGCGGCACTGGCCCGCGCAATGGACAATTCCACGTCGCGGTCGATGGTGCCGGTCAAGGCCGGGTGCAACAGTACTTCCGCGCCCATGGCCGTCAGCGTGCGGGTGGTTTCCGGAAACCAGATGTCGTAACAGATGGAAACCCCGAAGCGGCCGATCTCGGGGACGTCAAAAACCAGAAATTCCGTGCCGCCCTCAATGCCGGCTTCGTACGGCGCGAAGGGGAACATCTTGCGGTGCCGGCCGATGACGATGCCGTCCGGGTTGATCACCGAGGCCGTGTTGTAGGTATGGCCATCGCATTTTTCGAACACGGAACCGGGCAAAATCCAGATGCCGTACTTGACAGCTTGTTCGGAAAGTTCGTCTTCGACGAATTCAACGGATTCCGTGTGGTGGTTGGGCAGTGGGCCATAGGTGGCGAGCTCGCTGAAAACGATCATCTGCACCCAGGGGAACCGGGCCATCACCAGATCGACTTTGTCTTTCATGGCCGGCACATTCGCCCGGTGGGCCGAGACATGCATTTGAACACCCGCGACCGCGAATGGAATCATCGACTGCATCCTTTCAGGTTCTTCTTTTTGTTAGTGTAGGGCTGTTGAGCATTCACTCAATCAGAAAGCCTATCTTTTCTCCTCGTTCGCTTGTTGGCCGGGGATCTTATTCATGCGGCGGCTTTGGCGGAAACCAAGTCACAGAGCGACTTCTCAATCATCGCCAAGCCTTCATCGACGATCGCGTCTGCGGCCGTCAGGGGCACCAGAATACGGATGGTGTTGCCATAGACGCCGCAAGACAACAGCACCAGGCCGTTCTCCAGAGCCTTTGCAC
>CAZQPC010000039.1:0-21125 GCA_964595005.1 uncultured Magnetovibrio sp.
CGGCCAAGCAGGCCTGTAAGATCGCCGGCCTGCCGAAACCCACCGGCTGCGTCTGAGGCACGCTGCACGCGCAAATCATGAACCGGCCGCGGTCGAAGACCGCCGCCGCCGGCCGGGAGGGATATTCGGTTGTCGACGGTTTTCGCCCTATTGCTGAGTTTCGCCCTTGCCGTCCTTGTGGTCGGCGTTGGTGTAAAAGTTCGTCAATATTGGAAGACCCCGGCGCCCTTGAAAATCGCCACCACCCCGGCGCCAACCACGGGCGCCGGTGTTGTCCTGCGCATGTTTCGTGAACTGGTGTTTTTCGAAAGCCTGTTCAAGGCCAATAAGTGGACGTGGATGTTCGGCTACGTATTCCACGCCGCCCTGGTGGTGGTGGTCCTGACCCATCTCCGCTATTTCACCGAACCGGTCTGGGGCTGGGTCAGTTCGATTCTGCCTTACGGAAAGTACGCCGGTTTCGCCATGGTCGCCGGCCTTGCGGGCCTCTGGGCGCGGCGGTTTCTGGTCGACCGGGTCCGCTATATCTCCGCACCGTCCGATCATTTGATGCTGGCCCTGCTGGTCGGCATCGGCGCGTCGGGTTTGGCC
Organism: uncultured Magnetovibrio sp.; assembly: GCA_964595005.1. GTDB lineage: Bacteria > Pseudomonadota > Alphaproteobacteria > Rhodospirillales > Casp-alpha2 > UBA3470. Next base: position 592 of record CAZQPC010000039.1, read on the forward strand.
ATGCAATACGTCGCTCATACGGACATCGTCGCGCTGAAGGCCTTCGCTCTGGGGCTTATCTATTTCGATTGGCAGCCCTTGCCGACGGATCCGGTTTTGCTGATCCACTTGGGCCTGGTCGCCCTGCTTTTGCTGGTGTTTCCGTTCTCCAAGCTGTTGCATGCACCGGGCGTCTTCTTTAGCCCGACCCGCAACCAGATCGACAATCCCCGCGAACAGCGCCACCTGGCCGCCTGGGCAGCCGAGATGGAGGCCGGGCGCGATGGCTGAGATCAAGTTTGACGTCCCCGAACTGGATGACGTGACCGAGGCGCCACCGGTCAACGTCGGCGCCATGGCGCACAGCCAGCCCTACGCGGCCGGTGCCGACCATCAAAAGGCCTTGGGCTTTCCGGAAGAACTGGTCGATGACTGGCAGAACAAGGCCATCGACAAGATGGGGGACTTGCTGAGCAAATACCGCTCATTGCCGGTGTATCTGGATTCCTGCGTCAAATGCGGGGCGTGTACGGACAAGTGTCACTACTACCTGGGCACCGGCGATCCGAAGAACATGCCGGTCGCCCGTCAGGATCTGTTCCGCAGTGTCTACCGCCGCTATTTCACCTGGTCGGGGCGCGTCGTGCCTTGGCTGGTCGGCGCCAAGGACCTGACCGAAGAGGTCCTGGACGACTGGTACAAATATTTCCACCAGTGTTCCCAATGCCGGCGCTGTTCCGTGTTCTGCCCCTACGGCATCGACACGGCGGAGATTTCCATGGCGGCGCGGGAGATCATGGACTCGGTCGGCAAGGGCCAGAAATATTGCAATGAGATCATCGGCAAGGTCCACGACATCGGCAATAACTTAGGATTGCCGCCGAAAGCCATGAGGGCGACCCTGGCGGATCTGGAAGAAGACTTGGAAGAAGAGACCGGCGTTGAGATAACGTTGCCTTTGGACGTCGAAGGCGCCGATGTCTTGCTGGTGACGCCCAGCGCCGATTTTTTCGCCGAGCCGCACATCGACGGCCTGTTGGGATACGCCAAGGTCTTCCATCAGTCCGGCACCAGTTGGACGCTCAGCACCTACGCCTCGGAAGCCGCCAATTTCGCCATGTTTGTTGGCTCCTACGAGCAAATGCAACAGATCGCCGAACGCATCCGCAAGGCCGCCCAAGACCTGGGCGTGAAACGCATCGTCGTCGGCGAATGCGGGCACGCCTGGCGGGTCGCCTATAACTTCTGGAACACCCTGGTCGGGCCTTTCGATTTTCTCGATTCCAACTATCCCATACCGCAGCACATCTGTGAATTTACCCACGACCTGATCCGCGACGGCAGGTTGAGTTTCGATAAATCGAAGAACGATCACATGACCTTGACGTTCCATGATTCGTGCAACGTTTCGCGGGGCTCGCGCATGGGCACCGAACCCGGCGGTCAGTTCACCTATCCGCGCGAAGTGATCAAGGCGTGCTGCAACAACTTCGTCGACATGGCTGCCGATTCCATTGGCGAGAATACATACTGTTGCGGCGGCGGCGGCGGACTTTTGACCGACGATTTGCTGGAGCTGCGGGTCAAGGGCGCGAAGCCGCGCATGGAGGCCTTGAAACGGGTCGTCGATGAAGACGGCGTTACCCACATGGCGGCCATCTGCGCCATCTGCAAAACCCAGTTCTCGAAAGTCATGCCCTTTTATGGGTTCCGCATGGACCAGATCGTCAGCGTCCATCAACTGGTCTCCAACGCCATCGTTATCGATGGCGCGGCGAGCGATGAACAGGGTGATGGCGCCAATCCCGGAGGCACGGAAGATGAATGAGGTGAAGGACCCACCGAAACTGACCAATCGGCGATTCCAGGAAGGCGATGACAAGTTTCCGTCCCTACGCGACAATATTTTTACCGCCGATCACAGCTATAAGTGCCCGACCTACGTGCACCGCACGCCGCCTTGCCAGGGTAGCTGCCCGTCAGGCCACGAAATCCGCGGTTGGCTGGCCATTGCGCGGGGCATGGACAAGCCGCCGGTGGAGGGCATGGCCTGGCAGGAATACGCGTTCCGGCGCATGGCCGACGCCAACCCGTTCCCGTCGATCATGGGCCGGGTCTGCCCGGCGCCCTGTGAGGATGGCTGCAACCGCAACGTTCTTGATGATTATGTGGGGATCAATGCCGTCGAGCAGTACGTCGGCGACTGGGCGGTTGAGAATAACATCACGCTGGCCGGCCCTGATCAGGAGACCGGCAAGAAGATCGCCGTCATTGGCGGCGGTCCCGGTGGACTGGCGGCGGCCTGGAAACTGCGCCGGCGGGGGCATTCGGTAACCGTCATTGAAGCCCAGGAACAGTTGGGCGGCATGATGGTTTACGGCATCCCCGGTTATCGGACACCGCGCGATATCGTCGCCGCCGAAATCCAGCGCATTCTGGATACGGGCGTGGAGGTCAAGCTGGGGATCCGTGTCGGCGAAGACATTTCCCTGGAGCAACTGGAGGCCAACTATGACGCCATCCTCTGGGCCATCGGCGCGCAAAACGGCCGGCCCTTGCCGGTGGACGGTTGGGCGGACACGCCCAACTGCATCAGCGGCGTCGCCTTTCTGCAGGCCTTCAACCAGGACCGGCTGAAATATGTCTATGAGAAGGTCGTCGTTGTTGGCGGCGGCGACACCTCCATCGATGTCGCCTCGGTGGCCCGCCGGCTTGGTCATATTGAGACGATTGCTGAACATGATCAGCCCGAATCGATCATCCTTGGCCACACGGCCCACGACGTCGCCGGCTCGGTGGCCCGCCAAGGCGTGAAGGCGGTGCTGACGTCGCTGCTGCCCATGGACGGCATGACGGCGGCAGAGCGCGAACGCGAAGATGCCTTGCGCGAAGGCGTCGACATCCGGGGCGGCGTCATGCCCCTGGAGGTCATCAAGGATGCCGCCGGCCGGGCGACCGCCTTGAAAATGTGTGAATGCGACATGGACGGCATGAAACCGGTGCCCCGGGAGGGCACGGAATTTCAGATTGAATGCGACCTGATCGTTTCCGCCATCGGTCAGATGGGCGATCTGACCGGCTTTGAGACGCTCGACAACGGCCGGGGATTTCTGGACTGCGACGGCCTGTTCAAGGTCAAGGATCGCGACAAGCACTTCGCCTGCGGCGACATCGTCCGCCCGCACCTGCTGACCACGGCCATTGGCCAAGGCGGTATCGCCGCCGATACCATCGACCGGTTTCTGTCCGGTGCGGGGTTGGAAAAGAGGCCGAAGGTGGACGTTCATCATTTCAACCTGCTCAATGAATTGCGCCAACGGCAATTGGAGCCGGTGGATTACGATCAGGAGCCGACCCGCGGCACCGGGGATTCCGCCTTCGCTGTCCACAATTTCGAAGACCGCTCCGGCACCCAGATCATCGCCCACGAAGAACTGTTTTTGGGGCATTTCGGCTATGAGCAACGGGCCCGGCGCGGTGAAGTGCATATCGATGCGGACAAGGTGCTGGGCAATTTCGATGAACGCATCCAGGGCCTGACGGAAGAAGAGGCGCAAAACGAGGGCGACCGCTGCATGAGCTGCGGCATCTGCTTCGAATGCGACAACTGTGTGGTGTACTGCCCCCAGGACGCCATTTTCCGGGTCAAGAAGGACCAGCGCGCCGTCGGCCGCTATGTGGATACGGACTACGGCAAGTGCATTGGCTGTCACATCTGCCAGGATGTCTGCCCGTCCGGCTACATTCAGATGGGGCTGGGAGAGTAGGGCCGGCATGATCCGCGGGCTGCCCGTACTTGTCGTGATGACCTGCCTTGCCGGTGCGGCGGCGGCGGATACCTGGGTGCCGGTTCCGTTCATTCCTAAAGGCAAGGGCGAGGCCTGCGTGCGCGACGTGGCGTTCATGCGGACCCAGCATATGGAATTGCTTGTCCATCAGCGCGACGCCACGGTGCATCGGGGCGTGCGGCCGAAGGACAGCCGCCTGCCGGCGTGTTTGGAATGCCACGCCGTCGCCGGGAAAGCGGGCAAGCCGGTGACCTACAAGGACCCGAAACATTTCTGCCGAAGCTGTCACGATTACGCCTCGGTCAAAATCGATTGCTTCAGTTGCCACAATTCCGTCCCTGATCCGTCCGAGGTGGCGCACCAATGAGTGGATGCGAAAAGGCGCCGGGCTGTGACACGGGCGGGTCGAGCCGCCGGAGCTTCATGGCCGGCTTGATCGGCGCCGGCGTTCTCAGCGTTGCGCCAGGCGTCACGCTTTACCGGTTCGCCGAGGCCAAGGAAGCCGGCGGGGCGGTCACGTCGGCGGTGCGCTGGGGCATGCTCATCGATACCACCAAGTGTGAGACCGGATGCACGGACTGCATCACCGCGTGCAATGACGAACATGGCCTGACAAGCAAAGGCAGGCCCCGGACCGATGCCCAGTGGATCCGCAAGATCGACGCCCGCGACAAAAAAACAGGCAAACAATGGTCGTTGCCGATGATGTGTCAGCATTGCGCCGAGCCGCCTTGCGTTGACGTTTGCCCGACCGGCGCGTCCTTTAAGCGCGCCGATGGCATCGTCTTGGTGGACAAGCATATTTGCATCGGTTGCCGCTATTGCATGATGGCGTGCCCTTATAAGGCGCGGTCTTTCATTCATGAAGATCTGGAGAACCAGAAATCCTATTCGCCGCGCGGCAAGGGCGTCGTCGAGGGCTGTACCTTGTGCGTGCACCGGGTCGATGCGGGCCGCCGGCCGGCCTGTGTGGATGCCTGCCGGGCCGCCGGTCACAACGCCATGATGTTTGGTGACATCAATGATCCGGACAGTGAAATATCAAAACGCCTGTCCCACTTCCCCGCCACCGCCATCCGCGCCGATCTGGGTCTTGACCCCGGCGTGCGCTATCAGGGGATTTAGGCGATGAAATCGATCCGTTATGGAACCTTGGCAATGGGTCGGCGGCGGTTCTGGGCGATGCTGGCCGGTGCCGCGACCATTGCCGGCGTCGGGCTTTTGGCGGCCGGGTCCATGGAACATCAGGGCCATTGGATCACTGGCATGGACAACCAGATTGTCTGGGGCCTGCCGCATGTGTTCGCGGTGTTCCTGATCGTTGCCGCGTCGGGCGCCCTCAACGTGGCATCCATGGGCTCGGTGTTCGGGCGCACCGCCTACAAGTCCCTGGCCCGCCTCTCGGGGCTGTTGACCATCGCCCTTTTGGTCGGCGGACTGTCCGTGCTGGTGCTCGACCTGGGCCGGCCCGACCGGTTGATCGTCGCCATGACGACCTACAATTTCCGTTCCATCTTCGCCTGGAACATCTTCCTCTACACCGGCCTGGTCATCGTCGTCGCCGTTTATCTCTGGGTTCAGATGACCCATCGTTTGCGCCGCTTCCAAGGTGCTGCGGGCGTTGTTGCCCTGGTTTGGCGGCTCACATTGACCACCGGCACGGGGCTGATCTTCGGCATGCTGGTGGCCAGGGAGGCCTATGACGCGGCGGTCATGGCGCCGCTGTTCATCGCCATGTCCCTGGCCTTCGGCATGGCGTTGTTCATCCCGGCGTTGCTGGCCTTGCAGGATGGCCCATTGGATGACGCGTTGCTGAGCCGCATGGCGCGGCTGTTGGGCATTTTCGTCGCTGCCACGCTGTACTTCGTCGCTGTCCAGCATCTGGTCAATCTTTACGCGGCCGAACATATCGGCGTTGAACGGTTCATTCTGGCTGACGGCGGCATTATTACCGGGTTGTTCTGGGTCGGCCAAATCCTGCTGGGCGGCATTGTGCCGCTGGTTCTGCTGTTGGTGGGCACGATCACGCCGTTGCGGGTGGTGATCGCCTGCGGACTTATCGTGCTTGGCGGCTTCGCTCAGGTTTACGTAATCATCATCGGCGGCCAGGCCTATCCTCTGGAATTGTTTCCGGGCGCCGTGGAAACCAGTTCCTTCTTTGACGGACAAATTGCCAGTTACCGGCCCAGCCTCCATGAGCTGGCTTTGGGTATCGGCGGCTGCGGTGTGGCGGTGCTGATCGCCTTGATCGGTTTGCGCGCCCTGCCATTGCTGCCGGCGCCGGCGGCCCTTCGGGAGGCGGCGGAATGAACGGCCTATTGATTTCCGCCATCCACAAATCGTCGGGCAAGACGACGGTGACCATGGGCATCGCGGCGGCCTTGAAGCGGCGCGGCATCGATGTGCAGACCTTCAAGAAGGGCCCCGATTATATTGATCCCATGTGGCTCAGCCGGGCCGCCGGCCGGCCTTGCCGCAATCTGGATTTTTACACCATGAGCGCCGATGAGATCAGCGCCCTTTATGCCGCCCACGCCGATGTCGCCGACGTCGCCATCGTCGAGGGTAACAAAGGCCTGTTCGACGGCGTCGACGTGGAGGGCAGCGACAGCAACGCCGCTATGGTCGAATTGCTGGGCGTGCCGGTGGTTTTGGTCGTTGACACCCGCGGCATGACCCGCGGAATAGCGCCATTGATCACCGGTTACGAGGCCTTCGCCTGCAACTTCCGCATTGCCGGCGTCATCCTCAATCAGGTCGGTGGTCCGCGCCACGAAGGCAAGTTGCGCGCCGCTTTGGAACGCTACACGGAAATGCCCGTATTGGGGGCCATCGGCCGGTATCCGGAAATGTGCATACGCGAGCGCCATCTGGGCCTGAAACCGGTCAATGAGGCCGATGCGGTCGACGAAAAAGTCACCGTCATTGCAGATATCATTGAAGCCAACGTGGACTTGGAAAACCTGGGTGTTGCCGCCTGTGACACGCGGCCCTGCAAAGGCGCGACGGTGCAACGATTGGGTCGGGCACGCGCCGAGGCGCCGCTACGTATTGCCATCGCCCGCGACCGGGCCTTTGGCTTCTATTACCCCGATGATCTTGATGCCTTTGCTGCCGCCGGTGCCGAACTGGTTCCTTTTGATGCCACCCGTGACCGCCGACTGCCCGATGTCGATGGCCTGTTTATCGGCGGTGGGTTTCCCGAAGTGCAGGCCGCAGCCCTGGCGGCCAACGAACCGCTGCGCCGCGATATCCGCGCCGCCCTGGAGGCCGGGTTGCCCGCTTACGCCGAATGCGGCGGCCTCATGTATCTTTGCCAGGCCTTGGAATGGCAGGGGCAGCGCCACGACATGGTCGGCTTCCTGCCCGGCACGTCGGTTCTCCACGATCGGCCCGTCGGACGCGGTTATGTAAAACTTCGCGAAACGCCGGCCATGCCCTGGCCGATGGCGGGGATTAACGCGGACAAAACCGTGCAGGCCCACGAGTTCCACTATGCGTCGTTGGAAAATCTGCCCCCAGAGGTGAACTTCGCCTTCCAGGTGAAGCGCGGGCATGGCATTGACGGCGCCCACGACGGGATCATTCAAGGGAACACGCTGGCCACCTTCGCCCATCAGCGTCAGGTTGGCGATGGCCGCTGGGTCGACCGGTTTGTCGCCCATGTCAGGGCCAATGCCTTGGCGGCGCCCGTGCGCCGGAGCGGCATGAGCCGGTTTTGAAACGCTAAGCCGGCCGTTCCCGCGCGGCGGCGTTGACCCCACCCATCGACTGCGCCAGCATATCAGACACCGCAGGCCGGACGGCACGGATGCAAAGCCGACCCACTGGACGCTTGTCCGGCACCCATAATTTTCCAGGGAGATCGACAGGTGGCCTTCGAAACGATCATTTATGAAGAAGACGGCCCCATCGGGACCATCACGCTGAACCGGCCCGACAACGCCAACATGTTCAACGAGACCATGTGTCATGAGATCCGCGACTGCATCAACGACATGCGCCGCGAGACCCGCACCCGGGTTCTGGTGATTACCGGCGCGGGGGACAAGTTTTTCTGCATCGGTGGCCAGAAGGACGGCATGGAGGAGACCAATCTCTATGCCGGCGTCCTGCCGACCCTGGAGATGTACGATTCCATCGACCGCTTCCAAAAGCCGGTAATTGCCAGCGTCAACGGCTTCGCCGTCGGCGGCGGCAACGTCTTGCAGGTCATGTGCGACCTGACCATCGCCAAGGAAAGCGCCGTGTTTCGCCAGGTCGGACCCATGATGGGGTCCTTCGATGCGGGCTACGGTACCTGGTATCTGGAGGACCTGGTTGGCAAGAAGCGGGCCAAGGAGATTTGGATGGCCAACCCGAAGATGTCGGCCCAGGAAGCCAAGGAGATCGGCCTGATCAACCGGGTCGTACCCGATGACAAGCTGGCCGAGGAAACCCGTGCGTTCGCCCTGGAAGTGGCGGACCGCGGCGCCTTCGCCCTGGCCGCCATCAAGACCGCCTTCGCGGCCCGCCACGGCGGCGTCGGCGGCCTGTCGCGCATGGCCCATGACATGCTGCTGCGCGGCTATCTGAATACGGACGAATCCAAGGAATTGAGTGCGGCTTTTCGGGAAAAACGCGACCCGGACACCTCAACTTTCGGACATTGATCACCCATGCGGCCGTTTCTCACCCTGCATGATCCGGCTCAGGCCCAGGCCTATTACGACCAGGGCCTTTGGACGGACGATACCTTTTACGGATTAATGGCAGGCCATGCAGCGGACCGGCCGGACGAGGCGGCCTTGCGCGATGGCGAAGGCCGGATTACCTGGGGAGAACTTCAAGCCAGCGTGGATGCCATTGCCGCCGATCTGAGCGCAAAAGGGCTGGTCGCCGGGGATCGCGTATCGCTCTGGGCATCGAACCGGATGGACGGGGTGATCTTTTTTCTGGCCTGTTCGCGCCAAGGGCTCGCCTGCAATCCGTCCCTGCATCGCACCCACACCTGTGCGGAGATCATCGAACTGCTGACCCGCCTGGGCTCGGCGGCTGTCGTCACGGAGCCGGGCTGGGGCGCCGACCGGGACGATCAGGATTTTGACGCCATGCTGAACGGCTTGGCCTTCCTGAAGGCGCGCTATACCCCGGAGACAGTGCCGTCCGCCGGCGCCGTGCCGGCAACGACCCCTCATGGCAATGCCAATGCGGTCGGCTATCTGGCTTTTACCTCAGGCACCACCGGGGCGCCGAAATGCGTCATGCATTCCGCCAATACCCTGATGGCCAATGCCCGCGATTTGGCCCGCGATTGGGGCCTGACACGGCAATCCAAAGTGCTGTCCCTGAGCCCCCTGTCCCATCACATTGCCTGGGTCGGTGTCGCCCAATGGCTGATCTGCGGTGGCGAGATGATCACCGATGATCCGCCCGCCGGTACCAGCCGCCTTGATTGGATCATCGATACGGCGGCCACCTATGTCTTGGGCGTGCCGACCCATGCCATGGATCTGTTGGCGCAACAGAAAACGCAAGGTGTTGAACGATTGGGGTCCGTGGAGACCTTTTACATGGCTGGCTCGCCGATCCCGCCGACGGTGGCCGAGGCTTTCGTCAACCAAGGCATCAAACCGCAGAATGTCTATGGCATGACGGAAAATTCGTCGCACCAGTACACCCACCCCGATGATGATACCGAGACCATCATCAAGACCTGCGGCCGTGGCGGGCCGGCGTATGAGATTCGCATCTTTGATTCTGAGAACCCCGACCTCGAAGTGCCGGCCGGCACCGTCGGCCAGATCGGCGGCCGCGGCGCCTGCCTGACGCTGGGTTACTTCGCCAACCAGGACGCCACCCAGGCCAGCTTCAACTGCGACGGCTGGTTCATGTCGGGAGACTTGGGGTCTTTTGATGACGCCGGCAATTTGATTGTCGAAGGACGCCTCAAGGATTTAATCATCCGCGGCGGCCACAACATCTATCCGTCCCACATCGAGGCGCTGACCATGCGCCATCCGGATGTGGAAAAGGCCGCCGCCTTTCCCGTTGCCGATGAGCGGTTGGGCGAGCGGGTATGTTTGGCAATCATCGGCGCGGTCAATGGCGACGCCATGTTGGCGCATCTGGCGAAGGAAGGTCTGTCGAAGTACGACATGCCGGAATTTTTCAGTCGCGTCGAAGACTTCCCGCTGACGGCCAGCGGCAAAATTTTGAAACGCGATTTGGTGGCGATGGCCCAGCGCGGCGATCTGATTCCCGATCCCGTGCGATATCAATCCGAGGAGGGAGGCAACTGATGCCCGTAGAACTGACCCGCAACGGCGACGCTGCCGTGATCACCCTGAACCGGCAGGAAGCCCTGAACGCATTGTCCTTCGAGATTGTCGGCGAGATCGGCGCCGCCATCGATGAGGCCGCCGCGACCGACGCCCGGGTGCTCATCGTTACAGGCGCCGGTGAAAAAGCCTTTTGCGCCGGCGCCGACATCAAAGAGTTGCGCGAACAGGACACCAATACCATGCGCGCCGCCATGAAGCGCGGCCAGGAAACGTTCGCCAAACTGGATACCCTGCCGATCCCGTCCGTCGCCCTGATCAACGGTTACGCCTTCGGCGGCGGCCTGGAACTGGCCCTGGCCTGCACCTTCCGGGTGGCGACGCCGAACGCCAAGGTGGGCCTGCCGGAAATCAAACTGGGGATCGTCCCCGGTTACGGCGGCACCCAGCGCCTGCCGCGCCTGATCGGTGAGGGCCGGGCATTGGAGATCATCATGAGCGGCCGCACCGTTGAGGCGGACGAAGCCGAACGCATCGGCCTGGTTCACAAGATCATCGACGGTGACGGTATGGCTGGCGCCATGGAATTTGCCGCGGCGATCACGTGCTTCAGCCTGCCGGTTCTGGACTACGCCCGTGAAGCGGTCATGCGGGCGTTGGACAATCCCATTTCGACGGGGCTGCGGGTGGAGCGCGATTTAAACCTTCTGGCCTTCACAACGGATGATTGCCGGGAAGGCATGGCCGCGTTCGAAGGGAAACGAAAGGCCGTGTTCAAAGATGGCTGATCCCTGCGTCATTGTCAGCGGTGCCTCAAAGGGTATTGGCGCCGCCATCGCGTTGGAACTGGACAAACGTGGCGTGCCCGTTGTCGGCCTGTCCCGTTCCGGCGACTCCGCTGCCGGCGACGCCCGCGTCTGTGACATGACCGATGAAGCCCAGGTCAAGGAAATCATCGCGGCCATCGGCGAAGAGCGCGGGATCAATGGTTTGGTGAACAACGCCGGGCTCTATATCGGCAGCCCTATCGCGGAACTGAGCACGGCACAATATGACGAAGTCATGACGCTGAATGCCAAGGCCGTGATGATTGCGTCGCGGGAAGCCTACCCGTTCCTCAAGGACGGCGGCGGCAAGATCGTCAATATCGGTTCGTTCTTCGACAAGATGGGCGTGCCGCATAATTTACCCTATTGCGCCTCGAAGGCGGCGGTGGCGGCGATGACGCGGTGCATGGCAGTGGAATGGGCCGACGACGGCATCTCTGTCATCGACGTGGCGCCAGGCTATATCGAGACGGACCTCAACGCCGACTATCTGGGTCGTGACAAAGTGCGCCAGTGGTTGGCCAGCCGGGTGCCGACGGGAGGTGCCGGAAAACCGGAAGATGTGGCACGGTTGGTGGCGGCGCTGATCTGTGAGGACATTCCGTTCCTGACCGGCGAGACCATTTATATCGATGGCGGACAGGGGATGAACCACTGATGACCCTGTTCGACCGCCTGCAGGCCCAACGCCGATGGAACGAAGAAGAACGCCTGGTTCTCGATCAGATAACCCGCTGCGCCGATGAGGTGATCGGCCCCGCCGCTGCAGCTTATGACAAATCCAGTGAATTTCCCGCCGCCAGCATGGCGGCCCTCGACGATCTCGGCATGAACGCCATTTTTGTGCCGGAAGCCTACGGCGGCGCGCCCATGTCTTATGGATTGTATTTGGAATGCGTGTCGATTATTTCGGCGGCCTGTGCCTCGACGGGGATCATCTACGCGACAAACTTTCATGGCATGAAGCCGTTGATTGACCTGGGCACGGAAGAACAGAAAGCGCGGTTGCTGCCGCGCATTGCGGCGGGCGGCCTGGGGTCCTTGGCGATTACCGAGCCGGCGGCCGGGTCCGACGCGACGGGCATGAAGACCCGGTTCACGCCGGACGGCGACGACATCATCATCGATGGCGGCAAGACCTTCATCTCCAACGGTGACCGGGCCGATTTGATCTTGTTGTTCGGCAAATGGAGTGAGATTGACGATGACCGGGGCGCCATCTCGGTTCTGGTCTTGGAGAAAGGCACGCCGGGTTTCACCACCGGCGCCAAGGAAGACAAGATGGGTCACCGCGCGGCGACAACCGTGCCGCTGATGTTCGACGGCTGCCGGGTGCCGCGCGCCAATCTGATTGGTGAGCCCGGAGAGGGCTTGAAAATCCTGCTGTCGTCCTTGAATAAGTCGCGTCCGTCCATCGCCGCCCATGCCCGGGGCATTGCGCGGGCCGCCTTCGCCGACATGATCGCCTACATGAACGAACGCCAGCAATCGGGCCGCAAAATTATCGACTTTCAGGGTAACCAGTTTCTGATCGCCGATTTGGCCAGTGAACTGGCGCTGGTCGAAACGTGGATTGATTACGTCGCCGGCCTGATCGAAACCGGCGCCACGGATTATGGTCAGGAAGCCTCGATCGCGAAGATGCGGGCCTCCGATCTGGCCATGCGCATGACGACGGAGGCGGTGCAGATGCACGGCGGCTATGGCTATTCCACGGAATTCCGGGTCGAACGCCTGATGCGCGACGCCAAGATCACGCAGATATGGGAAGGCACCAACCAGATCCACCGCCAGCTTATTGGAAGGAGCTTCCGCGCCACATGACAACCAAGATCAAAACCGTTGGCGTTTGCGGCGCCGGCGGCACCATGGGGGCCGGCATCGCCATCGTCGCGGCCAGGGCGGGATTTGAGACGATTTCCTTCGATCGGGCTCAAGTGTCCTTGGACCGTGCCGACGCTCAAACCGAAGGTTTTTTCGGCAAATCCGTGGACCGCGGCAAGATGACCGCCGAAGACCGCGACGCGGCCCTGGCGCGCATGCGCAGCACCATCGATATGGGTGACTTGGCGGCTTGCGATCTGGTCATTGAGGCCGTTTTCGAAGATTTGAGCGTGAAGCAGAACCTCATGGGTCAGCTGGACGAAGTCTGTCCGCCGGAAACCATTTTTGCCTCGAACACCTCAACCCTGTCGATCACCGAAATCGCCGCCGGGTGCACCCGCCCGGACAAGGTGGTGGGCATGCACTTCTGCCTGCCGGCGCAGTTGATGAAATTGATCGAGATGTCGCCGGGCATGACCACGTCCGATGAGACTTTCCAGGCGGCCTGGGTCTGGACGGAAGCCGCCGGCCAGCAACCGGTGAAGACCCAGGACAAACCGGGATTCATCCTCAACGCGCTTTTGGTGCCCTTCAATAACGACGCCATCCGCGCCGTCGAGGCGGGCGTCGCCAGCGCCGCCGACATCGACAAGGCCATCAAGGTTGGCCTGAACTATAAGATGGGCCCCTTGGAATTGCTCGATCTGGTCGGCCTGGATACGCAGATGCTGCTCTGTGAGGCCTTTTATCCGATCACCATGGACCCGCGCGCTTCGGCGCCGCCGTTGTTGCGGCGCATGGTGGCGGCCGGACACCTGGGCCGGAAGTCGGGGCGCGGCTTTTATGATTACGACCGCAACGCCATGTTCGGAGGGTGAGGGATTGACCTACCAGATCAAACAAATGGGTGACAGCCGATCATTCCCCGCCGGCGATCCGTTTTTCGACGGCGCCGCGGACGATGGCGATATCGTGCTTTTCCTGGGGGCACCCTTCGCGGCGGATGAAACAAAAACCGCGGTCCTTGTTGAGCTGAGGACCGAATGCCTGGGTGTGCATACGGGTGAGAACGCCGGCACGGAAGGCTCCAATGCCTTGGGGTTTGCGCGTTACCGCAACGGTGACGATGCGCCGTCAAACCTGATCGAATTGGTGCGCCAGTCGGCGACCTCTGAAAGCGCTCTGGATGCCGCCAGGGCATTGTTTGAAGGCGCCGGCCTTGAGGTCGCCGTCTCCGCCGATCAGGCTGGGCGGATCATCGATCGTCTGGTGCGGCCCAAATACAACGCCGCGCTGGCTTTTCTGGATGAAGGCTTGGCCACGGCGGCGGACATGGACCTGACCTGCCGGCTGGGGCTGGGCTATGCCGACGGACCCATTGAACGGCTGCAGCGCGGCGGCCTGGCAAATCATTACGATGCCAGCAAGGCGCTGTTCGATGTTTACGGCACACCGGCGTACGCGCCGGGCCGGCGGGCCACGGTGGCCAAGCAACGGACCCAGACCGATGGAGACGCATAGATGAGCGCAGAACCGGACATCTTCCAACCAGACCTCCTGGCCGGCCGGACCGTGTTTATCACCGGCGGCGGAAGCGGTATCGGACGCGGTGTTTGTGATCTGCTGGGGTCTCTCGGTGCCAGCATCTTCATCGCCAGCCGCGACGACGAGAAATTAGCGGCGGCGGTGGACGAACTGATGGAAGCCGGCGCCGCCGCTGACAAGACGACCGCAGACGTGCGCGATTACGACCAAGTGAGTGCCGCTGTTGCCGCCTGCGTCGACCGTTTCGGCGGCCTCGACATCCTGATCAACAATGCCGCCGGCAATTTCAATTGTCCGACGGCGGAGCTGTCGCCGAACGGCTGGAAGACGGTCATCGACATCGACCTGAACGGCACCTTCTATTGCTGTAAAGCCGCCTATCCGCACCTGCAAAAATCCGATGCGGCGCGCATCGTTTCCATCACCACCACCTTGGGCCGGGTCGGTTGGCCAGGTGCTGCCCATGCCGGGGCGGCGAAGGCGGGCATTCAATCGCTGACCAACGCCCTTGCCGTGGAATGGGCGCCGGACGGCATCTTGGTCAACAGCGTCTCGCCGGGCCCCATCGCCGGCACCGTCGGCGTCGATAAGCTGTACGTGGAGACCGGCCAAGAAGACGTGATGACGTCGCGTGTTGCGCTGAAGCGTTTCGGCGCAGTCACCGACATCGCCCATGCGGTAGCCTATCTGTGTTCGCCGGCCGGCGGATATGTGACCGGCGCCGAACTGGTCGTTGACGGCGGCCGCCAATGGACATTCGCCGCCGCCCAATAAGGTGGGGGCGTTGAAGGGAAGAAGATGAGCGACAACCATATTGATATTCAGATGGACGGCCATGTTCTGGTCATCCGGTTCACCAACGACAAGATGCGAAATGCCCTGTCGCCGGCAATGCGTGACGGCCTGGCCAAGGCCATCCATGAGGCGGCGGACGATCATACGGTGCGCGCACTTTATATCACCGGGTCGGGGAAATCCTTTTGCGCCGGCGGCGACTTTGACACTTTGTCGAAATTCAACGATTCGTGGTCGACCCACAACCGCTTCCGGCACATGTCGGCCTTTATCGCTCAAATGATCCGCATGCCGAAGCCCATCGTTATCGGGGTCAACGGCTATGCCGTCGGCGGCGGCATGGGGCTGGCTCTGGCCGGCGATGTCATTTTCGCCGCCGAAAGTGCCAAGTTCATGGCCGGCTTCATGCGGCTTGGCGCCATGCCCGATTACGGCACCATGTACAGCCTGCCGCGTCTGGTCGGCATGGCGCGGGCCAAGAATTTTCTGTTTTCCAATGGCACCTGGACGGCCGCCGAGGCCTTGCAGATGGGTTTGGTGGCCGGTGTCCTGCCCGATGATGAACTGGACGCGGTAGCGCTCAAGCACGCTCATGAGCTGGCCGCCGGTCCGGTTGAGGCCATGGGCATCACCAAAATGATCATGGGCCGCAGTTTTGAGCAGAGCGCCGAGGAGATGTTGGCCTTCGAAGCGCTGGGTCAGCCCCTAGCCTTCCGCACCGAGGCCTTTCAAGAAGGATTCGGCGCGGCCCGCGATAAAGCCAAGGCGGACTTTCCGGCGGCCAGCGACCGCGAGTTCTGGCATCTAAATCAAGGCGGAGACAAGACATGAGCGAGTTACACCCCGAACCCATCGTTAACGCCGATTCCGAAGTCTACTGGGCGGCCGCCCGGGACGGCCGGCTGGCCCTGCAAAAATGCCAAGACTGCGGCCACCTGGATTTCATGCCCCGCCATGTCTGCCCAAAATGCTGGTCCGACGCCAAGCAATGGGTCGATGCCGCCGGCACCGGCACGGTGCACAGTTTCTCCATCGTCCACCGTGCACCGCTGCCGGCGTTCCGCGATGACGTGCCCTACGTGGTGGCGTTGATCGATCTGGCCGAGGGCCCAAGGATCATGACGAATATCGTCGGTGACAAGGCCCTCGACGTGGAGATCGGGGCTTCGGTGACACTTTGTTTTGAGGACCGCGGCGAGGCCAAGGTTCCGCAGTTTCAACTGGCCGATTGAGGAGGCGCGGATCATGACCGGAACCAATCTCCGCAACGCCGTCGCCATCGTCGGGGTCGGCGAATCCGATATCGGCAAGGTGCCGCACATGACGGGCCTCGGCCTGAACGCGCAAGCGGCGAAGCGCGCCCTGGATGAGACCGGGCTGAAGCCCGCGGACATCGACGGCCTGCTGACCGCGTATTCCTTCACCGAACCCTATTTCATGATGGGCAGCGTGCTCTGTGAATACCTGGGCCTGAAACCCACCTTCAATGCGTCGATGATCGTCGGCGGCGCCTCGCCGGCGGTGATGCTGAAGCATGCCGCGGAGGCCATCGCGTCCGGCCAGGCGGAGGTTATTCTGTGCTGCGCCGGCGAGAACCGGGCCACGGGCCAGTCCCGCGACCAGGCCGTCGCCGCCCTGGTGGCCGTCGGCCATCCCTATTTCGAGCAACCCTACGGCGCCTCCATCCCCAGCTTTTACGCCATGATCACCCGGCGCCACATGCACGAATACGGGACCACCCGCGAACAATTGGCGCAGATGGCGGTGACCACCCGCGACCACGCGGTACGTCATCCCAACGCCCACATGACCAAGCCGATCACGTTGGACGACGTGATCAATTCCAAGCCGATCGCGGAACCGCTCAATATCCTCGATTGCTGCCTCATATCCGACGCCGGCGGGGCTTATATCGTGACGTCCGCGGCGCGCGCCAAGGATTTGCAGGCCGATCCGATCTATCTGCATGGCATCGGCGAATATCACACCCATGAACATCTCATCTGCGCCGAAAGCCTGACCGAGTTCGGTGCCGTGCAATCGGGTCAGGCGGCCTACAACATGGCCGGGCTTGGACCCGGCGACGTCGATTTCGCCGAACTTTACGATTGCTTCACCGTGGTGCCGATGATTGAGATGGAGGAATTGGGCCTTTGTGAGCGCGGCGCCGCCGGCGCCCTGATCGAGGCCGGCGAGACCCGCATTGAAGGCCGGATGCCCATCAACACCCACGGCGGCATGCTGTCGCATGCGCACGCCGGCGCCGCCGGCGGCCTGTTCGGGATTATCGAAGCCGTGCGCCAGCTGCGCGGCGGCGAGGGCGAGCGCCAAGTGGCCAAGCGCGACGTCGCCCTGGTCCACAACGAAGGCGGCATCCTGTCGTCCCATTGCACCATGATCTTGGGAAGGGAAATGAGGTGACAGCCATGAGCGAGACCGTACCAACGCCACCCGTGCGCGGCATGTATTTCGAAGATTTCGAGGTCGGCATGACCCTGGTCACGCCGGCCCGCACCGTCACCCACGCCGACATCGTCAACTTCTGCTGTCTGACCGGTGACTTCAACGAAGTTCACGCCAACATCGAATACGCCAAGACGACACAATTCGGCGACGTCATCGCCCATGGCCCCCTGGTCTACGGCATCGCCGGCGGGCTGCAGTATGCCAGCGGCATCAACGACGGGACCTTGTTGGCTCTGTTGGGGATAGAGGACTGGAAGTTGCTGAAAGTGGTGATGGCCGGCGACACCATCCGCATGGCGCAGACCGTGGCCTCGACCCGGCTGACCAGCTCGGGCGATCGTGGTGTCGTCAAAATGCAGCGGCAAATTCTCAACCAGCGCGACGAGGTGGTCCAGGAAATGGATACTGCCATGCTCTACAAATGCCGGCCGGCGGATTGAGGCCAGGCGCCGACGCCTGATGCGCTGTTCCCGTGGACGGCGCTCTGGTGATCGGTTAACAATGAATTGTCCGGCTTCGGGACCTGATCGAGTGCGCGGTATGGGGAGGACCGTCAATGGTGAGGCGTGGCAGAAAGCGTTCAAGCGCGCGCGCCGCCGGCTCGGCGGCAAACGGGTTTCAGCAACTTCCCTACCGCCAGCCGCGCAATCCGTTTCCACCCATGGAGATCATTTCCGCCGATCAGGTTGAAGCCATCCACCGCAAGTCTTTGGAGGTCTTGAAAACCGTCGGGATCAATTTTCTCAACAACACGGCGCGGCAAGTTCTGAAAGATGCCGGCGCTGATGTAGATCCAGACTCAACGCGGGTCCGGTTTGATCCCGATCTCATTGAAGAAAGCGTCGCCAAGGCGCCGTCGAGGTTCAAACTTCACCTTCGCCATCGGCATGGTCCCCTGGAGGTCGGTGGCAACGCGATGATTTTCGGGCTGGTGGCCAGTCCGCCGAACGCATCCGATGCGGACGGCGGGCGGCGGCCCGGGAACATGGAAGATTATTCGAATTTCATCCGCCTGGGGCACAGCCTCAACATTGTTCATCAGATGGGCGGGTACCCGGTCGAGCCCATGGATGTGGACCCGCCGATCCGGCATCTGGTGGCCGAAAGTACGGGGATCAAGCTGAGTGACAAATTCTGCTTCGGTTATGCCCTGAGCCGCGAGCGAATCCGCGACTCGATCGAAATGATCCGAATTGCGCGGGGTATCGATTTCGAAACCATGACCCGCGAGCCCAGTCTGCTGACCGTGGTTAACGCCAATTCGCCGTTGCAGTACGACATTCCCATGTTGAGTGGGATGATTGAGATGGCGCGCTTGAACCAGCCGGTGGTGGTCACACCGTTCACCCTGGCCGGCGCCATGGCGCCGGTGACCGTGGCCGGTGCCCTGGTTCAGCAGAATGCCGAAGCATTGGCCGGCATCGCCTTCATGCAGATTGTCAATCCCGGCGCGCCAGTGATGTATGGCGGGTTTACATCGAACGTGGACATGAAAAGCGGCGCGCCGGCTTTCGGCACGCCCGAATATGCCAAGGCGGTGGTGATCGGCGGCCAATTGGCGCGCCGTTATAAGCTGCCCTACCGGTCATCCAATGTGAACGCATCGAATGCCCCCGACGTGCAATCGGCCTACGAATCGCAAATGTCCATTTGGCCATGTATGCTGGGACACGTGAATTTCGTCAAACACGCCTTGGGCTGGCTCGAAGGCGGCCTGAGCGCATCTTTCGAGAAGGTGATCATCGATGCCGAAATGTTGCAGATGATCTCAGAGTTCCTGCAGCCGGTCATCGTGGATGACGATGAGATGGCTTTGTCGGCCATCGAGGAAGTGGGGCCGGGCGGCCATTTTTTCGGTTGCGCCCACACCCTGGCGCGCTACGAAAATGCTTTCTATGCGCCGATGCTGTCGGACTGGCGAAATTTCGAATCCTGGCAAGAGGCCGGCGCCCGGGATGCCACGGCCCGCGCCAACGCCATCTTCAAGGACGTGCTGGCGACATATGAGCCGCCGGAAATGGACCCGGGCGTTGTCGAGGAACTGGATGCCTTCGTGGCCAGGCGCATGGCGGAAGGCGGTGCCAAGCCGGACGTCCAATGAACATGACGGAATGACGCGAACCATGAAAACACAAGCCCAAGCGGTGGTCATTGGCGGCGGTGTCGTCGGCTGCAGCGTGCTGTATCATCTGACCAAATTCGGCTGGACCGATGTCTTGCTGATCGAGCGCTCGGAACTGACCAGCGGGTCGACCTGGCACGCGGCGGGGGGATTTCATACCCTGAACTCTGATCCGAATATCGCCAAGCTGCAGGGGTACACGATCCAGCTTTACAAGGAACTGGAGGATATCAGCGGGCAATCGTGCGGCCTGCACCACGTCGGCGGTGTAACCATCGCCACGGACGCGGACCGCATGGACTACCTGGTGACGGAACGTGCCCGGCACCGCCACATGGGGCTGGATACGCGGCTGCTGAGCCCTGGCGAGGTCAAAGACCTTTGCCCGATAATGAATATCGATGGCGTGGTCGGCGCGCTGCACGATCCTTTGGACGGGCATTTAGACCCGGCCGGGACCACGCATGCCTATGCCAAGGCGGCGCGCATTCAGGGCGCCGAGATCAGCCTCCGCAACAGGGTGATCGAATTGAACCGCCGTTCCGATGGCGCTTGGGACGTGGTTACCGAACAGGGCACCGTAACGACAGAGCACGTCGTTAACGCTGGCGGTTTGTGGGCCCGCGAAGTCGGCCGCATGGCCGGCGTTTACCTGCCGCTGATGGCCATGGAGCATCAGTACCTGGTCACCGACGACGTGCCGGAAATTGTCGCCATGGCCGGCGAACATCCGCATGTCATTGATCCTGGCGGCGAGAATTATCTGCGCCAAGAAGGTCAGGGCTTGGTGATTGGCATATATGAACAGGACTGCGACCCCTGGTCCGTCGATCAGACGCCATGGGATTTCGGCCATGAACTGTTGCCGGACAAACTGGACCGGATCGCGGCGCCCCTGGAGCACGCCTATTACCGCTATCCGTGCCTG
>CAZQPC010000040.1:0-20933 GCA_964595005.1 uncultured Magnetovibrio sp.
GGTCCCCCCGCGCCGAGCACCCCGAGCGTCGATGGTACGTTGCCGACCGCGTCCTCCGGTCACGGAGTTGTGCTTCGAATCGAATGCGGCTGCCGGTGGGCTTTTGCAAGGACCGCACGGCTGGCGATGGCCTGGCTGGTGAAGCCGCCCGCGACAAGATCGTCGCCGCCAAGACCATCGAGAAAGGGTTGCTGATCGTCCATACGGGCAAGGGCAAGGGCAAGTCGACGGCCGCCATGGGCTTGGCCATCCGCGCCATCGGCAACGGCATGAAGGTCGGCATTGTGCAGTTCGTCAAGGGTGTGTGGGAAACCGGGGAACGGGTGGTCCTCGACAGGTTCCCCGACCAGTGTGTCATCAAGGCCATGGGCGAGGGCTTCAGCTGGGAAACCCAAGACCGCCAGCGCGACATCCAAGCTGCCGAAAACGCCTGGCAGATGGCCAAGGACATGATGGATGACGAAAGCTTCGACATGGTGGTCCTTGATGAGCTGAACATTCCGCTGCGCTACGACAACCTGGACATCGACGACGTGGTGAAAACCCTGCAGGCGAAGCGCGAGATGCTGCACGTCGTCGTCACCGGCCGCAACGCCAAGGAACCCTTGTTGGAGGCCGCCGACCTGGTCACCGAGATGACCATGGTCAAGCATCCCTTCCGGTCCGGCGTGAAGGCGCAGGTGGGCGTCGAATTTTGAGGCCCGCCCGCTTTGCCTGAGCGCCCTTTCCGCGCCCTGATGGTTCAGGGCACCGGCTCGGATGTGGGCAAGTCCATGCTGGCCGCCGGGCTTTGCCGGGCCTACACCAACCGGGGCCTGAAAGTCCGGCCTTTCAAACCGCAAAACATGTCCAACAATGCCGCGGTGACGCCCGACGGCGGTGAGATCGGCCGCGCCCAGGCGCTGCAGGCGCGCGCCGCGCGGGTGCCCTTGAGCGTGCACATGAACCCGGTGCTGTTGAAGCCGCAGTCCGAAATCGGTGCCCAGGTGGTGGTCCAGGGGAAGGTCGAGGGCAACGCCCTGGCCCGGGATTATCACGCCTTGAAACCGACGCTGCTGCCGCGGGTTTTGGAAAGCTTCGCCATTGTCGGCGCCGATGCCGATCTGGTCATCGTCGAAGGTGCGGGCAGCCCCGCCGAAGTCAACCTTCGTCAAGGCGACATCGCCAACATGGGCTTCGCCGACGCCGCCGACGTGCCCGTGGTGCTGGTCGGCGACATCGACCGGGGCGGGGTCATCGCCTCGGTCCTCGGCACGTTCGAATTGCTGGAGCCGCGCGAGCGTGCCCTGACAAAAGGCTTCATCATCAACAAGTTCCGGGGCGATGTCAGCCTGTTCGACGACGGCGTGACCATTTTGCAGGGCCGCACGGGAACGCCATGCTTCGGCGTCGTCCCCTATTTCACGGATGCTCACCGGCTGCCCCAGGAAGATGCCATGGCCCTGGATTACCGCGAACGCGGTGAGGTCGGCGGCGCCATAAAGATTGCCGTGCCGCGTTTGTCCCGGATCGCCAACTTCGACGATCTGGACCCCTTGGCGGCCGAGCCGGACGTCTCCCTCGTCATCGTCGATCCCGGCACGGCCTTTCCCGGCGATGCCGACGTGATCTTGATCCCCGGCTCGAAGGCGACCCTCGCCGATTTGAAGCAGATCCGCGATCAGGGCTGGGACACGGATATCGTCGGCCATCACCGCCGCGGCGGTCTGGTCGTCGGGCTTTGCGGCGGCTATCAGATTCTGGGTGCCACCGTTGCCGACCCGGACGGCACAGAAGGCCCCGCCGGCGATGCGCCGGGCCTGGGCTTGTTGAACGTGGAAACGGTGATCGGCGGCGACAAGGCGCTGGTCGAACGCAGCGGCCGGGAGATTGCCAGCGGCGCGGCGATCACGGGCTACGAGATGCACATGGGTGACACCACCGGCCCGGATACGGCCCGGCCCTGGCTGGAACTTGCCGGCGGCCGGCCCGAGGGCGCGATCTCGGCGGACGGCCGGGTGTTCGCCAGTTATCTGCACGGCGTGTTCGCGGCGGACGGGTTCCGGCGGCGGTTTTTGCAAGGTCTGGGGTCCACGTCGAACGGCACGGCCCATGCGGCCTTGGTCGAGCGGACTCTGGATGATCTGGCGGCGCATCTGGAGGCCAATCTCGATCTCGAGGCCCTCCTGTCCGTCGCCACCTGACGCGTTATTGGCCGGGCCGGCACCGTGCCCGCGGCTCTGGATTCCCGCTTTCGCGGGAATGGCGGGGAGGGATCGGCACCTGCGGCCAACACGGCCGTCAATCCCATGCGAAACGTATCCAAAAGTCAGCAAAGGTATCCATAAGGACACATTTTCTCCTCATCCGCCGCGCCCGCCCGCCCGCAAACCCGCGCCTACGCTGGCGTCCGGCCATGGATACTTTTGTGACGATTTTTGTGATTCCGGGCACGAAAGTGTCCCGGAGGTATCCATTTCCGGGGTCGCATCTGGCGCCGACGGTCGGACGTCCGTGTCCCCCTCCAAATCACGCCCGCGGCGGCGCATGAATTGCCCTTGCAGCTGCGCCGCCCGGGCGGCGGCATGGAACTGATGATCCTCCAAGGCGCGGCGGTAGACGACCTCCAGCTTGCCGATGATCGCCGCGTCGGCGCGGCCCTGATGATCGGCCAGCCCGGCCTGAATTTCACGGATACGCGCCTGAATGCGGGGCGAGCGCAACAGCCGCCAGCCCTGGCGCTTCGACGACCGTGGCGCATACCCGGCCGTCCGCGCCGCCGTGGTGGCGGTGCCGTAATGGACGAAAGCGTGACAGAATCGTTCCTGTCGGGGGATGAGAGTCATGATTTTTGTTCCCTTTATGTTTTATATATACTGATTTATATCCTATTAACAAGACACATGTCAATTAATTTCTGCAGGCCGGGATGCCGGTCAAGAGTGCAAGGCGCGTCGGTCAGGCTGTTCTACGTTCGAATGGAGGCGTCACGACAGGCCGGCGTTGGTTTTCGCTTTGCATCCTTACCAGCCATGCCAGTCGTTAAATTGGATTGATCGAGGTGCTGAGAACTTGCCTTGCTCAATCTTTGGACTAAGGTTCAATTATTGGCATTGGCATTGGCATTGGCATTGGTATTGGCATTGGCATTGGCTCAGCCCGTCTCGCCAAGACGATCCACTACCGGGTCGATGCCGCCGGATCATTGAACGTCGAGGGACAGATAACACACCCATGAGCGACGCCGCTGCAATCGCCAAGAGATTTGTCGCTCTATCTTTTTGCCGGGCAGATATGTTGTTCGAGGTTGATAGCAACCTGAGCATTCTGTTTTCCGCGGGCACAACGAACGAGCTTCTGGGTAAACCGGGCGACAGCCTCGCCGGTCAGCCGTTCGCCAGTCTGTTGGATGAAGCGGACCAGCAGATGGTCGATGAACTTCTGCTCGGGGCCAGCAAAGACGGCCGTTTTGACGACATCGATGTGCGGCTTCGCCTGAAAAGCGGTGCGACTTGCAATGCCGACATTTCCGGCTATCGGGTCCCCGACTTTCACGACAACTTTTTTCTGGCGGTGAAGGTGCGCCCGAAGCGCAGCGCGCCCGCGCATCGCCGCCTCGCCGACCGCGATCCGGATTCCGGCGTGCTCAACGAAAAGGGATTCGCCAACGCCGCCAGCAAGCGCATTCAGTCGATTTCGACCGCCGGCGGGGATGCCAAAATGACCTTGGTCAAGGTCAGCAATCTCGAGACCGCCCGAAAGGGCATGTCCGAAGACGCCCACAAACGCATGGTCGGCGCCATCGGTGGCATTCTGAGCAGCCATTCGGCGGGCGGCAATACGGCGGGCCGAATTGATGACGAGCATTTCGGAATCATCCATGGCGATGATGTCGATATCGCAACCGTCAACAACCAGATCGAAGCGGCGGCGAAAGACATGGCGCCTGAAAACATTGCAATCAAGAGCAAGTCCCAGACCGTCGATGCCGATGGCGCCGGGTTGACCGAAGACCAGATCGCCAAGGCGATCAGCTATACGATGAAGGCCTATACGGAAAATAAGGACGTGTCCTCACACGGCAATCTCAATTCCATCTTTGAGACCATGATGGCCGACACGATGCGCCAGGTTGATGCGTTTCGTCAGATTTGCATGTCACGTGATTTCGATCTCCATTTCATGCCCATATGCGATTTGAAGAATGGCGCCGTGCATCATCTTGAGGCATTGACCCGTTTTCGCGGGAAAATCGGTGCCAGCGGTTCGCCGTACAAGTTGATCACGCTTGCCGAGGAGGTCGGCGTGATCTCCGAGTTTGATTTGGCGGTGGCCTACAAGGCCGTGGAAACCGCCAAAGCCCACGCCGACACGGGCGGCATACCGCCGCTGGCGGTGAACGTATCGGGACATTCGATCAGCAGCGGCGACTTTGTTCACGAGTTGCAGGTCCTTTTGGAATCGGCGACGGATCTGTCACAGATGATTTCGCTGGAAATCACTGAGTCCGCCGAGATCACGGATTTCGACCAGGTCAACGAGCACATTCAGGCGTTCCGGCGAAAGCAGTTCACGGTCGCCCTGGACGATTTCGGTGCCGGTGCGGCCAGTTTCGACTATCTCAACAATTTCGATGTCGATGCCGTCAAGTTCGACGGCCCGGTGGTCAAGCGCGCTTACCAAACGGAAAAGGGGAAAGCCTTCTTGGCGTCGATGGCCACCTTGTGCAAGACGACGGGGATAGAAACCATTGCCGAGATGGTCGAAGATGCGGATCTCGCCAGATTTCTCCGTGACTGCGGGATCAATCTGGGCCAAGGCTACCATTTCGGAAAACCGGGGCCGGATCCAAAGGCATTTACATAAATCCGTTCGAATAATTTGAACACCGCCTAAGTTCTTTTCGTTCAGTAAATGGAACGGAAGGCCGGCTGTTGGCGATTTCACGAAATCTGCCATGCCGGTGAACCCCGTCCGCGGAGACGGTCAATGCGGACCCCGGATTGTGCCCGGCCCGGAACTTTCCTATGGTTTGCGGCCCAGGACCAAGGCACGGAAAAGGATTGAGGCCAACCCCATGACCGCCAACGTCACCACCGACGTGCTTGTCGTCGGCGCCGGTGCCGCCGGGATGTATGCGGCCATCGCCGCCTCAAAGGGCGGGGCGGATACGGTGCTGGTCGACAAGAGCCTGATCGGCCGCGGCGGGGCGACGATCATGGCGCAGATGACCGTGGCGGCGGCGGTCGCCGAACAGACGCCCGATCATTGGACCCATCACCTTCGCGATACGCTGGCGTCCGGGCGCGGGCTTTGTAACGAGGACCTGGCCGCCATCCTTTGCGAAGAAGCACCGATCCGCATCCGCGAGCTGGACGCCTGGAAGATCGGCTGGGCGCGGGAAGACGATCACATGAAGCAGGTGATGGCGCCGGGCCACGGCGCCGAGCGTTGCGTCTACGTGGACTTCCTCAACACCGGGCCCGCCGTGGCGAAGACGCTGCGCACTCGTCTCGGCCGGGCCGACAACCTGCGCCGGGCCGGTGAGTTGACGGTGACGAGCGTCGTCGTGGACGCGGGCCGCGTGGTCGGCGCTGTCGGGCTGAACCTGGAGACCGGCGGCGCCGTGACCATTGAAGCCAAGGCGGTGATCCTGGCCGCCGGCGGGCTGACCAAGCTCTACCGGCGCAACAGCGCCTCGGTCAACATGGGCGGCGATTCATATGCCCTGGCGCTGCGGGCCGGAGCGGAATTGATCGATATGGAATTCGTCCAGTTCTTCCCTATCGGCCATTTGGCGCCCAGACTGGTCGGCATGGACCCGATCATGTGGGACCCGTTCCGCTACAAGCTGGGCGGCAGATTGCTGAACGGCGACGGCCAGGAGTTCACCCACAAATATGGGCACGCCGAGACCACCGACAAATACACCGCGCCCCGCGACGTCGCCTCCTTCGCCATCCTCTCGGAAGTCGCGGCGGGCCGGGGCTCGCCGGCCGGCGGCGCGTACCTGAGCTTCGAACATATCCCCGAATCCGATCTCCGCGCTGCCTTCGGGCCGGTCATCGACCGCCTGGCGGCCAACGGCATCGACCTGACCAAGCGCGGCGTCGAGGTGGCGCCCATCGCGCACTACCACATGGGCGGGGTACGCGTCGATGGGCGCATGGCGACGGCGG
The DNA here is from genome assembly GCA_964595005.1 of uncultured Magnetovibrio sp. Taxonomy (GTDB): domain Bacteria; phylum Pseudomonadota; class Alphaproteobacteria; order Rhodospirillales; family Casp-alpha2; genus UBA3470. The sequence goes on from CAZQPC010000040.1 coordinate 6,159, forward strand.
TGGCGGGCCTCTATGCGGCGGGCGAGGCGGTCGGCGGCGCCAACGGCGCCAACCGTTTGTCCGGCAATGCGCTCAGTGAAGCCTTCGTCTTCGGCGAACGGGCCGGGCGGTTCGCCGCCAAGGATGTGGCCGGGCGCGGGAGTGCGTGGTCCGAAGCGGCGGCCCGCCCGGCGCTTGATGAGATCGCCGCCAGCCGGCATGCGCGCGATGCTCGGCCGGGGCCGGGCCTCGCCGCCATGCTGGTCGAGCTGCAAGAGCTGATGTGGCGGGATGTCGGACTGCTGCGCACGGAAGCGGGGCTCGCCGGCGCCCTGGCGCGGATCACGAAGATGCGGGCCGAGATCGGCGATCATCCGGACGGTAGCGATCACCGCTTCGCGTTGTCGCTGCAGGATTGGTTCGACATGCGCAACTCATTGCTGGTCGCCGAGACGATCGTTCTCGGCGCGCACATCCGCACGGAAAGCCGGGGGGCGCATCAACGCGAGGACTTCGCGCGCACCGATCCCGCCCAGGAACATAACCTGGTGACGCGCCTAGCGGACGGCGAGCTGACCGTCGCGCCCGTGCCGCTGGTTCGGAAACCCTTCGACCTGATGCACCTGGAAGCCGCGGAATGAGTCCCGGGACGGCGAAACTCCGCGTCCAGCGCGGCGGCCCCGGTGACGATCCGGTGTTCGAGGATTTCGAAGTGCCCTACCGCCAAGGCATGTCGGTCCTCGACGCCCTGATCTGGATTCGCGCCAATAAAGATGCCTCGCTGGCCATCCGCTACAGCTGCACCAACGCCAACACCTGCAAGGAATGCATGGTGAGCGTAGAGGGCCGGACGGTCTATGCTTGCACCGAACGCCTGGGCACCGACCGGGTCAGCGTCGGCCCCTTAACCAACAAGCGCCTCTTGCGCGACCTGGTCACCGACATCGTGCCGCCGAAGGAGAAGTTATCGGCCTTGCTGGACAACGGCGGGGATTGACTTGCCCCGCGCCGCCCGGCGAATTGAAGCACCTCTTTGCCCATGACGATCTCCGCTGGATCGGGATCGCGTCGTGATTCCGATTAAGCGTGATCCGCCCTAAGGGAACGCCAATGCCATCAAGATGATCTGTTGTCAGCTGATCACGCGGTGCGACATGCTCACGGGGCGGCGGATCATGCCGCCCCGCCCTTGAAATCCCGCGACCATTGAGTATGCCGCATGCCGCTTTCCCGGACCAATCTCGGCGTCCTCTATCTGTTGACGGCAATCGGTCTGATTTCGCTGATCGACACGACCTGTAAATTCTTCACCGATGAGCTGCACGCGGTGTTCCAGATCCCGACGCGGCGCATCGCCGGCGTCGAGCGCCACCAGACGACGCTGTTGTACACCTCCATTGCCGGCACCATTTGGGCCAGCGTGCCGGCGCCGTTTTTCTGGACCCCGCCGACGGCCCGGCACTGGCTGGTCTTTCTGGTCATCGGCGCCATGGGCGCCGGCGCCCATTTTTGCGTGATCCAGGCGTTCCGCAACGCCCAGGCCTCCTTGCTGGCGCCCTTCAACTACTCAAAGCTGATCTGGGTGACGATCCTGGGCCATCTGGTGTTTGACGATCTGCCGGGCCTGGACACGGTGATCGGCAGCACCGTCATCGCCGCCGCCGGGCTTTATGTGCTCTATCGCGAGGGGCGGAGCGCGGGTGAGGTGCGGGAATAACGAGGTCGCTAAGGCGAAATCAATATTTGGCGCAATCGTTAAAGATGATAACACATTGAACATGCTATCTTCCAGTGCGCCCTCTTTCGGTCATTCCCGCGAAAGCGGGAATCCAGGATGAAACCCTCTGAGAATGCTGCTCTGGATTCCCGCTTTCGCAGGAATGACAAGTTGCGGCGAACTGCGGTTTTTTTATATGTCGCCCGACGCAGGTTAGTCCGCCCCCCCCATCCGCACAATCGTCAGCCCCGCCACAACTCCCGCCGTGATCAGGTTGGCGATCATGTAAAGATTGAGCGCCCGGCGGATGTCCTTGGCCGTGGCCCTGGCCGTGCCGTCGCCCATCCAGGCGCCGGCGACGACCTTTTCGGCGTATTTGCGCGGCCCCGCCAGGGCGAGATTGAGCGCCCCGGCCATCGGCGCTTCCGACCAGCCGGCGCTTGGCGAGCCGTGCTTCCGGGCGTCGCGCCACATGGCCGTCCAGGCGCCGCGCGGGCTGGCGGTCGGCGCGAACAGGGCGGCGCAGACGATGAACAGGCCGGCCAGGCGGGACGGCAGAATGTTCAGGGCGTCGTCCAGCTTCGCCGCCGTGAAGCCAAAGGCCGCGTAGCGTTTGTTCTTGTAGCCGATCATCGAATCCATGGTGTTGACGGCCTTGTAGATGCACAAGCCCGGCAGGCCGAACAAAACGTACCAGAACACCGGCGCGACGACGCCGTCGGAGAAGTTTTCGGCCGCCGATTCGATCGCCGCGCGGGCGACCCCGTGGTCATCCAGCGTTGACGGATCGCGGCCGACAATGTGCGCGACGGCGCGCCGCCCGGCTTCCGTGCTGTCGTCCAGGCCCGTGGCGACGGCCTTGACGTGGTCATAGAGGCTGCGCCCGGCGAGCAGGGAAAAGATCATGATCAGTTCGATGAACCAGCCCCAGGGGTTGGTCAGGCTGACCGTGGCGACGGCGTAGCCGGCACCGCCGGCGGCCGCGACGATGACCACGACGACCAGGGCGCCGCGGACCATGCGGTCCACCTCACCGCGCTTTTCCCGGTTCAGTTTGGCGTCCAGGAAGCCGATCAGGCGGCCGATCCATTGCACCGGATGGCCGCTCAGCTTGAACAGAAAGCGCGCTTCGCCCAGGTAGGCATCCAGGACCAGCGCCAGCAACAACAGGACCAGCGGGTCGAGCCCGGATATGCTTTCCGCCATGCCGAAGGTGAACATGGCTCAAGATGCCGACGCCGGGGGCTATTCGTCAACCGGCGCGTCAATACTCTGTCAATAAAAGTTACTGTATTATCAACGGGTTTAAGAGTGGCCAAAGTTTAAATGGAAACGCCTGAGACGCCTACTCCGGTACCCTGGCTAGGAGCGGTTCGCGCAGCGATGCGGGACATCTCAAGCGCAGCGCGACGCCGTCCAGGGGGCCGGAGTAGGCGCCCGAAGGGTCGAATTTGCGGTTTTCCAGCGTCGTCGCGTATGCTCACCGATGGCACCGCATCGCTTTCGCATCCTCTCCTAACCGGAAAATCGCAAATCCGATCTCAGACGATTCCATTTAAACTTTGGCCACTCTGGGTTAAGAAGAGTCCATGGATAAGGAACTCAAGGATCCCGATCTGGACGACGACCGGCTCCTCGATGAAGATTCCGGGAAGCTGCTCGACGCCGACGACGAGACGCTGCCGGATTCCGATGCCGACAGCCTGCTCGATGCGGATGCCGAGAAACTGCCCGACGCCGACGCCGAGAAGCTTACCGACTTGGACGCGGAACCGGCCGTTGAGCCGGTCGTCCAGCCGGTCGTCGAGGCCGTCGAAAAAACCGTGAAGAAGGCGGCCGAGGCGGCGCCGAAGGTCGAACAGACCGCCCAGCCGGTGGTCCAGAAGGCGGCCGAGGCGATGGCGCCGAAGATGGCCGCGCCGGCGCCGAAAGTTGAAGCCGCGCCGGCGGCGGCGGAACCCGCCGCCGGCGGGCCGGACATGGGCGAGGCCTTCGGCGAGTTCGCCATGGCCTTCGGTCAATTGATGGACGCGGTGCCGGCCTGGATGTTGATCGTCCTGGTGATTGTCTTCGCCGTCGGTATCGGTGTCGTCGTCGGCATGCTGATCAGCCGCCGTGGCGGTGCGGCGCCGGCGCCCAGGACGGCACCGCCGGCGCCGGTCCGCCAGGCCCTGCCGGCCCCGGAAAACCCCGCCATGACGGCCTACCGGGAATTTCTGGAAAACCGCGATGTTTCGGCCAATGACATGGATACGCGGCTGCGTGAGTTCGGCCAGGCCTTCAAGGACATGCGCCTCGGGCTGCGCGATTTGATCCCCGGCGACCCCGGCCTGGACGGCTCGGCGGAATTGGCCCGCGAATCCCTGGAGGAAGGCAAGTTTCTCGACGCCATCCATCTGTTGCGTGAGATTGGCGACGCGGAATTCAGCGATGGCTCGGCGGCCCGTATCGCGTCGCTGAAATCCCTGATGGCGGCGGCCACGGCGAAGACCGTCGCCGGCGATCTGCATATGGCGCACATGGATTACGGCCTGGCGGCGGCGCAATACGAACAGGCCGCCGAAGCCCTGCCGCATGGCAACGACGAACTGCTGGCCGAGGTGCTCAACAAACACGGCACGGCGGCCTATCAGGCCGGCGAACACGGCACCGCCATTCAGGCTTTCGAGAAATCCCTGGAACTGTTGCAACAGACGCTGGGCCGCAATCACCCGGACGTTGCCGCGGCGCTCAACAACCTGGCACTTTTGCATTATTCGCGCGGTCAATACGAACAGGCGGAACCGCTCTATCAACGCTCCCTGGCCATCGATGAACAGGTCCTGGGCGATGACCATCCCGGTGTCGCCACGGATTTGAACAACCTGGCGCTTTTGTACAAGAAGACCGGCAACCTGGAAGCCGCCGAGCCGTTGCTCAAGCGGTCCCTGGAGATCAAGGAAAAGAATTTCGACCCGGGCCACCCCAGCCTGGTCACGGGGCTGAAGAATTACGCCGCCGTGCTGCGGGCGCTTGGCCGTGACGATGAAGCCGAGCCCTTCGAAAAGCGCGCCAATGTCCTGCCGCCGGCCAGGACTGACGCGGCTTAATAGAAGAATCCTGCGCGGCATCCTCAAGCGGGATGGGGATGGCTGGGACGGCCATCCCGCGCCTCTCAGTCATTGCCGCGCCGACATTTCCCATGAGGCGTTTGTCGAAGCATGCCGCCGCGCATGACGCCATATCATAACTGTCTGCCGCGACGCTTTCCCCGTCGGGTGTTTGCTGTATAGTCCCCCGGTCGGCGATCCCCGGAGGCCATGACCAGGGAAAACCGGCAAGGACGGACACCACAGCCGCCCTTCCCAAGAACGCTCGAAGGCAAGGACCAAGCGCATGACGGAAAAGATCGCCGTAATGATTTGCGGCCACGGCAGCCGCGACGACGCCGCTGTCGAAGAATTCAACACCCTGGCCGTTCACATGAGAAAGCGCCTCCCACAATACGACGTGGAGAGCGGCTTTTTGGAATTCGCCACGCCGGTGATCCGCTCCGGCCTGGACAAACTGGTGGATCGCGGCGCCGAGAAGATTGTCTGCCTGCCGGGCATGCTGTTCGCCGCCGGGCATGTGAAGAACGACCTGCCCTCGGAGATCAACGGCTTCGCCCGCCAACACGACGGGCTGGACGTGGTCTTCGGCCGCGAACTGGCGATCGATGCGAAACTGCTGGCCGCCGCGCGCGACCGCATTGAGGAAGCCGAAGCCCAGGCCAACACGGACGCCGGCGCAACCATCGCCCGCGACGACACCCTGCTCATGGTGGTCGGCCGCGGCACCAATGATTCGGATGCCAATTCCAACGTCTGCAAGGTCGCCCGCATGCTGTGGGAAGGCATGGGTTTCGGCTGGGCCGAGGTCAGCTATTCCGGCGTCGCCTATCCGCTGGTCGACGCCGGCATGAAGAACGCCGTCAAGCTGGGTTACAAGCGGATCATCGTGTTTCCCTATTTCCTGTTCACCGGCATTCTGGTGAGAAGGATTTACGCCTGGGCCGACGAGGCCGCCGCCGCCAACCCGGACGTGCAGGTGGTCAACGCCAGTTACCTCAACGACCACGAACAACTGTTGGATTGCTTCGTCGACCGGGTCGATGAGGCGCTCAACGGCACCAACAACATGAACTGCCAGCTGTGTAAGTACCGCGAACAGATCATCGGCTATGAGGGTGATCAGGGTGCCGCCCAGGTCGGCCACCACCATCATGTGATGGGCATCGGCACGGACGGCCACGGCGCCGATGATCACGGGGTGCATCATGGGCATCATCATCATGGGCATGATCATGGGCACGGGCACCATCACGGCGACGGTTTGGACAAAAAATGACCGACACGGGTTCCTGGGCTCGGCAACAATTGCCATCATGCCCGGGCTTGACCCGGGTATCCACGTCTTACGCCATGACGTGCGTCCAAGTCGTGGATCACCGGGTCAAGCCCGGTGATGACGGTGTAGGTTTTCGCAGGTGATGCCCATGTTCGACTACATCCGAGACCCCGACGAGATTTACCGACGGTCCTTCGAAACGCTGCGCGCCGAGGCCGACCTGAGCGGCCTGCCCGCCGGCGTCGAAGTGTTGGCGGAACGCCTGATCCACGCCTGCGGCATGCCGGACGTGTTGGCTGACTTCGCCTACGGCGGCAATCCGGCGGCGGCCGGGCGCGATGCGCTGATCGCCGGGGCATCCGTCCTGACCGATGCCGAAATGGTCCGCTCGGGCATCATCAAGTCCCGCCTGCCCGCCGACAACACGCTGATCTGCACCACCCATTCGCCGGTCGCCTTCGAGGTCTCGCAGGAAAAACAAACCACCCGCTCCGCCGCCGCCGTCGAGCAGTGGGGACCCTATCTCGCGGGCGCCGTGGTGGTCATCGGCAATGCGCCGACGGCCTTGTTCCGGTTGCTGGAACTGTTGGCCGAAGGGGCGCCCAAACCGGCGGTGATCCTGGGCTTCCCTGTCGGCTTCATCGGTGCCGCGGAATCCAAGGAAGCCCTGATCGAACACGCCGGCGATATCCCCTACGCCACCGTGCGCGGCCGGCGCGGCGGCAGCGCCATGGCGTCCGGCGCGCTGAATGCCATTTCGGGGCTCGCAAGATGAGCCGCTGGATCACCATTGTCGGCATCGGCGAGGACGGCCTGGATGGGCTGGGCAAACGTGCCCGCGACGTGATTGCCGGTGCCGAGGTTTTCGTCGGCGGCGACCGCCATCTCGAGTTCGTCGCCGACAGGGACGCCGAACGGGTCTCCTGGGGCAAGGATTTCGATCATGGTGTCGCGGCGATCCGCAAGCACCGGGGAAAGCGCGTCGTCGTCCTGGCCTCGGGCGATCCCCTGCATTTCGGTGTCGGCGCCACCCTTTCGCGGCGCTTCGGCATCGAGGCGCTTGAAATTATCCCGGCGCCGGGCGCCTTCAGCCTGGCGGCGGCGCGGCTGGGCTGGTCAATTCCCGACGTCACGTGTCTGACCGTGCACGGCCGATCCCTTGAGACGGTGAACCTATACCTGCGTCCCGGCGGCCGGTTGCTGGTCCTCAGTTGGGACGGCACCACAGCGGCCAAGCTGGCGGCCCTGCTCACCGCCAAGGGATACGGCGACAGCAACTTGATGGTGCTCGAACATATGGGCGGCGATGTTGAGAACACGATTGCCGAGACGGCGACCGCATGGACGGTCACGGAGACCGCGGCGCTGAACACCATCGCCGTCGAATTGGTTGCAGGCTCGGATGCCGCGGTCTGGTCGCGGGCCGCCGGCCTCCCGGAAGAGGCCTATAGGCACGACAACATGATCACCAAGCGCGAGGTGCGGGCCGTCACCATTGCCGCCCTGGCGCCGCTGCCCGGCGAGGTGCTGTGGGATGTCGGTGCCGGCAACGGCAGTGTCGCCATCGAATGGCTGCGCCTGGAACCGTCGGCCAAGGCCATCGCCATCGAAAAGACCCCGGCCCGGGCCGACAACGCGCGCTTCAACGCTCTGGAACTGGGCGTGCCGCGCCTGAAGGTCGTCGACGCCTCGGCCCCCGCGGCCTTCGATGACCTCGACGACGACCCCGACGCCGTTTTCGCCGGCGGCGGCCTGAATGCCGAATTGCTGGCGGCCTGTTGGCACCGGCTGAAGAGCGGCGGGCGGCTGGTCGCCAACGCCGTCACCCTGGAAGGCCGCGCCGCCTTGATGGCGCAGCGCGAGGCCGGCGGCGGCGAGCTGGTGCAGATCGCGATCAGCCGGGAAGCACCGGTCGGGCCCCGTGCCGCCTTGAAACCAATGATGGAAGTCTGGCAATTGAGAGCACACAAATCATGACGAGTTCTCCCATGGGCACCTTGTATGGTTTGGGCGTCGGTCCCGGCGATCCGGACCTGATCACCCTGAAGGCGCTGAAAATTCTGGAGCGCGCGCCGGTGATCGCCTATCCGGCGCCCGAAACCGGCGACAGTCTGGCGCGGTCCATCGCCGCGCCGCATATCCCGGCGGACCGGACCGAAATCGTCATCCGCACTCCCATGGTGCCGGGGAAGTTTCCGGCCCACGATGTCTATGACCACTACGCCAAGGAGATTGACGCCCATCTGAGCGCCGGGCGCGACGTCGCCGTGCTGTGTGAGGGCGACCCGTTTCTCTACGGCTCATTCATGTATCTGTTTTCGCGCCTGTCGGAAGATTATGCAGCCGAAGTCGTGCCCGGAGTCTCATCGCTGGGCGCCTGCGCTGCCGCCGCCGGCGTGCCGCTGGTCTCGCGCAATCAGGTGCTGACCGTCCTGCCGGGCCCACTTGACGAGGATGAGTTGGAGGACCGCATTCAAGGCTCCGCCGCCGTCGCCATCATGAAGGTCGGCCGGCATCTGGAAAAGATACGCCGTGTCCTGGCCAAGCTGGGTCTTTCAGATAATGCCCAATATGTGGAACACGCCACCATGGCCGAGCAGCGGGTGCTGCCCTTGAATGAGGTCAACGGCGACGGCGCGCCGTATTTTTCCATGGTCCTGGTCCGCCACGGCGAGGCGGAGGCGGGCATATGAGTGTTCCTCAGAACATCGTTCTCGTGGCGCTGACCGCCCGGGGCGGCGAGTTGGCGCAGGCCTTGGCCAAAGGATTTCCCGGCGCCGAGGTGCATGGGTTGGCAAGCCGCGTTGATGGTGTGGATGTCACGTTTGCGGATACGGCGGCGCACCTGTGCCAGTTGTTCGCCGCCGGGCGCCCCATTGTCGGGATCTGTGCCGCCGGCATCCTGATCCGCATTCTGGCGCCGGTGCTGGGCGACAAGCAATCGGAGCCGGCCGTCGTGGCGCTGGCCGAGGACGGCAGCGCCACCGTGCCGCTGCTCGGTGGTCACCACGGCGCCAATGATCTGGCCCGCGCCATTGCCAAGGAAACGGGCGGCAAGGCGGCGATCACCACGGCCGGCGACATTGGTTTGGGCATCGCCCTGGACAACCCGCCGCCGGGCTGGACAATCGCCAATGTGGGCCGCGCCAAGGACGTGGCGGCGGCCTTGCTGGCGGGTGATCCCGTTTCCCTGAGCGTTGAAGCCGGCGATGCCGACTGGCTGGAGCAGGCGGGACTGCCGTTCGCCGAGGGACCGCCGGGTATTCGGGTCACGGACCGCGACGCCGCAGAAGACGAAACCGATCTTGTCTACCATCCGCCCGTGCTGGCCGTCGGCGTCGGCTGTGAGCGCGGTGCTGATCCGGCCGAGCTCACGGCCTTGGTCGACGAGACCTTGGCCAGCGCCGGCCTTGCGCCGGGCGCCGTGGCCTGCGTCGTGTCCTTGGATGTGAAGGCGAACGAGGCCGCCGTGCATGCCGTCGCGGCGCACATGAATGTGCCGGCACGATTTTTCCCCGCCGATCGCCTGGAGGCGGAAACACCGCGCTTGGCCAACCCCTCCGACGTGGTGTTCGCGGAAGTCGGCTGCCACGGTGTCTCGGAAGGTGCGGCCCTGGCGGCGGCGGGCGCCGACGGCGAACTCATCGTCACAAAACGGAAGTCCGCCCGCACCACCTGCGCCCTTGCCCGCGCGCCGAAGCCTTTCGACGGCCGGGCGGTCGGGGTGAAGCAGGGCCGCCTGACGGTCGTCGGCATCGGGCCCGGCAGCGAGGCCTGGCGCACCCCGGCGGTGACCCGGGCCATTTCCGGCGCCGATGAAGTGGTCGGCTACCGGTTGTATCTGGATCTGGTCGATACATTGATCGCCGGCAAGCCGCGTCATGATTCCGCCTTGTCCGAGGAAGAAGCCCGGGTCCGCATCGCGCTGGACCTGGCCGCCGACGGCAAGCATGTCGCCCTGGTCTGTTCCGGCGACGCCGGCATTTACGCCCTGGCGACCTTGGCGTTTGAGTTGCTGGACCGCGAAGACCGGGCCGATTGGAACCGGTCGGATATTCGCGTCGAGCCCGGGGTCTCCGCCATCCAGGCCGCGGCGGCCCGCATCGGTGCGCCCATCGGGCATGATTTCTGTACCATCTCGCTGTCCGACCTGCTGACGCCCTGGGCGGAAATCCGCAAGCGCCTGGAAGCGGCGGCGGCCGGCGATTTCGTCGTCGCGCTTTATAACCCCGTCTCCAAGCGCCGCCGCACCCAGTTGGCCGAAGCGCAGCAAATCCTGGCCGCCGCCCGGCCGCCGAAAACGCCCGTCGTCCTGGCCCGCAACCTGGGCCGCGACGGCGAAACCATCGACGTCATCACCTTGGCCGAACTGACGCCCGACCACGCCGACATGCTGACGTTGGTTTTAATCGGGAATTCTCAGACTCGTTTCATTGAGCGCGGCGAAGGGCGTTGGGTCTACACGCCGCGCGGCTACGCGGCTAAGATGGCCGGGACGCCACCCAACCCCACGGAGGAAACCATATGCGCTTCCTGACACTCCTGGCGCTCGGCCTGTTGACCGGGTCGCCCGCCCTGGCGCAAAACACGCCGCCGCCGCTGCCGTCGTCGTCAACCGGCGGCGCGACCGTGCAAAGTATCGGCCGGGCTGTTTTCAGCGCCGTTGAGAAAGCCGCCATCGAAGAGTTTTTCGGCCGCTCCGCGACGCCGACCGAACAAATCCTCATTGATGCCGCCAAGGATGCCGTCATGGGAACCGGGTCCACCGGGACAGCCCAGGCGTCAACGGAAGAAAGCCGGGACGTCGACAGCGACGATGACGACGACAAAGGCTGGAAGAAAAAGAACAAAAACAAGGGCAAGGGTCACGGTAAAGGCAAAGGCAGAGGCAAGAACAAGGGCATGCCGCCCGGTTTGGCGAAGAAAAAGGAACTGCCGCCGGGGCTGCAAAAGCGCCTGGCCAAGCACGGCTCTTTGCCGCCGGGATTGGCGAAGCGCGATCTGCCGGCCGATCTGCAACACAAACTGCCGCCGCCAAAACCCGGCACGGAACGGGTCGTCGCCGGCGCCGATGTGGTGTTGGTTGATCAGGCGACCAATGTGGTTCTTGATATTCTCTATGACGTTGTAACCGGCGCGACCAAGTAGGCCGAGGACCGCATAAACCCATGACCGTCCATTTCATCGGTGCCGGGCCCGGGGCCCCCGACTTGATCACCGTACGTGGCTTGAACCTGATCCGCGCCTGTCCGGTGATCCTCTACGCCGGCTCCTTGGTGCCGGAAGCGGTGATCGCTGAAGCCGCGGAAGACGCCCGGGTGCTGGACACGGCACCCATGAACCTGGACGAAATTCTGGTTGAGATGGAGGACGCCCATGCGGCCGGCAAGGACGTCGCCCGGGTGCATTCGGGCGATCCGTCCATTTACGGTGCCATCGGCGAACAGATGCGGCGTCTCGACGCGACGGGCATTCCCTACGACGTGACGCCGGGCGTCTCCGCCTATGCCGCCGCCGCCGCCGCCATGAAACGCGAGCTGACCCTGGCCGGGGTCGGCCAGACGGTGATCCTGACCCGCACGGCGGTGCGCAGCTCAAGCATGCCGGCCGGCGAAGACCTGGAGACCCTGGGCAAAAGCGGCGCCACCCTGGCGATCCATCTGTCCGTCAACAACCTGGCCAAGGTGGTCCGCGAGCTGACGCCGCACTACGGCGCCGATTGCCCCGTCGCCGTCTGCTACCGGGTCGGCTGGCCGGACCAGGAGATCGTCGAGGGGACGCTCGACGATATCCGCGCCAAGGTGAAGGCCGCCGGGTTTACCCGCACGGCCCTGATCATGGTCGGCCGGGTGCTCGACCCCGCGGCCTTCGATGACAGCCGGCTTTACGCACCGGACCACCACCACGTGCTCAGGCCGCTCAAGACCTGAGCAGCAAGCCGACGCCGGCAACGGTGATCAGAATACCGGCGAGGGCGAATTTCGACAGTTCGCTCTGGCCCAGCAAGCACCTATTCAGCGCCAGGGTGAGCAACGGATAGCTGGCCACCAGGGGCGCGACGATGGTCACCGGGCCCCGGGCCAGGGCCATGTACAGCAGCACCACCGCGGCGCCGTTGGTGACGCCGACGGCGACGAACCAGGCCAGGCCGTGGCGCGGCGGCGTCTGCCAATTGCCGCGCCGCGCGGCCATCACGCCGCCCATGACCAGCGCCGATACGACGTAGCCGACGGTTGCCGCGGCGAAGGGATTGGGCCAGTCGAGCAAACCCAATTTCACCACCGGCTGCACGACACCACGGACCAGGGCCGCCGCCAGGGGCAATGCCAGCAGCCACGGGGCCGTCGGCGTACGGGAGCGGCCCATGAACAGCATCGCCACGCCGGCGCAAATGGCGGCAATGCCGGCAAGCTGCGGGCCGCTGGGAATTTCACCCAGCAAGAGCACCGCCAGGGCGACGGCAAACAGCGGCGTCAGATTGCCCAGGGTGCCGGTCAGATTGGGCCCGATGTGGCGGTTCGCGGAAAAGGTCAGCAGCGTCACGGCGACGGGAAAAAAGATGCCGGCGGCGGCGAACTTCAGCGCGCTGGGGGTGTGCCAATCTGCCCATTGGACCGTCACGGGCGACAGCAACACGAACAACACCGCCGTGGTCGGCACGGCGATGGCGGCGCCGGTCATGGGTTGTGCGGTGCGCAGCCCGAATTGGGTCAACACCAGGGCCAGGGCGAAACAGAAGGCCGAGGCGAGAGCCGTGAGGACGAGCGCCGTATCCATTTTAAATGGTATCCATGCTCTACAGCCGCGATTGGATCCAGGCCAGGGCGGCCTCAATGGTCTCGGTGTGCTTGCCGGGCGGCGGCGCCGGCCGTTCAATGAGGACGATCGGCAGGCCCAGCGCGGCGGCCGCGGTGATCTTCGCCGGCAGGGGCCCGCCCGAGTGTTTGGAGACCAGGGTGTCAATGGCGTGGGTCTCCAAAAGGGCCCGCTCATTGTCCAGGGCATAGGGCGGCCGGCCCGTCGTCACCTGATAGTTGGCCAGCGCCAAGGGCTGTGCCGGCGGCGCAATCAGGCGGATCAGAAACCAGATGTCGGGCATATCGCCGAAGGCGGCCATGTCCCGTGATCCGGTCGACAGGAAGACCCGCCGGGCGGTCTTGGCGACACGCGCGGCGGCGCTCTGCATGGTATCGACCTCCGTGCAGATGGCTTCCGCCGGCATTTGCCAGGCCGGCCGGACGACCATCATGCGGGGGCACCCGGCGGCCCGGCAGGCGGCCTCGGCGTGCGCCGACATGGTCGCGGCAAACGGATGGGTGGCGTCGATGACCAGCCAGATGGCTTCCGTCTTCAGGTAATCCGTGAGCCCCTTGACGCCGCCGAAACCGCCCTCGCGGATGGTGCCCGGCGGTTCCGCCGGGCGTTCCGTGCGGCCGGCGTAGGAACTGATGATTTCGACATCGGCGGGAAGCTGGGCAACGGCCGCCTGGGCGAGGCGCCGCGCCTCGGCGGTGCCGCCCAAAATCAGCACCTTGCGCGGGTTAACCGGCATGGCCGATCCTTGCGCCGGCCCGATCGAAGACCATGACCTCAAGCGCCGTGCCACCGGACAGCGCCGCCAAGGCCGCTTCGCGGGCGCCGGCGGCGATGCGGTCAGCGAGCGCCACGCCGGCGGCGGTGCCAATCTCCAGGGCTTCCATGGCCGTATTGGCAGCGCGGACCTGTGCGGCGGCGGTTTTGCCGGCACCCAGTTCCGAGGTGAGATCGGCAAGCTTCTCGAAATCAACGGAAGACCGCGACGAATGCAGGTCCATGTGGCCTTGCGCCAGCTTCGTCAGTTTGGCGAACCCGCCGCCGATGGTCAGGCGATCAACCGGATGGCCGCGCAGATACTTCAGCATGCCGCCGGCGAAATCGCCCATGTCGATCAGCGCCTCCTCGGGCAAATCATAGATTTTTCGCACCGCGGCCTCCGATGTCGACCCGGTGGCGGCGGCGATATGGGTGATGCCGGTGGCCCGGGCGACATCGATGCCGCGGTGGATGGAATGGATCCACGACGCGCAGGAATAGGGAATGACGACACCGGTGGTGCCCAGCACCGACAGCCCGCCACGGATGCCCAGGCGCCCGTTCATGGTCTTCTTGGCCAGCTCTTCGCCGCCGGGAATGGACACCGTGACGATGACATCGGCCGCCCCGCCCAAACGTTCCGCCACGGCCTGCAGATTGTCCGTGATGATGCGCCGCGGTGCCGGGTTGACGGCCGGCTCGCCGACGGCCAGGGGCAGGCCCGGCAGGGTCACCGTGCCGACGCCGGCGCCGGCCCGGAAGACGACGCCCGAACCGGCGGGACCTGGCCGCACCTCGGCGATCACTTCGGCGCCATGGGTGACGTCCGGGTCGTCTCCGGCATCCTTGATGACGCCGGCAATGGCGCCGCCATCTGATTCTTCCGCCCGCGACAGGGCAAATGCCGGGGCTTGGCCGCGCGGTAACCGGATCGTGACCCGGTCTGGAAAATCGCCGCTCAGCAAGGCTTCCAGGGCCGCCGCCGCGGCCGCCGCGGCGCAGGCGCCGGTGGTCCAGCCCCGGCGCAAGGTTCCCTCTGCCTTTAGTTTAGCAGTATTGGCATTTGCCATGACAGCAGTTTAGCTCGCCGATCTCCCCGCGCGGGTATAAAATCGCTTTATGTCCCAGGATACAGGAAT
>CAZQPC010000041.1:0-20927 GCA_964595005.1 uncultured Magnetovibrio sp.
CTCCTGCTGGTTTAAATCATCTTCGACAGCACGTCGTTTTCCGGCTTATCGAAGAACCGATGTTTGAGGGCGCCGCCCACATGCCCCGCGATCACGGCGATCATGGCGTAGCCCACGTACATGTGGATGGTGATGGGAAACTTCGTTGTGTCGTAACTCTTGGCAATGGGAAACAACGGCAGATCAGCACCGAAAAACCAAATGGAATGGAGCGCCGGGATGCCCGGAAACTCCGGCACGGCCGAACTGGCGATGTAGCCCAGGGGCGGCATCACCAGCATCGCCGTGTAGAGCAAAATCTGCGCCCCCTGGGCGGCCCGGCGTTCATACCAGGGTGCCGGCGGGGATGGCCGGAACGGGAGACGAGAAGCGCACGATGAGGCGGATGATCACCAAGGCGAAGGCGACCACGCCGAAGGCCCGGTGCCAGGGGTAAATGTCGAACTTGTCCGGTGCCTTCATGGGGATTTGGGCCATGTAGATGCCAGCCGCCAGCAGCCCCATGAGCACGCCGGCCATAGTCCAGTGGAGCAGCCGCATGGGGCCGGTAAATTTCTCGGGCGGGTCCGTTGGCTGGGTCATCATCTTGCACGCTGTTCGACACGGCCGAAAGGGCCATGTGGGTTCGGGGGTCGACGATCAACTCTGATTGCGTGTCGCCGGTCTTAATGATGCATCCTATATTATTTCTAAATAAATTATAATTATTTAAAATATAATATATTATTTCTAAATGACTATTAATACGTTCGATGGGATCCCTATTTTTGTCGGCGTTGTCGATGCTGGCGGGTTCACCGCGGCGGCCCGTCAATTGGGCCATTCGACGTCGCATGTCAGCAAGGAAATTGCCCGCCTGGAGGAACGGCTGGGGGTGCGGCTGCTCAACCGCACGACGCGGTCGCTCAGCTTGACCGATCCGGGGCGCGTCTATTACCAACAATGCCGCCAGATCATGGACGACGCCGCCGAAGCGATGCGCAGCGTCACCGACGCCCAGCCGGCGCCCCGCGGCCTGTTGAAGATCAGCGCGCCAGTCAGCTTCGGCCTGGGTTATCTGGCCGACGTGCTGCCCGTCTTCTTGAGCGACAACCCCGACGTTTCGCTGGATCTGGAAATCAACGACCGCATGGTCGATGTGGTCAGCGACGGATTCGACGTGGTGCTGCGCATTGGTCATCTCAAGGATACCAGCCTGATCGCCCGGCAAATCACCACCACCCAGGGCGTCACCGTGGCCTCGCCCGGCTATTGGCGCCGGCATGGCAAACCCGGCCATCCCAGCGATCTGGCGGCCCATACCTGCATCAGCTATTCGCTGGCCCCGGCGCCGACGCGGTGGGCCTATCAGGATCATGCCGGCCGGCCGATCCACGTTGACGTGACCACCCGGGTGTTGTGCAACAGCGCTGAAATGGAGCGTGCCCTGGCGTTGGCCGGCACGGGCGTGACGCGGCTGCCCGAATTTGCCTGCCGCGCGGCATTGGCGGGTGGCCTTTTGGAGCCCGCCCTGGTCGAATATCAGCGCCCACCCATGGGCATTTTCGCGGTCTATCCGCATCGCCGTCATCTGTCGAAGAAAGTCCGGGCATTCATTGATTTTCTGGTTGATAGGTTTGGCGCCTGAGCCGGCTGGCCGTCACCTAGTCCGCATCCAATATGGCCTGCAAGCGATCCGCGTCGACCTTGATGTCGACCCCGGCGCGTTCCGTCTGCAACAGCATCGAAACTCGCGAATCCAAGCCGCCCCAATCGCGGTTCATGGCCTCGGTCATTTCCGCCAGGGTCACGTTCGCCAGTTTCATCGGCACCTCGAACTCGCGCCCAACCTCGCAGGCCAGGGCGACATCCTTGCGGGCCAGGGCCAAGGCGAAATCGGGCGGATCAAATTTCGCCGGCAGGAAATTCCGCTGCAGGGTATCGAAGGTCCGGCGCCGGCCGATGGCGCCCTGGCGCACCGCCTCCCAAAGGGCGCCGGGCTCCAACCCCGCCTTAACCCCCATGGTGAAGGTCTCGGCCAGAGCGGCCTGGATGATATAGCCGGACAGGTTGTGCACCAATTTGGCGATGGATCCGGATCCGATGGGACCGATGTAGCGGGCCGCGTCGCTGATCGATGCCAAGACGTGCTTATATTTTTCGAAGGTCGCTTCGTCGCCACCAACCCAAATCGCCATCTTCGCCGTGCGCGCCCCGTCGGGCCCGCCGCTGACCGGGGCGTCCAGAACTTCAATGCCCTTTTCGCGAAAGCTCGCGTGCAGGCTGCGCATGAGCGTCGGCGAATTGGTGCTGAGATCGAAATACGCCGATCCCGGTTTCAGTCCCGGCAAGAGGCCGTCGTCACCCAGTGCCACGTGTTCGACCTCCGGCGGCCCCGGCAGGGACGTGAAGACAACATCGCTGGCGGCGGCAACGGCCTTCGGCGTATCGGCCCATTCGGCGCCTAAGTCCAGATGCGGGCCGGCGGCGGCGCGGTTGATGTCATGGACAACCAGCGCATGTTGTCCCCCGATGGCATTCAGCGCGATGCTGGCGCCCATGGTACCAAGACCGATAAATCCGACTTTCATGGCGTGCTCCCTGTGTGAGGCTTGTTCATAAAAGGGTACCAAGCGCAGAAGTCTATGCCTAGAAACCTACGTTTCAGATGCTATGGTCCGACCAGACGTTTGGCGGAGACATTTATGTATAAGAAATGCAAATGGGGTGCCGTGCTTCTGGGCGCCTTGATGATGGCCGTTGTGCCGACGGCCGACGCCGGCGACCCGAAATCCCTAGTCATTTGCGGCACGCCCTGGGGCAAATACGGCGGCAACGACCTGCCCGGAAAGGGCTTCGTTCCCGATCTGGTGATGCGGGTGTTCCGTCACGCCGGCTACAAGATCCGCACCGAACTGGTGCCCTGGCCGCGCTGCGTCGAGTTGGCGAAGCGGATGAAATACGATCTCATTTCATCGGCCTGGCGCGGCCCCAACTTCGCCCCGCATTTCGACCCTCTGAATGTCATCTTACACGACACGGTGAATTTCGTCGCCTTGGAGAACACACCGATCATCGCCGGCCGGATGGCTGATTTTTACGGCAAGCGGGTCGGATATGTGCGCGATGCCGGCGGCATGAGCGTGTTCGACAACCAAAATAACATTCAAATTTTCAAGGCCGCCGAATTGAAACGCCTGTTGGCCATGCTGGGTGGCGGCCGCATCGACGCCATCGCCAGTGATCCGGTCAATCTGGACGAAACCATCAAAACCCTGACGCCGCCGTTCACCCACAAGCTCAAGGTTTTGCAGCCGCCGATCCAGATCAACTACAACTCACCACAGATCGCCAAAGCGCATCCCCATAAGGCGCAAATCATCGCCGACTTTGACAAGGCGTACCAGGAGCTTAAGGCGAAAGGGCTCTATGAAACACTGATCCGCATCCACGATCTGAAGGTGCTGTACCCGAAATAGATCGCGCCGCCGCGCTCACACCTCGTCCAGATAAAACCCGCAGGCCAGGATCATCAGGCCGACGCGCCGCGCATAGGTGCGTTTCGGGCGGACCCGCTTCTCCTTCGGGTCCCACCGGGTATAGGTGATCCAAGTCGTCGCGCCGGGCTCAGTCAGGGCGGCGATGATCTCAGTGATGAAAGCCTGACCATCGACGCTTTTTGTCGGCGTGATGTCATGGCCGACCATGCCGGCATTGGGATGCGCGCGCAACGTACCGTTGGTCTCAAAGGCGAAGATATCGAGCCCGGCCCCCGGCCTGGTCCAATCGGCCACCGATGACGTCCGCAAGGTCTTGTCGAGGCCTTCACGGGCAACCCGCTTGGCCATGCCGTCGGCCAGATCAACGACCTTGGCGGCGGCGGGCGTCATCGGTGGCGCCTCGGCCGCCCCGCCGGCGCTGGCTACTGCCAACATCAGGCACAGCACCACGGTCATCGAACGGCGCATTTGACTTCCTTCCGCAATCCCTGCCGCGTCCCGCTACGTCCCTGGCATGTCCCGGGCATGTCCCTGGCGATTCGCCTCCACCATAACAGGTTTGCGAGCACCCGGGGAATTGCCTTGCGGCACGTGCTATGATGCTTGGTCCCCCGCCAACAGCTCGCACAAGGAGGCAGCGACATGAAATACATCTTCGTTGGCAGTCTGGCCCCCGAATGGATCGGCAAAAATGACAAGCGGGTCGGCGCCTGCCGCGCCAAGGCCGATGAGATGGGCATGTCCATTGAGGCCGTCTATTACACCCAAGGCGTCCACGACTTCGTCGACGTTGTCGAGGCCTCGGATGCCTTCATCGTATTGGGTTTCAGCCTGTGGTACGCGAAGCAGGGGTTTGGCCGGATCATCACCATGCCGGCCTTTGACGAAGCAGCCATGGAACGCGCCGTCGCAGCGATCTGATCGCGGCCCGCCAATGCCCTTGCGGAAACCCGTCCGCCATCCCTATATTAGCGATGCCGGCTTGCCGGCTATGGCGATAAACGCGTTGCGGAATAAGCGTTGCGGACCCGGGGGCAGTGCCCGGCGCCTCCACCAAATTCCTCCCCCCGCCTTTGGTTAAGGCGCGCGGGGAACTCTGGGGGCGAAACAGGATCGACGTGCGTAGTAAAGGCAATGGCTTTCGTTCGGTTGGGTACCGCCGATACCGGTCCATATATAATAGTTGCTAATGACAACTATGCTCCGGTTCGTGCCGCTGCTTAATGCAGTCGTACTTACCGAAAATTAAGTCCTAGGCGTTTGCACGTCTAGGCGGGGTTCGGGAGGCGCCTGGCAACAGAAGCCTCCCACTTTTGTTATGGCCCTCCCCTTGCTTAGAGCGGTTAAAGTTTAAATGGAAACGCCTGAGATCGGGTTTGCGGTTTTCCGGTTAGGAGAGGATGCGAAAGCGATGCGGTGCCATCGGTGAGCATTGTCGACAACGCCGGAAAGCCGCAAACTCGACCCCTCGGGCGCCTTCTCCGACCCCCTGGACGGCGTCGCGCTACGCTTCCGATATTTCCGACATCGCTGCGCGAACCGCTCCTGGCAAGGGAATCGGAAAAGGCGTCTCAGGCGTTTCCATTTAAACTTTAACCGCTCCACCCCTGCGGCATTTCAAAAACGGCCGTCTTTGCCGCGTTTTCGTCAGATTCCTGTCAGACTCTGATCATACGGTGGCGCCGTACCTGTATATGGCCTGTATATGAATTAGCGCCGACAGGGAAAGGGAGAGTTTATGATGCAAGGTCGAATTCTGGCCGCGGCGATTATCGCCGCGCCATTCTTGGCAGCGGCCCCCGCCGAGGCGAAGCCGCTGAAGGTCTGTTTCAAGACGGCGGACGGCAAACACTATCTGGAACGCGGCAACGCCGGCGGGCATGTGCGGGCCGTTGCCACGAGATGCAAGGGCAATGCGGTATTTCTGGTCCATTCCGTAAAGGACAAGAAACGTACGCCGCGTTTCGGTGAACCGGTCACCTTGTTGGCCCAAAAAACCGAACGCTACGTCTGGATGAACCGCAAAAAGAAGGCGGCCTTCGCCAGCAGGAAAAAGGTCAACAAGCGCGACAAGCGATACTTCTTCCAGATCAA
The DNA here is from genome assembly GCA_964595005.1 of uncultured Magnetovibrio sp. GTDB lineage: Bacteria > Pseudomonadota > Alphaproteobacteria > Rhodospirillales > Casp-alpha2 > UBA3470. Next base: position 5,574 of record CAZQPC010000041.1, read on the forward strand.
CTCGGCCAGCGGCGGCGGCGGCGGCGCCCCCATCTCCACCGGCGACCGTGTCTCCATCAAGTCCTACGTCAAAGGTGCGCCGGCATTCGTGCCCAATGGCGGCGGCAAGGCGCTGACATTCGGCAACCCGCCGAAATACAAGGACAAGTGGGGAACCTTCGTCATGGTCGCCGCCTGGCGGCGCTGACGGCCGCCGCGCTCAGGGCAAGGCGGTGTCACGCTCAGGTCTGGCAACGATGGCCGTTCCGGGGTAGAACAGACGTATGGACAATGAACAACTCCGCTACGACGTCTGGATCGAAGAGGCTCTGCGACGCGTCATCGAGCGCGCATTGACCCTGGCCGGCGAACAGGGTTTACCCGGCGACCATCATTTTTACATCACCTTCAAGACTGGCGCCGACGGGGTCGAAGTGCCTTCATACCTGCGCGCCGAACACCCCGACGAAATGACCATCGTCTTGCAGCACCAGTTTGAAAACCTGCTTGTCGAGCACGATGGCTTCGCCGTCTCGCTCCGCTTCAAGGGCACGCCGGAACAATTGGTCATCCCCTATGCGGCGATCACGTCCTTCGCCGACCCGTCTGTAAACTTCGGCCTGCAGCTGAAGACGGTATCCATGGATGATGAAGAGATCGCGGCGCTCGGCAACGATCAAGGCGAAGAATTGGCCGAGACCCTGGAAGAACTGCCGACGCTCGAAGACAACGACGATGCGGCCCAAGACGGCAACGAAGCGCCGAAGACCGGTGAGGTCATCGCCCTGGACGCCTTTCGCAACAAACGTTCTTAAGCGGCCGATGCCGATACGGATACCGCCACGGCGGCGCCGATGCGGGCAAAAACAATCAAAGACATATCACCATGACGACCAAATGAGGATGCTATGACCGGTTACGATCATCACACCATGTTCCCGCTCGGCGATGACGCCACGCCCTACCGCAAGATTTCGGACGACGGCGTCGGCACCACGACGATGAACGGCGAAGACATCCTGACCGTTGATCCGGCGGCCATGGAAAAGCTTTCGGCCGAGGCCTTTCGCGATATCAACCACCTGTTGCGCCCGGCGCACCTCAAGCAATTGAGCAAAATCCTCGACGACCCGGAGGCTTCAGATAACGACCGCTTCGTCGCCCTGGATCTTCTGAAGAACGCCAACATCGCGGCCGGCGGCGTTCTGCCCATGTGCCAAGATACCGGCACCGCGATCATCATGGGCAAGAAGGGCCAGCGGGTATGGACCGGCGGTGGTGATGAGGCCGCCCTGGCGGAAGGTGCCATGCGGGCCTACGACGAGAACAACCTGCGCTATTCCCAAGTCTCCCCCATGGACATGTTCCAGGAGGTCAACACGGGCGACAACATGCCGGCCCAGATCGACATCTACGCCACCGAAAGCGACGAATATTCGTTCCTGTTCATCGCCAAGGGCGGTGGGTCCGCCAACAAGACTTTTCTCTATCAGCAGACCAAGGCGCTGTTGAACCCCGACAGCCTTATGAAATTTCTGGATGCGCAAATCCGCACGCTCGGCACCGCGGCCTGCCCGCCCTATCACTTGGCCGTGGTCATCGGCGGCACCTCGGCGGAGATGAACCTGAAAACCGTGAAGCTGGCATCGACCAAATACCTGGACGGGTTGCCGACCCACGGCAACGAATACGGCCAGGCCTTCCGGGATGTGGAATGGGAAGAGAAAATCCTGCAGATGACCCGCGACATGGGCATCGGTGCCCAGTTCGGCGGCAAATATTTCTGCCACGACGTGCGCGTCATCCGGCTGCCCCGTCACGGGGCATCATGCCCGGTCGGCCTCGGTGTGTCGTGCTCGGCGGACCGCCAGATCAAGGGCAAAATCACCACGGACGGGGTGTTCCTGGAGCAATTGGAAACCAACCCGGCGCAGTATCTGCCCGACGTCATGGGCGACGATCTCAGCGGCGACGTGGTCTCCATCGATCTCAACCGGCCCATGCGGGAAATTTTGGCGCAACTGGCCGAATGCCCGGTGAAGACGCGGCTCAGCCTGAACGGCCCCTTGGTCGTCGCCCGCGACATCGCGCATGCCAAACTGAAGGAACGCCTGGATGGGGGCGACGGCCTGCCCCAGTACTTCAAGGACCACGGCGTCTATTACGCCGGTCCGGCGAAGACGCCTGAAGGCTTCGCGTCGGGGTCCTTCGGGCCGACCACGGCGGGGCGCATGGACGCCTACGTGGAGCAGTTCCAGGCCGCCGGCGGGTCCATGTTCATGCTGGCCAAGGGCAACCGCTCGCAGGCCGTCACCGATGCCTGCCGCAATCACGGCGGATTTTACCTGGGCTCCATCGGCGGCCCGGCGGCGCGTCTGGCCCAGGACTGCATCAGGAAGGTCGAGGTCGTCGAATACGAAGAGCTCGGCATGGAAGCCATCTGGAAGATCGAGGTCGAGGATTTCCCCGCCTTCATCGTCGTCGACGACAAGGGCAACGATTTCTTCGCCGAATTCGCGGCGCCGATCCATAACGGTTAGCCCCGAGCCGCAACCGCACCATCTTTACTTCCTCCCCCTTGACGGGGGAGGATCGAGGTGGGGGTGTGTACGCGGGATCGGATGAGAATTGTTGCGCGCCGGACGGCGCTTTCTTACCCCCCACCCTAACCCTCCCCCGCAAGGGGGGAGGGAATCAAATTGAGAGGCCCGAATGTCAAAAGTAACTCTTGTAACTGGTGCAAGTAGAGGCATCGGCGCCGCCGTCGCCAAGCTCTGCGCCCAGGCCGGCCACGCCGTCGCCGTGAACTACGTCGCCAGCGCCGAAAAGGCGGAGCAGAACGTCGCCGAAATTACCGCTGCCGGCGGCAAGGCCATGGCCGTACAGGCGGATACGGGCGTTGAGGCGGATGTGGAGCGCATGTTCGCCGCCGTTGCGGATGAACTGGGCCCCATCACCGGCCTAGTCAACAACGCCGGCGTCCACGGACCCCGCGGCCGGCTGGACGAATTGAGCGACACCGACATTCGCGATGTGCTTGAAACCAACGTGCTCGGCTATTTCCTCTGTGCGCGCGCCGCCGTTAATTGTATGTCGACCAAGCACGGCGGCCAGGGCGGCGCCATCGTCAATGTCTCATCGGGCTCGGCACATCTCGGTGGCCCCAACGACGGCATCCTCTATGCCGCGTCAAAGGGTGCGGTGAACAGCCTGACCATCGGACTTTCCCAAGAGGTCGCCCGCGAAGGTATCCGGGTCAATACTGTGGCGCCCGGCCTGACGGAAACGGACATGCCGTCTAGAGAAGCCCTCGACCGCCTCGGCCCGCAATTGCCCATGGGCCGCTTCGGCCAACCGGAAGAGATCGGCGAGGCCATCGTATGGCTGCTGTCCGATGCCGCGTCCTATGTAAATGGCGCCAATCTGCGAGTCAGCGGCGGACGGATTTAGTCGATACCCCATAAATGTTATGGTTATTGCCTTGTTGAATCACATCCACTTGCGGAAATTTCAACAGACGAAATAACGGGGGTACTATGAGACGATCATACTGTGCGCTGGCCATTGCAGCGCTTTTTATTTTGGCAACTTTGGCGATATCCGGACCGGCATGGGCGGCCACGGACAAAACGCCGAAATGCGGCGCCAAGGGGGAAAAAATTTGCCCACCGGCAAAAGCGACCTTCCTCTCCAAGGCAAAATTGACCTGCCCGAAGGGCACCTTCTTCGATGTGTCGACGTTCGCGTGCTGGTCGTGCCCGAAGGGGTACAAGCGCACCATTTTTGGAATCAAGGCGAAGAACGCCTGCGAATTGCCGATGAAGACCAGCTACGAAAAAGCCGAGAAAAAACGCAAGATCAAGATCGGCAAGAAGGGCTGCAAGAAAGGTGAGTTTTGGGACAAGAAGGGCGGCGGCCTGGGCGCCTGCTGGGAATGCCCGAAGGGCTATAAGCGCGGCATCGTCGCCGTCGATAAGGGCAAGGCGTGCATCAAGATTTCCAAGTTGAAGAGCGCCAAGGCAACCAGGGATTCCAAATACAAGCCCTGCCAGAAAGGTTTTTTCGATCCGCGCGCCAAGGGCCAGTGCTGGAAATGCCCGGGCGATTATTTCCGTTCCATCACCAAGGTGACGGCCAAGGATGCCTGCCTGCCGAACCCGGACAGGGTCTGTGACGCCGGCAACATCGATGTCCGCGGCAAATGCTACAAGCGCAAGGAATGCGGCAAGGAAGGCCAGCGCCCGTGCCTGATCGTCGAGCGTATTCCGTCATGCAACAAAGGCCTGATGGAAGAGATCGTCTCCAACAAGTGCATGAAGCCGGCGATGCTGCTGTGCACGATGATGTCCGACGTGATCAAGGTCGCGAAGGCGGGTGCGAAAGTCACCAAGAAAGCCGGAAAAGGCGCGAAGAAGGCGGAGAAAGCCGCTACCGATGCCATTGTGTTCGCGCTCAAGGCCGTCCTGACGCCGAAGGGCTATAAGGGCGTGACCAAAATCACCAAGGGCGCCGCCAAGCAACTTCAGAAGGCGCAAAAGAAAGTCGCTAAGCTGACCAAGCCCATGACCAAGAAGATCCGGCCCTTCATGACCAACGATCAGATGGCTTTCATGGCGGCGGCCAAGAAAAACGGCAAGAAACTGTTCGCCGCCGTATCGAAGAAGGGCTTTTGCTACAAATCGAACAAGGAAAAGATGGCGGCGGTGACCGGTGCCATCGGCTTCACGCCAAAGAAGGCGTCGCTTGATCTGCCCAGCATCTTCGATGGCCTGTTCATCAAATCCGCCAATGCGGCGATGGGCGGTACCAAGAACCCCTACTACCACACCTTTGGGGTTTCCGTGACCTATTCGATCAAGCAACTGCCGCCGCAGGTCATGCCCTTCATCAAGGCCTTGAAGCTGGAAATTCCGAAGGGGTCCTTCGCACCGACCATCAGCTTCAATCCCTACTTCGTCACCGACTTTTCCGGTGACCTGGCGTTCCGCCTGGGCATCGGCATGGGGGTCTCCAGCGGCAGCGGCCTGGATGTGTCGGCCTTCGTCGGCACCGTCTTCGCCAAGAAAGCCAAGGATGTGGGCGGCCCAGGCTGGGCCATCGGCATGGCCAAGGACGCCACCACCCAAGTCGGCGGCGGCCTGCATAAGAAATATGCCGGCCTGTCCGGTGACTTTGATGTGCTGCTCGACGGCGAACTGAAGAAGCCCATCGGCTATGTCTTCGACGTCGGCGGGATCGGCGGCAAGGAGAGTTCATCCGCCGTATCCGGCGCCATTGAGTTCGCCTACGACATCAAGCTTTAGTTCGACGATCCGACGACACTTTACCGCCGGGGTCTTCGCGATCCCGGCGGTTTTTCTTGCCCCGTCTTTCGGCTAAATTACCATCATGACCGATCTGCTTTTCGATGGACCCGCCGACGCCGCCACAACCATCGCCCTCGCCCACGGTGCGGGGGCACCCATGGATTCCGAATTCATGCAGGTGTTTGCCGAGCGGTTGGGTGCGGACGGGTTCCGAGTGGTGCGGTTCGAGTTCCCCTATATGGCTGAACGGCGTGAGACCGGAAAAAAGAAGCCGCCGAACCGGTTGCCGGTGCTGCTGGAAACCTGGCAGGCGGTGATCGATGAACTGGGCGCGAAAAACCTGATCATCGGCGGCAAATCCATGGGCGGGCGCATGGCGTCATTGATTGCCGACGAAGCCGGGGTCAAGGGGCTGGTCTGTCTGGGGTACCCCTTCCACGCGCCGGGCAAGGAGCCGGGGCCGAACCGGCTGGAGCATTTGGAAAATCTGAGAACGCCGGCGCTGATTTGCCAGGGCACCCGCGATGCGCTCGGCAACGCCGACGAGGTCGCCGGGTATCGCCTGTGCGCGGCCATTCGGTTACACTGGCTGGAAGATGGCGACCACGGGTTCAAGCCGCGCAAGAAGTCGGGCTTGAGCGAGGACGAAAACTGGCAGAGCGCCGTCACAGCGATTAAGAAATTCGTTATCGGACTTTAAGAACAAGGAACTCTGAGACCATGAGACTGGATCATTTCACCATCCGCACCAGCGAGCTGGAAGCCATGAAGGATTTTTTCTGCGAAATCGTCGAACTGGACGTCGGCGACCGGCCGCCCTTCGATTTCAACGGATATTGGCTGTATGAGCGGGTTGACGGCCGTCCCGTCGTCCATCTGATTGGTGACGACAGCGCCGATGCCGATGACACGGGCGCCCTGGATCATATGGCATTCCAGGGCGAGCCGGCGCGCTATGATGAGGTCAATGCCAGGATCGAGGCGACCGACTACAAACAGGACCGGCGCATCGTGCCACGTGACGGCATGCGCCAGATTTTCATCACCGGCCCGCAGGAATTTCTGGTTGAATTGAACTTCCCGGCGGAAGGCTAGAAGCACCAACACCAACAAGCGCCTCGCAACTTCGTCAGCAGGTGAGTGATGATTTTGCTGGTCGCATTGCTTTCGAAGGACCAATTCAACCCCAAACCGGAATCAAGTCAAAGGCAATGCTAATTCGCGTCTCGTCAGTCTCAAACGGAATGGTGTTGTGGAAAAAATAGGACGGGAACAGGACCATCAATCCCTCTTTCGGCTGGATCAAGCGGACCTCCGGGCCGGGTTCAACCTCGAGCAGCTCTGGCGTTTTGGCAAATGCGATCCAACCGGCATGCGCGGGCGTTTCGGCTTCGACGACCGCCGGCACTTGGGCATAATAGACGCCGCTCAGCCAGGCTTCGGGGTGAATGTGGGCCGTTTGATAACCCTCGGCTGAAAGGACCACGGCCCAGGCCGTTAGCCTGAACCGGCGGGGAGGAGCGGCGGCGAACGGGTGGTTCGGATCGGTGCCGATTTTCCGGCGGTAAGCTTCCGCCGCTTGCATGATCAGTTCCTCCAAAGCCGCCATCGGCCCTTTAGGTTCCTGCAGCAATTCTCCCGTATGTTTGCCATTTCGCGTGGCATTGTGTGTCGGGTCGTCGAACAAGGTCGGGTGGCGCTGAATATGGTCGCGTAATTCAGCGTTGAAGGTTCCAAGGTCTTCGAAGCCCTGGACTTGCTTAAGCCGAACGGTATCGATCAAGCGATCAGGATCGAAAAGAGTATCCGCGGCCTGCTTTTGACCCAACGCTGTTAGGACAGCCACCTTCAAGGAAATAATCTTGGTGTTGTACGGGGCACTCTCCAGGGCGGCATCGGCCGTCTTCAAGGCGTCGTCAAGATTTCCCATCTCCTGAAATGCGGAGCCAAGCATGTAGTAAAGATTGGCTTCGTCGGGATGCCTTGCGATGCCCTCGCGAATAGCGGCAACGGCATCCTCGTGTTCGCCGGCTTTGAACAGCGTGTCGGCCAAGTTGCCGTGCGCTTCAACGAAATCGGGCTTGATCTCAAGGACACGCCGATAGGCTTCGACGGCCCGCTCCGTCTGGTCCAGTCTGACGGCGATATTGCCCAGATTGAAGTAGCCGATGTGAAAACCGGGATCCGCCTCAATGGCGCGGCGATGCGCGGCGTCGGCCTCCTGCAATTTGCCCATGTCGCCGTAGACGTTACCCAGGCCACTGTAGGCGAGCGAAAAATCGGGATTAATTTCTATCGCCCGGGAAAAGGCCGCTATGGCCTGATCAAAAAGTCTCAAGGATCTGTAGGCTACGCCGAGCTGGTAATGCGCATCCGGAAAGGACGGCAGCAAATTCGCCGCCTGGGCCAAAGCCTGCGCACCTTCGTTGTGCTTGCGCAGGGCCAGCAGCATGGTGCCTAGGTTGAACTGGGCGTTGCCGTTCTCCGGGTCAAACTTGATCGCCTGGCGGAACGATCTGATGGCATCGTCGACGCGCCCCAGGCGTTGGTACACCGAGCCGATGGAATTATGGGCAAGACTGAAATCGGGCTTTAGCGCCAACGCCTTGGAGATCAAGCCCGCGGCGTTTTCCAGGTCGTTCTGTTGAAGGGCGGCGACGCCGAGCATGTGAAGAACGTCAGGGTTATCCGGGTCGTCCTTCAGTACCCGTTGATACATGGCCGTCGCTTCGTCAAATCGTCCCGCCAGATGGTGTTCGCGGGCTTGTTTGATGGTTTGGGAATGATCAACGGACATGATTGGTCATCTTTAATCCCGATGACATCCGAGCGGCGCCCCCCGCGGGTGTCAGAACTTTATCTTTGGACATGCGGCCTCACCTGTTTTCGTGCGCCGGACTCTGGCATATTGCGTCGCCACCGGGAAGCTTCTTCGCGGAGGTTTGAGATTGGCCTCGCGGCGGAACCATGTGAAGCCCCGCAGCGCCGATGATCTCGGTGCCGTTCAAGTCGCGGATGAACGCCACCTGCATGGTTTGGAAATCCGGCCCGGTCAGCTTGATGACGACGTCCATCGCCGATTGCACACCGGCGCGGGCGACCATCACGAGAACGCTGAGCGCCGGGCGCCGGGTTATCACGGCGGACGGATTGGCGGCATTGGCGCGCTCGCGCCGGTCAATGCCGTGGCGAGCGCCGTCAGACGGCTATGTGGGCTTCCAACTCCGCCAGACAGCCTTCCCAGCCGCCGGTGTGCATTTCGTGGGCTTTCTCCGTCGGCAGCTTGGTGTGGGTAAGGGTTAGTTCCGTGCCGCCGTCAACATCCCGAAAACCCAGCTCCACCAGCATCTCGACACCTTCCAGAACCCCGAACTCCCAGGTCCAGGTCATGGCCAGCCGCCGGCCGTCGACGATTTCCAGAAACTCACCGCCAAGCGGCGACTTTTCTTCCGACAGCATGGTCAGGTGATAAGCGCCACCGACGCGGAAATCCCACGTCTCGACATCCGCCTTGATGCCCGGCGGACCCATCCAGGCGGCCACCTGGTCGCGCTCCGTCCAGGCCTTCCAGACGGCCTCGCGGGGCGCTGCGAAGACCCGCGTCATGTTGATCACATGCTCAATGACCGCGTCGGTATTTGCCTCAGGCATCGTTCCGTCCATGGTCTTTCTCCTGTTGCGCCTTCAGATGACGTTCCAGGCTGTCAAAGCGCTGTTGCCAGAACGCTCTTGTTTGTTCAATCCAGGCTTCCGCGTCATTCAAGCCCTGGGTCCGCAGGCTGCAATGATGGACCCGGCCGTCCTTGTCGCGCCTCAACAGCCCGGCATTTTCCAAAACCTTGAGATGCTTCGAGACCGCCGGCAGGGACATATCGAAGGGCGCCGCCAGTTCGCTGACCTGCGCCGGTCCTACCGTCAGACGTGCCAGTATTGCGCGGCGCGTGCCATCGGCCAGGGCGCCGAACAATCTGTCCAGGCGCGCATCCGATGCCATTGACTCATTATATTTAACCATATGGTTAAATATAATGAGTCAGACCGTCGCGTCAACTACCTTTTCGGCACCATACAGATGGATTAAATCATCCGCTCCGTGGGAACGCCGCGCACGTCCATTTCAAAATCCAGCCCATCGACGGGCGGCCGCGCATAATACCAGGTCAGCCCGCGGGCCGCGGCGCCTCGGCGGACGATCTCGTCGGCAAGAAATGGATGAATGTCGTAGACCGTGTACACCTGCGCCGCCGTGACCTGGGGCCAGCCGACACCAAGCGACGCCATGCGGCTTTCCATGGCTCCCAGCACGTGCCGCGCTTTCTCGGCCATGGCGCCGGGTGAGGTGTCACCGTAACGGACCGTGCGCTCTTGGTAACTGCCCGCGCCTTCGTGGGCCTCGCCGGACCCGGCGATGACGAAGCTGGCCGTTTGGTCATCCGAGGCGCTCACCGGCACCGTGTAGCAGAAGGCCTCAAACACCGATTCCCCCGGCGGGTCGATCTCCGGGCAGACGTTGGACCGCGCCACCGGATTCTCGTCGTCCTTGAAAATGCCCCAGCGTTCCAGGGTGCCCACGTAAACACGGTTGAAATCTATAAAGCCCTGGTCGGAAAACGGCGCCGCCGAGCGCAGCTCACAGGCGCAAAAGGACGTGAACGGCCGTCCCATGGCGTTCAGATGGTCTTCGATGGCGCGGAACCCCGCGTCCATGTCCAAGGGCCGGGCGAAGCGCACCCGTTCGATGGCGAAACCCGGGTCGGCGGCAACCCCGCCGGAATACTGAAACGGCCCCCGTACATAGCGATAGTTGCCGGTCGCGAAATGCGCTGTCTCCACCATGATGATTGCTCCACAAAATATGCCCGCCGTCAGCGTAACGGATCAACCCGGTACGAACCGAGGAAATACCCGGCCTTATCGCACCGGCTGGTCGATTATGACGAAGCGAAAAATCTCCGCGCGGAGAAAAACGCCTCATATCACCCCCTTGTCCGTCAGGGCCGCAATATCGTCGGCGGACAGGCCCAGTTGGCCTTGATAAATCTCTTCGTTGGCATTGCCCAGTTCCGGACCCAGCGCGCACACCTTACCAGGCGTCGCGGAAAGCTTCGGCAAGGGCGCCGGCACCGGCACGTCGCCTATCCCGGGCACTGAAATGGTGACGATGTTTTCGCGGGCCTTGAAGTGCGGGTCGGCAAAAATGTCGGCGATGGAATTAATCTGCCCCGATGGCACCTCGTGTTCGATGCAGCATTGCATGACGGCGTCGCGGTCCATGGACCGGGTCCAGGCCTCAACTTCCGGATTGACCTTGTCGCGGCTGGCCAAGCGCACTTTCTGATCGCCGTAGGCGGCTAACAGGTCGGGGCGCTGCATGGCCGCACAAAGGCGTTCGAACATCTTGTCCGTGGTGCACGCGATGGCCATGTACTTGCTGTCGCCGGTGGGGAAATGACCGTGTGGACAGGCGTTGATGGTGCCGGTTCCTTCCGGCTCGCGCACATGGCCTTCAAAGGCATAACGCGGCGCGATCTCATCCAGCACGCGAAACACCGATTCATAAAGCGCCATGTCGACGACCTGGCCCTCTCCGGTGGCATCGCGGTGGCGCAACGCCATCATGATGCCGATGGCGCCATACATTCCGGACATGTAATCACCCAGTGACGTGGAGCCGGGCGTCACGGGAATTTCGCCCGGCAGACCGGAAAGATAGGTCAGACCGCCGACCGCATGACCGATCCGCGCGAACCCGGGGCGGTCCTTATAGGGACCGGTCTGGCCATAGCCGGAGATCCGCATGAGGATCAGGCCGGCGTTGACGGCGCTCAGCGCATCCCAGCCCAACCCCCATTTCTCCAGGGTCCCGGGGCGGAAATTCTCACAAACCACATCGGCCCCGGCGGCCAGGCGCTTGAATAATTCGGCACCCTCCGGGGCACGCAGGTTCAGAGTGATGGATTTCTTGTTGCGGGCCTCGGTCAGCCACGACAAGGACATGCCGGGCTTTTCCGTGGCCGTACCGAACTGCCGCCAGGGATCGCCGCCCTTGGGGTTCTCGATCTTGATCACCTCGGCGCCGAACTCACCCAGGATGGAGGCCGCGTAGGGCGCGGCGATGAAGGTTGCCGCATCCAGGACGCGAATGCCGGCAAGGGCGGGTTTGGTCGCGGTCATGCTCAGTTTGTAGCGCGCCGGCCGCGTCCCGTCACGTTTTCCCAACGACGTAGGCGCGGATCATCCGCGCGTACATCTGGCGGGCGAAGAACTCCCGCACATGGGCCGCGGCGACATAGGGCGTGAGCGTATTAGCCACCGGCTCACCACGCACGCTGAGCCCCAGGCCCTGGAAGCTCATCAACGCCCGCCGCATGTGGAAGTCGTCGGTAACCAGGAGCCCCCGGCCCCAACCCTCCTCAGCCATGACGGCGCGGCATTCGACGGCGTTCTCGAATGTCCGCCGCGAATCGCGCTCCAGAAAAATCGCCTCCGCCGGCACCCCCGCCGCCACGGCGACGCGACGCATGGTCACAGCTTCGGGTTCGGCGACGCGCGTCGGCCCGCCACTCAACAGCATGGCTGGCGCGGTGCCCGCAGCAAAAAGCCGGGCGCCATGATGGACACGCCGCGTCATCGCCGGCCCTGGCGAGCCATCCGGATCCTGGGCGGCACCCAGGACGATGATCACGTTGACGTTGTTGTCGCCGACCATGGCCGTCAGCCTTCGAACTCGGCTTCCGCCTGCATGGCCAGTCCGCCGTCGGCATTGGCGGCCCATAGCGTCGCCGTCCGGCCATCCCCGTGGGGCCGTCCGTTGACCGTGAACGGCGCGATGTCGAACAGCGGCGACAGGGCCCGGTAGTCGAAGCGCACCAACCGCCGATCCGGCCGTTCGCGGCGGCAAAGATCCATCAGCGACGTGGCGATCAGCGGTCCATGCACAATCAGGCCCGGATAGCCTTCAACCTCGGTCACGTAAGGCAGATCATAGTGGATACGGTGCCCGTTGAAGGTCAGCGCCGAATAGCGGAACAGCAGCACCGGATCGGGGTCGATGGTCCGCGACCATACGGCGTCCGCCGGCGCCGGCCTGGCCGGCGGCGGTGGCGCGCCGGGATCGGCGGCGGCGCGATAGACAATGTCGTGTTCCTCTTCAACACAGACGCCGTCCGCCGCCGCAATTTCATGGCTCACCAGCACGAACACCAACTCACCTGATTTTCCGGATTTGTGGCTGACATCCATGATGGTTGAGGTCCGCGTCACCACGTCGGCGACTTTCAATTCCCCCGGCCACCGCATGCGCCCGCCCGCCCACATGCGGCGCGGCAGGTCGACGGGCGGCAGGAAGTCGCCGCGCTTCGGGTGGCCGTCGGGCCCGATGTCCGAGGCCTTGGCTTGCGGGTTGAAGTAAATCCAATGCCCCGCCGGCGGCACGCGTTCGCCGGCCTGCGGCTCCAGTTCATCGCGGTCCAGGGTCGCCGCCAAGCCGGCCAAAGGACCGGGATGCAGGGTATCGGTCTTGGTCTCGGACTTGCCGATCCAGGTGCGCAAATGTTCGATGTCGATGGTCATGTGCAACGTGTCCCGCAAAATTTCTTCGACGCAAAGGCACGATACGTCAATTTACCAACCTTCGTCACTCCCGCGAAAGCGGGAGTCCAGATGGGGCGTCCTCCTGGATTCCCGCTTTCGCGGGAATGACAGTGACTGAGGCATTCTAATCGTGATCGCCTAAAACGACCTGGGCATCCCCAGCACATGCTCGGCGATATAGCTGAGGATGAGGTTCGTCGATATGGGCGCGATCTGGTACAAACGCGTTTCGCGGAACTTGCGCTCGATGTCGTATTCCTCGGCGAAAGAAAAGCCACCGTGGGTCTGCATGCAGCTCTCCGCCGCCGCCCATGCGGCTTCGGAACCGAGCATCTTGCCCATGTTGGCCTCTTCGCCACAGGGTTGCCCGGCGTCGAACAGATCGGCGGCGCGCTCGACCACCAACGCGGCGGCGCGCATCTGCGCATAAGCCCGCGCGATGGGAAACTGGATACCCTGGTTCTGGCCGATGGGCCGGCCGAACACCTCGCGTTCCGAGGCGTAGGCACTGGACTTATCGATGAACCAACGCGCGTCGCCGATGGTCTCGCCGCCGATCAGGATGCGTTCGGCGTTCATGCCGTCCAGGATATAGCGAAAGCCCTTGCCTTCCTCGCCGACCAGGGTGTCGGCGGGAATGCGCATGTCGTCGAAAAACACCTCCGTGGTGGCGTGGTTGACCATGGCACGGATCGGCTTGATCTCCAGCCCGTTGCCGACCAGTTCGCGGATATCAACCAAGAACACGGAAATGCCGTCGTGGGGCTTCTTGCCTTCGTCGCGGCCCGCCGTGCGTGCCAGCAACAGCATGAAATCGGAATGCTCAATGCGCGACGTCCAGACCTTCTGTCCGTTGACCACATAACTGTCGCCGTCACGCACCGCCGTGGTGCGGATACGGCTGGTGTCCGTGCCCGACGTCGGCTCGGTCACGCCGAAGGCCTGCAGGCGCAGCTCGCCCGATGCGATCCCCGGCAACAGCATGCGCTTCTGATCTTCGTTGCCGTGCCGCAGCACCGTGCCCATGGTGTACATCTGGGCATGACAGGCGCCGCCGTTGCACCCCGATGACTGAATTTCCTCCAAGATCGCGGCCCCTTCGGAAATCCCCAGGCCCGATCCGCCGTATTCTTCCGGAATCAGGCAGGCCAGAAACCCCGAGCGGGTCAGTTCCTGGACGAACTCCGTGGGATAGGCCCGGTTGCGGTCCTTCTCACGCCAGTATTCGCCGCCGAACCCCTGACAAAGCTGGCTGACCGCGTCGCGAATCTCCTGATGGCGCCGTTCCATGCGTCCCTCCCTGAAAAGCGAGGCTTCGTTGTAGACGAACGGTGGTGCCAGGGAAACCGCGGGGGCCCGGCCATTTCATACGGTGATATAACGGATGCCGCGCGCGATGACCTCAGGTGACCGAGAAATCCGTATCATCCAGATCGGCGCCATCGACGCCCTTCAGTTCGATCTCCATATCCGCCTGCTGGTCGCCGTCGGCATCAATTTCCAGAATTTTGGTCTGGCTGTTGAAGCGCCCGGACGCGCCTGTGCCGGCAAATTGCTGGGTTTCGTCGCCGACGAAGCTGAAACTGACGGCACCAGTGAAGGCGATGGTATCCGCAGACGTGCTGGCCGCATCGGCATCGAAATCTTCAATGATATCGCGGTTGCCGAAACCGATGCCGGATTCCGCCTGCACGCCGGCCAGATCGAAGACGAAGCGGTCGGACCCGCCCTTGCCGATCATCACGTCGACCCCGGCACCACCGATCAACTGATCGGCGCCGCCTTCACTGCGCAGCAGATCATTGCCGTTGCCGCCGTCCAGAATATCGCCGCCGCTGCCGCCGAGAATGTTGTCGTTGCCATCCTCGCCATAAAGGATATCGGCGCCTTCTTCGCCGATCAGCAGATCGTTGCCGGTGCCGCCGTACAAGGTGTCCTTGCCCTCGGCGCCGATCAGAATGTCATTGCCGCCGTCGCCGAAAATCTCATCATTGTCCGCCTCACCGCGCAGGGTGTCGTTGTCCAGGCCGCCGTGCAGGACGTCCTTGCCGTCGCCGCCATAGATAATGTCGTTGTCGGCATCGCCGGACAGATCGTCGTTACCGTCCTCACCCCAGATGCGATCATCGAAATCGCCGCCGCGGACCGTGTCGTTGTCGTTGCCGCCGTCGATGATGTCGTTGCCGCCGTCACCGCTGATCACATCATTACCGTCGCCGCCGTCAATATCGTCGGCACCGCCGTCGCCGTGAATTTCATCATTGCCGCCGCCGCCTTCAATGGTGTCCTTGCCGATACCGCCGAACAACAGGTCATCGCCATCGACGCTGACGGTCAGGGTGGCCGTGACCAGGACGGATGCATTCGCCACTGACTGGCCGCCGTCATCACCATCCGTGTCGGTGGCCCGCGCCGTCACTGTAAGATCGGAAGAGCGTCGTGTAGGGAAAGAGTGTAGGTCTCGGTGGTCGCCGTA